>NZ_JASISR010000070.1 GCF_030063245.1 Paenarthrobacter sp. PH39-S1
CCTAGCCGCCGGACAACGCAACCGCACCATCGCCTCAACACTGGGCATCAGCGAGAACACGGTCAAGTTCCATGTACGGAACCTCTTCAAGAAGCTCGACGTCAGCTCCCGCACCGAGGCCATCGCCCTGGCACACAACCACGGACTCCGATGACAGTGCAACGACCCCGGCGGCACCGGGACAATCCGTGCCCCGACGAGACACCGGGCAATAGCCACGAGGCCGTGACCGATCATGGCCAGCACACCCGGGACGAAGCGGGTCATCCCTACGGCGCTGATCGCTGGTCCCGTAGGTCAGGATTCAGGCATCGGGACCATCAGTCGCGTGACAGACAAGGTAGAAATCGTCTAGAGGCAATGAATCTTCCAGTACCTGTCTCATAGCACTCGGGCTGGAAGACGGACCAGATAGCGTCGGCGGGACCAAGCGCTCTGTCAGTCGAAGATTCCTGCCTCGGGTATGACATGCGGCAGGACCAACACGGGTCCTGTCCATTGGCGTTACGACCAAAACGGCGCTTGTTGGAAATAGGAAGGAGTGGTAGAAGCGACCGGTCCACCCCCGTTCAGCTGGCTGTGCCACCTCAAGGTTATCGCGAATGGCTTCGTGTCCCGAGCAGGGCACCATAAGTTTCGATGCAGCCTCGTTCAGTGCCGCCGGTGCCTGGCGGTTCTTGTGGCCGGAATGGTGCATGTAGGGGTCTAACCCGCAGCGGAAAAAAACAGGCTCCAACTCGACACCAAGAAGAAACGGCGTCAACCGCAACAGACAAAAAATATTCGCCTACCATCACCTCAACGACAGGGGCGGGAGCCAGCCACGGCCGCATTTTCAACCCCCACGGCGCGACAGCGTCACCACACCGCTGAAAATGACAAATTCTGTAGCGACCCGGACCAGATCCTCGAAATCGGTGTTGAACCGGGACTCTGCCCGGGCAAACGGTACGCCTTGGACCACCACACCGCGCGTGGGGCACCGCAGCCGACGCAGGAGCATCCGCAGGATCATCGGCCCCCCGGAGACATCCAGATGCCGCCAGGAGGATTCGCTCCACCGGGTGTCATAGCCCGCCACCGTGTTGAACCCGCAGTGCGGGCACCCGAGGCGCTTGCGGGCCTTCAACGCCACGGTGACAGTCACCGGGGCGCCCGGTGTAACATCCACATTCGTCACCTGACTCCGGGGCAGATCAAGGACGGGGTTGAGTAGAGTGGTAGCACTCATGGGTAACTCCGGAACGGTCAAGGCTGTGTGAGAACTTCCAAACCATCTGGGTTGCCCATGCTTTCCCACTTACCACAGAAATCCTGACCCACACTTCTGTCAGGAGAGCCGAGGGTTAATCGTCATGTCGTGGATCATTCTTGTGGCATCGGGTGTTCTGGAAGCTGTTTGGGCCACTGCCCTGGGCAAGTCCGAGGGCTTCAGCAAACTGGGGCCGACCATAGTTTTTGCCGTCGCCATCCTGTTGAGCATGGCGGGCCTGGCTGTGGCCATGCGCGAGATCCCCACCGGAACAGCCTATGCCGTGTGGGTGGGCATCGGGGCCGCGATCACCGTCGGCTACGCCATGATCTTTGGCGGCGAGTCCGCCTCAGTGATCAGGGTGTTGCTCATTTTCGGGCTGGTGGGCTGCGTGATCGGCCTGAAGCTGGTCGATCACAGCCACTGACCGCCGGGCCAGTCCCGAAGCCTTTATCCCAGCTTCACATGCCCGGGGCTCAGCCCGGCCAGGCTCCGGGCGCCCAGCATAGGCTCGGTCACCTTTGCCAGGGGGAGCGAATGCTGTGGACTCATTCGTTCAGCCAGCGTACGGGACGATCTACCCGGCAGCCTAACCGAAAGGGTAGTTTAAACCATCCCGAATGAGCGTTTCCCCTGCCCGCAAATGTCAGGACGATGGATGATGGGCCCATCTTTGGAGGAGGCGAAGTGCATTTGACCGCCATGATCGAACCCTTCCCATTGACGATTGAAGGTTCAATCGCTGCTTAATCGAGCCGCGGCCATCACCACCAGCCCGCCGGAGACGATACCGGCGAGTAGCAGCAGAAAGGTAAATCCAAAATGAGCATAACCTTCCAGCCCGGCGAGCTCTTCGAAGCGGAGCTAGACGAATCCCTACTCGGCCCCCCATTGGCCGAGGTGATAGGCAAAGAGATTCCTACGAGGATAGCCATTCCCTTTACCAGCGACGACTCACGCATCCTCTCTGGAGTCTGGGAAGCCGAACCAGGCCTCTCGCGATGGGAGTTTTTAGAGCGCGGTGAGGTGATTCACGTCCTTGAAGGCCGCATGGTGGTCACCGAGGATGACGGTGAAGCCGTAACTCTGGAGGCCGGAAGTGCCGCCGTCTTCCCAATTGGGTGGCGAGGGACTTGGGAGATCCAAGAACGGATCAGAAAGTTCTTTGTGATATTCACGGCCTAACCGCGAGAACTCTGCCGGTTCAGGCCCGGCGGTACACCCGGGTCTGACAGGTTTTGACCGTGAGCGGGCTTCCCCGGGCGGCCGGTGGATACCGGATTTTCTGTTTATCTCAACTTGGGACAACCTGATGTGCAACGCCAAGTCGGTCGATGGGCGGCCCTCGTGCAGCCAAATACCTCGCTTAATCGTCCATCAAATCAAACTGAGGCATACCGGAAGTTCGGTAACCACTGGCACCGTGAAGGAGCTGACTTCAAGCGCCCATAACGGACGTAGTGCCTATCCGGTTTGCTCAGGTGTAGCTTGGCAGCATAGGACAGTCAGATTTCCCGCGGTCAATTCTGGAGTTCCAGGCCAAGGTTGTTGATGAGCAGGCTTGCCTGGACTATCGTCTGGGGTGCCGCTGCCCGACGGATTCACCTGAGACGGTCTGGACGATGCCGCACAAGCTCCGACGTGCCAGGTGGCACCGCAACGGGCCCTGCTGAGCCGGGAAGTCGAAGTCGATGAATGCGAGGTCATAGAGCACCGCGGCCGCCCTCCCCCGTTCCGGCGGGGGCCAGTCCCAGCGCCCGGCCCAGTTCCGTGCAGGAATGCACGACGGCGGCAACGCCTGCCGCCGCCAGTTCGCCGTCGGGGGCGAAGCCCCACGAGACGCCGATGCAGTCCAGGCCGTTGGCGCGCGCACCGTTGACATCCTGGTGCCTGTCCCCCACCATGATGGTGCGGGGCGCTGTGGCGTGTGGCCCGGCATGTCCGGCCAGCCCTTCGAGCGCAGCGGCGATGACCCCTGTCTTGTCTGCCCGGTACCCCGGCTCGCCGGGCATGAGCGTCTCGTCAGCGTGCGATCCGCAGATCAGGTCAAAGGAATCGGCCAGCCCGTGGTGGGTCAGCAGCGTATGGGCCAGCGGCTCGGGCTTCTGGGTGGCCACGGCCAGTTGCAGGCCCGCAGCGCGGAGTTCCGTGAGCAGCTCGCCGATGCCCGGGTACACCCTCGACATCGCCATCCCCTCCCCCGCATACCAGGCGCGGTACGTGGCGATGACCTCGCCCACCAGGGGTTCCGGCACGCCGGCAATCGACACGAGCGCGTCGGCGAGCTTGGGCCCGACCATCTTCTCCAGCTCCACGGGCGCGAGCGCGGGCAGGCCCACGGTCCGCAGCGCATGGGCGATGCCACCGGTGATGCCTCCCGCCGGGTCGACAAGCGTGCCGTCAAGGTCAAACAGGACAGCGTCAAAAAGACCGGCGTCAAGAAGGATGGCGTCGAAAAGGCCGGTACCCGGTGGGACGGATCCAGAAAGCGGGCCGTCTGGCGGCGTGGCGGGGGTCGTGCCGTCGTCGGACGCGGCGGGCGCAGCAATACTCACGTCAACAGTTTCCCACAGTCCCGGCGGCCGGCCGGCATCCATGCCCTGCTGACGATGTCATCGATGACATTGAAATACCTTCAGGACATGGACGGGCCCTCCGCGGACGATGTTTGCAGCCGGTGGAATTTCCCGCCTCGGGACGTACGCCGCGCGACGTGGATGCCGCTGGCCGTGGCCGAGAATTCGAGCTCAACCAGGCTGGTAATGACGAGATCGGCACTCAGATCCGCCGCTGCGTGTGTACCCGCCACCGCCAGGGTCGTGCACCCAGCATCATGCGCGGACCGCAGGCCAGCCGCTGCGTCCTCGACGACGAGGCAGCGGCCGGGGTCGAAACCCAGCCGCCGGGCGCCGAGCGCAAAAGGTTCGGGGTCCGGTTTGCCGCGTACGACGTCGTCGAAGGTGACTACCACGCAGGGTGGCACCAGCCCGGAAGCCGTGATTCGTGCCGTGGCCAGGGACCGCGTACACGAGGTGACAATCGCTTTGCGATATTCCCCGATGGCCGAGAGCGCTTCGGCGGCTCCGGGAAGGACAGTGATGCCGCCGACTTCGGCGATCTCGATTTGTTGAATGCGCTCAAAGGCTTCGTCGAACTCTTCGGTCGGAACCAGGAAAGCCACAATGTCCCGGGCCGGCTGGCCGTGGGCGCCGTCCAGGAACGATGGATCTAGTTTACGTTCGGCACACCACGCGAGCCAGGCCCGACGCACCGCGGGGGTCGAGTCTATGAGGGTGCCGTCCATATCGAACAGGACAGCGTCAAACGTCTGCCCGATCACGGGTCGCAAAGGCCGGCTCACCTCAGCGGCATTGGCTCCGGATACGAGGATGGTGCGGTCATTGAAGTGGGTCATAGATGCGGCGTCTTTCTTTTTCGGCATTCCGGCATGGATTTCGTCCCTATCGCCTGTGGAATCCCCGTTCGAAGAAAAATCTAGCCCTCATGCGGGGGGGGGGTGATTAGGATTCGAAAAGTGATTGGCGCCAAGCCCCAGTAGTGCTTTGTTAGGTGGGTGGTGGCCGTTGGCCCGTGGGGCAGCGTTCGAGCATGCTGGCTAGGATTTCTTGCAGGGCTTTCAGGACGCCGTAAAAACGCAGGCCACCCCTTGTGCTTTAGGGTGGCGAGCCTCTTTCTGGTGATGAATAGTTGGGGAGCTGCGACGTCCCCCCGGAAGCGGTCTGAATCGCGAGAGTCACCAACCTCGGGATCAACACTGGCGCATAAACAACACATTGTCGATAGCTCGGCGCAAGTTTCTAGACACCATCCGCACCGGCAACGACTTGCCCGAGCACAACATGTGAGGCACGCACACCCCATTTCGCGAGCATCTTGCGGCAGTTCATCTTGCAGAACGGTTTCGGGTGTAACGTCGACGCTCACGTGCGCAGCTTTCTGTTGCGAAGTGGGTGCTCCTAAACAGTCAGCGCAGAGTGGGTTGCGCTTGTTTTCCTGATCGGCGTGAATTGTGTCACGCGGGGCCCCGTTGGCTAGGCTTGGGCAGTGGGAATCACTAGTACGACGGCGGCAGGCACCAGTTCCTTTAGCCGCGCCTTGGCGCTTTTGGTCGCCGGAACGTACTTCATGGAAATCCTGGACGGCACCATCATTGCCACGGCGGCGGCCGGCATGGCCACGGACCTCCATGTGCAGCCGGTGGACATCAACCTGGCCATGACGTCCTACCTGATCACGCTGGCGGTGGGCATCCCCATCAGCGGATGGCTGGCCGAACGCTTTGGCGCCCGGCGGGTGTTCACGGCCGCCATCGCCATTTTCACGCTGGCGTCGCTGTTGTGTGCACTCAGCCCCAGCCTCGCCTTCCTCTGCGGAGCGCGGATGCTCCAGGGACTGGGCGGGGCCATGATGGTCCCCGTCGGACGGCTGGTGGTGCTCCGGGACGCCGACAGGAAGGAATTCCTGGAGGCGATTGCCTACCTGACGTGGCCGGGGCTGATCGCCCCCGTCATCGCGCCGGCACTGGGCGGCCTGCTGACCACCTACGCCAGCTGGCACTGGATCTTCCTGATCAACGTGCCGCTGGGTGCCATCGCCTTTGGCGTGGCGCTGCGGGTGGTCCCGGCCATCCGGGCCCGCAAGGTGCCGCCCCCGGACTGGTGGGGCTTTGTGCTGACCGGCACGTCCCTGGCCGCCCTGGTGATCGGGCTGGACCTGATCGGTGCGGCACCCACGCCCTGGGCCGCCGTCGGGCTGTGGCTGGGCGTGGCCGCAGCGTCCGGGGCCTCGGCGCTCCGGTGGTTTGGGCAGGCCCGGCACCCGCTGCTGGACCTGCGGGCGCTGCGCATCCCCACGTTCCGGGTGGGCAACGGCGGCGGAGCGCTGTACCGGCTGGTCATCAACGCCGTGCCGTTCCTGCTGCCGCTGATGTTCATGCTCGGCTTTGGCTGGACGGCCTTCGAGGCGGGGCTGACGACCATGGCCGTGTTTGCCGGCAACGTGCTGATCAAGCCGGCCACCTCGCCCCTGATCCGCCGCTTTGGCTTCCGGTCCGTGCTCCTGCTCAGCAACGCCGGCGGCGCAGTGGTGCTGTGGCTGTGCGCCCTGCTGGGGCCGGATACGCCGCTGGCCGTGATCGCCGCGGTCCTCCTTGCCAGCGGCGTGCTGCGCTCCGTCGGCTTCAGCGCCTACAACACCCTGCAGTTCGCCGACGTGCCCAAGGCCCGCATGACGGGCGCCAACACGCTTTCCTCCACCATCGCCAAAATTGCCACCGGCCTGGGCGTTGCCGTCGGGGCGCTGATCCTGCGCACGGCCGAGGCGCTGTTGCCGGGCGCCGGGCCGGAAGCGGGCTACCAGTGGTCGTTTGCCGTGCTGGGCGTGCTGATGCTCTATCCAGTGGCGGAGGCGCTGGCCATGCACCCCACGGCCGGCGAAGTGGTACGGACGCGGTAGGCCGGCCCGCGCAACTGGTGCGCCCGGCCCCGAAATAGGAAGGGACTCCGGCTGAATCCGACACTTAGGACTATTCATCTGATCGGCCTCTGGACGGCGATGATGGTAGCAGGCCGTCAGCCCGGTGTGACCTGACTCTCGACTGATAACTTTTCCGGTTGTCCTGAACATGACCAGTCCACTGGTTGGCCGCCCGCATCAGGCGTGTTGCCCGGCCGTACATGACTTCATCGGAGCCTAATCCAGCAGTCGCCTCACCGTCCTGTCCGCCTGACTGATCAACACGAGCCCACGTGTTGCTTTAGCGGTTTCTGACCCGGATCCGCGAGTAGTGGCTTTTTGAGGCCGGAATTCTGGCGGGGGCGTGAATTTCGGCAACTTTTGGGTCCGGGCATGACAAAAGCCCGGTTGTCGTGTCGGGTGGGCGGAGGCTCC
>NZ_JASISR010000071.1 GCF_030063245.1 Paenarthrobacter sp. PH39-S1
TGGAGCCTCCGCCCACCCGACACGACAACCGGGCTTTTGTCATGCCCGGACCCAAAAGTTGCCGAAATTCACGCCCCCGCCAGAATTCCGGCCTCAAAAAGCCACTACTCGCGGATCCGGGTCAGACCGGTTCGCGCAGGGATCGCTCGTTTATGCGCAGTGCAACGCGTCACCGGCCACGTCGGGGGCTTTCGCAACGCAAGTTGTCGTGGACGACGCAGACATCCTGTCGTTGCCCGATGGGCTCGACCCGGTCCAGGCCGCCGCCATCGGAAACTCGGGCGTGGCGGCGTTCATGCCGCTCGTCGAGGCGGCCGGGATGAAGTCAGGTGAGACGGTGCTGATTCTTGGCGCGACCGGTGCCGTCGGACAACTCGCCGTGCAGATCGCGTCCGTGAGAGGAGCGGGGCGAGTAATCGGCGTCGGTCGCGACCGCGCTGCACTGGAGCGCCTGAAATCTCTTGGCGCCGACGCGGTGGTCGAGCTGCGCGCGGACGACGGCGGCGCCGAGCTTGCGGGCCGCTTGCGTGCCGCGAGTGGCGCGGTCGACGTCGTCCTTGACGGCCTCTATGGGATGCCGCTGGAGGCGGCGCTGCAGGTGTGCGCGCCACGGGCGCGCGTCGTCAACATCGGGCACTCGGCGAGCCCGACCGCTACGCTGCCTGCCGGCCTGCTTCGAGGCAAGCAGCTCACCGTGATCGGCTTCGCCGGGCTGCACACGCCCCTGACGGAGAAGCAGCCCGCGTTGACCTGGCTGTGGGCCGCTATTGGAGCCGGCACGCTACATGTGAACGTCAGGACCGTAACGCTCGAGGGACTCCCTGCAGCTTGGCGCGGGCAGGCAGGGTCGCCGCACGCGAAATACGTCGTGCTGCCAAGGCAGCCTAACGAAAGTGAAAAATAGATGAGCGCGAGTCAGACACACAGGGGCGTGGTCGCCGGCCCGATCCGCGGCCTTGGCTACCAGACGCCGACCGGAAGCGGCATCACGAACGAGCGCGGCGAGTTCCACTACAGGTCGGGCGAATGTGTCACGTTCCTGATCGGCGGGCTGGTGCTGGGGGCCATCGACGGGGCGCCGCGGGTGAACCTCGCGCAACTGGTCGATCGCGCCGATGGGAAGCTTGATCGGCTGCACGATCCGATGGTGACCAACATCGCCAGGTTTGTGCAGACTCTCGATCAGGATGGCGACTTCGAGAACGGCATCACGATCGCTCCGGTCGTGCACGACGTGATCGGTCCGATGGTCCTGAACTTCAATCAGGCCGCGACGGATGCCGCAGACCTCGACGGGGCAGAACATGGTTTAGAGGGCACCGCGGCCATGGTCGCGTTCGCCACCGACCAGACGATCACATTTGCCAGCGACCCCGCCGTCACGGGGTTGTTGGCCACGCTCAATGCCACCCCCGGTGCCTTTTCCGCGAACACGCCGCGCAGGCTCCGCAACGGTGCAGCGGCACGCAACGAGCTGCGCCGCAACATCCGCGGGATAATCAAGCTCACCGACGTCAGAATCCCACTGCGGGACGGGAGCTGGGTCTGCGCAGACGTCTTCCGACCTGCGGATGAGGGCGAATACCCGGTGGTCATGAACCAGGGTTTCTACGGTAAAAGCTTCGATCACGGCACCATCGGCAGCGGCGAGGATGCACAGCGCAAAGAGGAATTGGAGGACCGTTACTTCACCGGAAACCCGGACGGTCTGCAGTACGAGAACCACGAAAGCGTCGACTCCTCCGTCTGGGTGCCGAACGGCTATGTCTGCATTCGAGTGGATGCCCGGGGCGTCGGCAACAGCCCGGGCCTGCAGGCGCCGTTCAGCGTGCAGCAGGCCGAGGACTACTACGACGCGATCGAATGGGCCGGAACACAGCCCTGGTCGAACGGCAACGTCGGACTGTGGGGGATGTCCTACCTGGCGATCACCCAGCACACCGTCGCCAGCCTGCGGCCGCCGCACCTCAAGGCCATGATCGCCCTCGGCACCGACTCAGACCTGTACAACGAGGCCGTCTACGGCGGCGGCCTATACGGCGAAGGCTTCTGGACGTGGTGGCGCGCGGCGATGGCGGGCCATAACTACAACGGAAAGCGGCGGGAAACCGATTGGCTGGCCCGCATGCTGGCTACGGAGTTCAATGATCCGGCGGCATACGGTCCCAACGGCTCCATATTCATGCGCCCCGAGCTGGAAAAGGCGACGACGCCGGTCTGGATAGTCGGTCCACAGACCGGAGTCGTCATCCACCAGCTCGGCAGCAGTGAGACCTTCATCCGCTCGACCGGTGTGCAATCGAAGAAGTTCGATTTTGTCGACGCGTGGTTTCCGCACAGCTACAAGAGCTCGACGATCGCGGACCATCTGGCCTTCTTCGGCTATTGGCTCAAGGGCGAGGACAACGCGGTGATGGATGGCGCGCCCGTGCGGGTGCAGGTCCGCAGCGGAAACGGCGGCCACTATGTGCTGGAAGAGAATGAATGGCCGATAGCGCGCACGACCTACCCGCGCTGGTACCTCGACGCGACTCCGTCAGACTGGACAGGGGACGCCCGCCGCAACGACTTCCGGCGAATCAGCGCGTCCATCCCGACCACCGAGGCGTCGGCGGGCTACGACGCCGCGCTCGACCGAGGGCATCCCATCTTGGCCCCGACCGGCTATGTCGGCGGCACTGCGCGCTGGGCAACGGGTGTCTCGTTCATCAGCGAACCGATGACGGAAGACGTGGTGCTCGCCGGCTACATGAAGGCGGGCCTGTGGGTGTCCTCGACGAGCACTGACATGGATGTTTACGTGTCATTGAGAGTCCTCGACGAGCAGGATCGCGAAATCCGGTACGAGTCGCTCGTGCCGCCGATCGATCCAGCGAACATCCACCCAACCGGGCACGGCCTGCTTAAAGTGTCGCATCGCACGATCGACGAGGAGCGGTCGACGGACTACTGGCCGGTTCAGACGCACCTCGAGGCGGACTACCGGCCGCTTGAGAGTGGCGAGGTCGTCTTCGTCGAGGTCGGCCTCAATCCGAGCAGTGCGGTGATCCGCCGGGGCTGCCGGCTCAGGGTCGACATCCAACCGTACTCGCCGGCCGGAATTCCCTCCCGTGCCTACGACGAGAGCTATCACGCCGGGGCGACGAACACCGTTCACACCGGTCCCGACCACCCCAGCTACGTGCAGTTGCCCATAGTGCCGCAGAACGAATCGAGGAACTAACCATCATGGACCCGACGAGTAACACCGCCGAGCGGCTCGGAACGATCCTTGAAAAAGTGCGCGTCATCGGACCGACCCTGCGGGAGCGCGCCCCGGAGGCGGAACGTGCCGCCCGACTTTCGGACGCGACGATAGCCGATCTGGATGCCACCGCCGCCTTTACCATCGCCAGCCCTGCCGAGTTCGGCGGTGCTGAGCTCTCCGTGAGTCAGCAGCTGGACGTCGTGACCGAAGTCTCGAAGTGGGACGGGTCGTGCGGATGGGTCGTGTGGGCAGGAGCGTCGACAGACTGGATCCCCGCCGGCTCGGGCCCCCGAGTGCTGGAAGAGGTCTTCGGATCGGAGTGGGTCGGGCCCCGGGTTGCCGGCTCGAGCCATTTTCCGGCGTCTCGCGGGCGCGCCAAGCACGTCGAGGGTGGCTGGATCATCAGCGGCGGCCCATGGACCTTTGCGACCGCGTCCCTTTGGGCGCCCTTCACCAACCTCGGATGCATCACGGAAGGTGCCGACGGACCCTATCTGGTCGGCGTGCAGGTGCAACGCGACCAGCTCACGTTCCTTGACGACTGGCACGTCGCCGGCATGCGCGGCACTGGAAGCGTCTCCGTCACGCTCAAGGGCGAGGACCTGTTCGTCCCCGAATACCGGGGCGTCGACTTCCGCAAGATCGCTTCGGGGGCAATCGAGAGCGGCCTGGCGGGATCCCTCTGGAAGGCGCCATCGCTCGGCTGGTCGTTCAGCCTGATGGCGGGGATGTCGATCGGCATCGCCCAAGGCGCGCTCGAGCGTTTCCTCGAGCGCTCGGCCGGGCGCCCCATCCGGGGGACAACGTACAAGAACCAGTTGGAAGCGCCCCTCACGCACCTGATGCTCGCGGAGGTCCATTCCAAGATCCAGTCCGCGACGTTAATGACCCGCGCCAATGCCGAGGAAACCGATCGACTGGGCGAACTCGCCGCAGCAGGCACGCCAGCCGACCCCGGGTACATGCAACTGTTCAGCGCCAGGGTCCTTGTCGAGACGGCCTACGCAGCCAGATGGTGTGCAGAGGCGATCGAGCTTCTGCAGCGGAACTCCGGGTCCACGGCGATCATGGACTTCGAGCCCATCCAGCGTTCCTGGCGTGATGCCCGGATCATCACGCTGCACGGAGCGCTCAACCTCGAGGCGTTGTCCGAGAACTACGGACGACTGATGGCTGGCATGCGCCCACACCAGTTCGCCGGGATCACCACACTCGACCGGTTTTCGCCGGTTTCATAAAATAACTCAACTGGCGTTGAGCTGGCCGTCAAAACGTACGCCCGCAATGACGCGAGAACCGGTCTTCGGACCAGGAAAGAGGAGGAGCTCTCATGAGCGATGAGAAGAAGATCTATCTGCCGTCTGGCCCGCTGCCGGCGGCCAGGACCGGCTTGCTGACGGAGTTCGATCCGGGAACGCGAACTCTCGAGGCCGGTTTTCAGATCGCGCCGCAGTTCCGCTCGCTGCCGGTCGACATCGTCTTTGAAAGGGACGTCGCCGTTACGCTCCGCGACGGCGTGAGGATCCACGTCGACGTGTTCCGTCCGGCCGACAGCGAGAAGGTGCCCGTCATCGTGGCATACAGCCCCTATGGCAAGGGCCAGGGCACCTCACCGAGCGTGATGGGCATCTTCGGCCTCGTCGGCCTGGACAACAGTGTCGTCTCGGGCCTGGAGAAATTCGAAGGCCCCGACCCGGCCTTCTGGTGCGCGCAGGGATACGCGATCTGCAATCCAGACATCCGCGGTGTTGTCGACTCCGACGGCGACAGCGTCTTGTGGGATCGTCAGGACGGTCGCGACTGCTATGACATCATCGAGTGGCTGGCCGAGCAGGAGTGGTGCAGCGGCAAGGTCGGGATGAGCGGAACTTCATACCTCGCGGCGACGCAGTGGTTTGCCGCGGCCGAGCAGCCGCCACACCTCGCCGCCATCAACCCGTGGGAGGGCGTGAGCGACGTCTACCGCGACCTGGTCATGCGGGGAGGGATGCCGGACACCGGATTCGCCCGCCAGCTGCAGACCGGCAGCTTCTTCGGAAAGGGCCGCAAAGAGGACATCCTCGCGGAGGCCGAGCGCTACCCGCTCATGGGCGACCTGTGGGAGAACAAGATCCCCGACTTCGACCGGATCGACGTGCCCGCCTACGTCGTCGCCAGCTACTCCAACACGCTGCACACCGCCGGAACGTTCCGCGCCTGGCGGCGCATCGCCGCTGAGAATAAATGGCTGCGCGTGCACAACAGCCAGGAGTGGCCCGACTACTACGATGAGATGAACCAGGAAGACCTCCGTCGCTTCTTCGACCGATTCCTCAGGGACGAGGACAACGGCTGGGAGCAGACACCGCGCGTGCGCTACGCCATACTCGATCTCGAGGGAGGCGACCAGGTCAATGTCGCCGCGGACCAGTTCCCCCCGAAAGGCGTCACGTCGATGAAGTACTACCTCGACGGACGCTCGCGGGCCCTGACCGCCGAAGCGCCTGCGGGCGAGGTGCCGGTGACCTATGCCGTCGACTCCAATCCGAACGCGGTGTCGTTCATCATGGGATTCGAGCAGGAGACTGTGCTCGTCGGCTACCCGAAGGCTCACCTCTGGGTCGAAGCACGGGGCGCCGATGACATGGACCTGTTCGTGCTCGTGCAGAAGCTCGATAAATGGGGAACACCGCTGCAGGCCTTCACCGTGCCCAACCAGAGCCCGATGGCCCACGACCTCACCGATCACGGAGCGACGATCCTGCGCTACAAGGGCTCGGATGGACGGCTGCGCGTCTCCTCCCGCCACCTCGACAGGACCCTGTCAACCGACGACGTGCCCGCTCACACCTTCGACCGCGTCGAGAAGCTGTCGGCCGGCGAGATCGTCGAAATCGACGTCGAGCTGCTCCCCATCGGCCTCGCCCTCCATTCCGGCGAACAGCTCCGCTTCGTCATCAGCTCCCGGAACATCCTGGGGACGATGATGCCGGGAATCGAGGAATACGTCGGCGCCAACAGAGGGCAGCACGTCATCCACACCGGTGGCGAGCACGCCTCCTACCTACAACTCCCAATTCAAGGGGATTCGTAGCAGGCCCATGGGCAGCAAGATAGCGCAGGGTCTCGTCGTGCGCAGGGTTGACGAAACGTTGCGGTTCCGGTTCGACGTCGGCGGTCCATGCATCGTCGTCGGGCTGCGTCATGCGTGGCCGACGCCAGCCGGCTAAACGTCCAAGGATTCGATCACTGCATCGTTTGTTGTGTGGCCTTGCTGCTGGTTAGGCGTCGGGAGCGGTACACCTTGGTGCTTCCTTTTCGGGAGGTTCCTCGTCGTCCTTTGCGGGGTGGAGCTCGCGATGTTCACTTCGCGCAGCCCTGATGGCCGGGATAGCGACGACGAAGAAGATGAGGACGGCAAGAAGCACCGCCCAAAACCATGGGACGCCGATAAGCTTTAAAGGAAATATTCGACGGTGGTGCCGTGACGCCAGCGTACAAGGCGGCCAGACGCCCCGTCCCTTTTTTCGATAACTTCAAGTCCTGCGGTCACTGGGCGTTCCATAAGACGGTCGTCCTTAAGCCGAGGAAAGAGTCGAAACGGGACGGGATGAAATCGGGCTGCACCGCATAGAAGCGAGTACTCTCTTGCACAATGTTCGCCCGCAACGGGTGCTAACGAAGGCGGGCTTCCGGCAGATCGGGATGGCACCGGGATACTGGCAGATTGCCGGGAAATGGCAACACCACAATCTCTACCAAGTTATCCTGCACGACTAGTGTCCTGCGTCGTAAATTCGTTGAATGAGTGTTAAAATTGGTGTATGGCACGCACTGGACGCCCGAAGGCTGAACTGATCCTCACCGAGGAAGAACGCGATCAGCTTTCTCGGTGGACCCGCA
>NZ_JASISR010000072.1 GCF_030063245.1 Paenarthrobacter sp. PH39-S1
CAAGGTCTTCAACCTCGCCAAGCTGGCCCCCAAGAAAAGTTAGGTCATACACCCGGAGACTTCAAAAACAGCCCCTGACCTGCACCGATACAAGTCTGCCCCCAGCTAGCCGGGAAACTCCCGCTAGCGAGGCGGGTGGTCCGGGACCCGGAATTGAGCGAAGACATCATGCAGGAGGTGTATCTGCAGGTTTGGCGGTCGTCCAGTAACTTCGATCCAGTGGCTGGCAGCCCCTTGGCGTGGCTGTTGATGTTGACGCACAGACGAGCAGTGGACACAGCCAGGCAGTCTCAAAGTGCGAAAACCGCGAGTCACATCACGGTGCAATGAGCCCCCGTATGGAGTTCGACGAGGTTGTTGAGACCATCAGTGGGCGGCTCGAAGTGGAAGCGGTGGGCAAGTGTATGGGTGCGTTGACCGCTGTGCAGCGCGAAGCTGTAGCGCTTGCATATTAAGGCGGTCTTACCTATTCAGAACTTGGCACCCGCGCTAGCTTAGTTTTGTTCGTGGTTGTGGTTCTATCGCAAGGATGCTGATGTCGACCCTGCCTGGGGTCAGGCCGGTGTGGCTAATGCTCTCGCGGACGCGGTGCTTTACTGTTTCGGCGACGTTGAGCGCCGTGTAGGCGATGTCGGTGGCGATGTCGAGATGGATGCGGGCAGTTCCGTCGCTGATGGTAGCAGTCACCCCGTCGTGCCGGTAAGTACCGTTTTGGCTGCCGGGGTTACGGAGGTTTTGAAGGGCGGCGGGACCGAGCCTGGCCAGAAACCCTTGGATGGTGGGTTCGAGCCTGAGCACGCCGGGGGTTTCCAGTGCGGTCCGGGCAGCCAAAGAGGCGATCAGTTGACTGGTGATGACTTGGCCCTGCACGGGTTGTTCAGACATCGTAGAGATCCTCCACTGTGATGTTGATGGTTCCGGCGCTGATGCCGACACATGCCGTGATGGCGTTGCTGATTCTCTGCCGTAGGGAGTCGACGGTTCGGGGGATTTCGACGCTCGGGGCGGCAGCAACCCGAAGATTGATAATGAGGTGGGCACCCTCGTTAGCCGCGGTAGCCGTGTTTCCGGAGGGGCGATCCTCGCCGGAGGGGTCGTTGCCGCCGGAGCGTATTTCGATGTGGCAGCGTCGTGCATGAATGCCGGGGATCGCCGTCGCTGCGAACCGGATGACGGAACTCAGGGCCTGTTCGCTGATCTCGGTTGTTCCGTTCTCTTTGCCGTGCAGGGCAATTCTCCTGCTGCGGCGGATCTCTGCGCGGGCAACATTCATGATGGCGTTTTTGACACTGAGGCGCGGTTTTAGTGAGGTGTTGTGAAGGTCGCTTTCCCGCAGGGAACGGGTAGCCTCAGTGAGCTTTTTCAGTCTTTCCCTGGCCGATTGGCATTGTTCACACTTTTCTTCGTGCGGGCTCGGTGGTTGGTCAATTGTGGCCCAGATCCGGTCGATGCTGCGTCCGCAGCCCAGACGGGGGACGTCATCTACCGCCATTCGCTCATCCCCTCCGCTATCTCGTGCCGTGCCCGGGCGAGCCGGCCGCGAACCGCGGACTGGCTTATCTTTAGTGTGGCACCGATTTCGGCATAACTGCGTCCGTGCATTTCCCGAAGCAGCCAGCAGGCACGCTGTTCGGGGGGCAGGGTGTTCAGGAGTGTGGTCAGACTGTCCTGCCGAGCGGCCGTTTCGGCTTCGTATGCCGGGTCTGATCCCCCAGGTCCATACGTGGCACGAAATTCTGTGGCGGAACGAAGATCCTCCAAATCGGTGATCGTCTCGGGATGAGCGGAGCGTTTGCGGAGCAGGTCCAGACATCTGTTGGTTGCCAACCGGTAGGCCCAGCCGCCGAAGGCCCGGACGTCTTGGAGCATCGGCAGTCCGCGCCAGGCCGCCGTCAGGGCATCCTGCACCACGTCTTCGGCTTCTCCCCGGTCGTTAAGCATTCGGTATGCCAAACGGAAGAGCCTGTCTTGGTAGGCGATCACCAGCTGCTCGAAGGCGGCCAGATCCCCGTCTTGGGCGCGGGCGACGATGCTTCCCTCATCCAGTTCCAGTTCCAGTTCCGATTCGAAGCCGGCTCCGCGATCCTCCATGGGCTGTCCGTTCCGTCCGGCGACGTACCGGCGCTAGCCCCCAATATGTCATAACCCGGCCGCAGGCTGGATCTGATCCGGGCGATTCCGGCAAATATTTCAGAAAGTCTGCATTGCTGCGTGACGTTTGCCGGTGGGCTTCGTCTTTATCTTTGTAAGCACGATTACTATTCCCGAGAAGGAGACGTTTCCCATGTCAGAGGCAGCGAAGATCCCCGGAAGCTCCAGCGGCGTTATGGCCACCCCTGAGGAGCAGAAGCACAGCGCTCCTCAGGAGCAGCCGAAAAAGAACGACGCACTGCATACGGACCGCGGGGACACCACGATTGAGGAAACGGTAGTCCAGAAGCTCGCCGGCATGGCCACGCGTGAGGTTCCCGGCGTTTACGCCATGGGAAGTGCAGGGCGCCGTGCATTCAGCGCCCTGACCGAACGGATTCCCGGTTCGCAAACGAATGTCAGCGGCGGCGTCAGCGTGGAAAAGGGCGAACGCCAGACGGCCATTGACGTCTCCATCGTTGTGGAGTACGGGATCTCGATAGTGGACGTCAGCCAGGGGATCCGCCGTAACGTCATCCAGTCGGTGGAACACGCCACCGGTTTGGAGGTGCTGGAAGTGAACGTCAACGTCACCGATGTGCACCTGCCCGATGATGACCAGCAGGACCAGAAGGATCAAAAGACCGATCTTCAGTAATGACGTCGGGCGGGATTCCCCGCCCGGTGAGGAAAAGGCCGGTGAGAAGAGGATGGCTATGTCTACTACACGTTGGTGCCTGACGATAGGTCTGGTACTGGGAATCGTTTTGGGGTTCGGCGGCTGGTGGGCGCTGGTGGCCGCGGTGGTTCTTGGCTTCATCGGTCTGATTGTCGGGCGGGTCGCGGAGGGGAAACTCGATATGGCGGCCCTGTTCGGTAAAGCATCGAGCCGATGAACCCCCAGGGCGCCCACAAACTGCCGTTTGACCGGCCTGGCGGCCGTGACGTTGGCGGCAGCGATGGCAGTGGGGGCGATGTGGAGATGGGTTCGAGGGGGCACACCGTGGTGGCGGACAAGGTGATTGAAAAAATCGCCGGCCAGGTCGCCGGTGATGCGTCATCTGCTGGCGGTTCCTCTGGAGGGTTTTTCGGAATCGGCGCCCATGCGGACTTGTCAGCCCGGCCCAAAGCGTCCGTGGAACTTACCGGCAACATCGCCACTCTGAGCGTGGAAGTGGGGATGCTGTATCCGGTTCCGTTGCGCCAGGCCACCGAGGCGCTGCGCCAGCGGATTAGGGCCAAGGTGACGGAGCTGACCGGGGTTGAAGTGCGCCAGGTCGATATCAAGGTTTCGTGGCTGACCACCGGCGCTGAGACCAACGGGCGAAGGAGACTGCTATGAGCCGCCATGATGGACGTTCAACACGTCTACGGCACCGGCCCAGCAGGGCCGTTCCGGCGCTGATCGTGGGCATCCTGCTGCTGGCTGCCGGAGTCTTGCTGGTGTGGCTGACCGTTGCACGGCTGGTCAATGGCACGTGGCCCAATGTCCTGCAGGGACCACGTGACTGGCTCACCTCCCTGGCGTGGAACGGCTCGGGTGCGTGGTGGATCGGGATAGCCGCGGTGGTGATAGGGGTGATTCTGTTGCTGTGCGCCATCGTCCCGGGCGGTTTCAGCGCCTTGATGCTCAACGACGCAGGCGGTAGCCGGGAAGAAAAAGCCGGGCGGGTGCAGGAGCAGGAAATCGTGATGACCCGCCGCGCGGTGGCGCATCTGGCCAAAGCGCAGTGCCGGCAGATCGACGGCGTCGGCTCCGCTTCAGCGACCGCCACCACCAAGCACGTGCATCTGAGCGTCCAAACTCCGCTGCATGATACCGGCGATCTGCGCAGCAGGGTCACAGACAGTGTCCGGAACCGCCTGGAAGCAACGGGGCTGAATCCGGTCCCGCGCGTGACCGCCACGATCCGATCCAAGGGCTGACATTGTGTCCGCTACTATCTCCCCTCCCTTGAAGGAAGGCTTCCGATGAGACAGACAGCTGGAACCCTGAACCGCATTTGGCTGACGATTCTGGGTATCCTTGCCCTAGCTGCGGGGGTCGCCCTGCTCCTGCAGTCCAGCGGACAAATGCATGTCCTCGCCAACACGGCTCCGTCCGGAGACCGTGTCGTGACCGGTGATCTGCATGCGGTCTTTGCAGCGTCTTGGGTGGTGGTCATCATGCTGGTCGTCGGTGTCATCATGGGTGTGTTGGGGCTGTTGTGGGTCATCGCCCAGATCCCAAGGAAGAACACCGCAGGCGCCTACCGCCTGCATGATGACGGCGGTGAAGGTTTCACCGTCTGTGAACCGTCCGTGCTGGCGACGGCCGTGGAAAACCAGGTCAATACCCTACCCGGCGTCGTCACCTCCTCGGCTCTGCTGCGAGGAACGGCCAAAGCTGCCGACCTGACCCTGAAGGTGACGGTCAACGACAGGACCGACGTCCAGGACCTCATCCGACGCTTCGAGACGTCCACTTTGCCGGACCTGTCCAGCGCGTTGGAGGCACCACTGCAGCGCAGCAGAGTGCAGATCGACATCAGCGGACGCACCCAAAGCACCGGAACCGTGGTGCACTCCACCGGCACCGTTGTCCAATAGGGAAGGATCCATCGTGAGGAGGGTTCCATGATCACTACGCAGGACATTGAGACCATCATCGTTGGCGGCGGCGTCATGTATTCAACCGACGGAGACGAAATTGGCTCCGTGCGACAGGTCTATCTCGACGATAAGACCGGGGAACCGTCTCTGGTGCGAGTCAGCACAGGCATCTCCATCACATCGGAATCCTTCGTGCCCCTCCTGGAGGCGACCATGGAGGGCAATGACCTGCATGTGCCCTACAGCAAAGACCAGGTCAAGGACGCACCGCGCATGGACGCAGAGGGCGGCAGTAGCCCGGAGGAGCAGGCCCGGCTCTACAGCTACTACAACCTCAGCGCCACGTATACCGGCGACCGTGCCGCGGGCACATCGCCAGTGACCACCTACAAGGAGAAGACCCTTTCGCGGACCCCCGAAGGCGCAATGACCCGCTCCGAAGAGCAGTTGCGTGTCCGCACGCAAACGCACGAAACCGAAAAGGTTTGGCTGCGTAAATGCATCGTCACCGAAGAGGTCACTCTGACCGTGCCGGTCAGCCACGAAGAATTCCGTCTTGAGCGTGAACCCATCATCGACGCAAACCGCGATCAAAGAGTCGACGGTGTCGTTCTGAGCGAGGAGGACTACGAGGTGGTTCTGTACGCCGAGCGCCCGGTGATCCACCTGGAAACCATTCCCATCGAGCGGATAAGAATCCGCAAACAGATCATCACCGGCGAACGGACCATCACTGAAGAGGTCCGGCAGGAGCGGATCGACACCGACGCATCCTAAGGCAACAACAGGTAATACAACCCGTCTTCCACTGTGCCGTTTGCCGGCCAGAACACTTCCGGAGGTTCCCCATGAACAACGCGCTTTCTGCGGCCCTGGCCGACGTCATCACGTTCGTACCAAAGCTCATTTTCTTCTTCATCATCCTTATCATCGGCTGGATCATCGCCAAACTCATTGAAAAGGCCCTCTCCAAGGTCCTGCAAAAGGTCGGATTCGATAAGGCAGTTGAACGCGGCGGCATCAAGAAGGCATTGGAGAAGAGCAAGTTCGATGCTTCATCCATTGTGGGCAAAATCGTCTACTACTTCATTTTGTTGTTCGTCCTTGAATTGGCGTTCGGGGTGTTCGGCCCCAACCCGATCAGCACCCTGCTGACCGGTATCATTGCCTACCTACCGCTGGTCTTCGTCGCGATCATCATCATCGTCATCACATTTGCCATTGCTGGCAAATACGGCGTGATGGTACGGGTAGTCCGGGTAGGTGGTACCGCTGGTTTCAGGGACCCGGTACTGGCCAGAAAACGTTGTCGTGGGTTTCTGGCCAGTACCCGGTTGTGACCGTCACCGG
>NZ_JASISR010000073.1 GCF_030063245.1 Paenarthrobacter sp. PH39-S1
CAGGGCCTGGGAGGACTTGCGCCTGCGGGTCCACCGAGAAAGCTGATCGCGTTCTTCCTCGGTGAGGATCAGTTCAGCCTTCGGGCGTCCAGTGCGTGCCATACACCAATTTTAACACTTATTCAACAAATTTACGACGCAGGACACTAGTGGAATGCTGCAGGCCGCCCCTCAGCGAAGAGACCGGCCTCGAGTTCGAATCCCAAAACCCGGGCGTCATGCACGCCTGCGGGCACGACGCGCACACCGCGATGCTTCTGGGCGCTGCGAGGGCGCTCTCAGAGATGCGCCCCCGACTTGGCGGCACGGTGAAGTTCATTTTTCAGCACGCCGAAGAACAGCCGCCGGGAGGTGCGGCCGAGATGGTGTCGGCCGGCGTGCTCGACGACGTCAACGCGATCTTCGGCCTCCATGTCATGAACCAAAAATCGGGCAGCATCGTCATCCCCCGCGGCCCGGCGTCCACGGCAGTGGACGGTGGATACCTCACGATCCAGGGCAAAGGATCCCACGGCTCTATGCCCCAGCATGGGATAGACCCTGTCGTGGTGGGATCCGAAATTGTCCTTGCCGTCCAGACGATTGTGTCGAGATCCATCGCACCCGATCACTTCGCAGTCGCCACTGTCGGCAGCTTCCAAGCCGGCGAGGCGCCGAACGTGATTCCCGACAAGGCGCGGTTAGGAATCTCATTGCGTACCACCGACGACCGGGATCGCCAATACGTCAAACGGCGGGCCGAAGAAATCGCTGCCGGCGTCTGCTCCGCCAATCAGGCCACATACAAGATGGAGTGGCAGGAAGGCTACGCCGCCGTCGTCAATGACGAGGCATGCTCCCAACTGGTCTTCTCCGCGGCTTCAACGGCCCTTGGCACGCCTGAGGTCCGGTGGGGGCCAGCCACGAGCGCCAGCGAAGACTTCTCCGCATACTCGACACGGATCCCTGCGTGCTTTCTCTTTCTCGGCGGCGGGGACGAGTCGCAGGGTTACCCCTACCAGAACCATCATCCGAAATTCGATGTCGACGAAACAGCGCTCGAGGCAGGGGTAAAGGTCGAGGTGCAGATCGCCCTGGACTACCTCTCGCGCTGATCGGCCAGGTAGACCCCTGCCACCACCATCAGGCTCGTTGCCTCGAATGCAGAGGTGGATGCATCCCAGGTGATGCAGTTCTATCGCTCGAAAGACGAGCTCTTCGCGGCAGTGAAGGGCGATTCCACCCTCTGCCCTCGAGAGCTTCAGCACGGCGTTCGAGGGATCGAATGAGCACCTGGGCGAACGGGTTGTCCGCGCCTACCTGAGTGCGTGGGAAGGGGCACCTGAACAGTCAGAGCCGCTGATGGCGATGTTGCGCGGCGGGATCGTGAACGGGAACGCGAGCGAGCAGTTGCGCGGCTTTATCCAATCCCGGCTGATGGACGGAACCAGCGGCCGCGCCAACGCCGACGCTGCCCTTCGCGCCGGCCTCGCCTCTTCGATGCTCGTCGGCGTTGTCACCGGCCGGGCATCATCGGCGTGCCCACGCTCGTCGCCGCTGAGACGGAAAAATCTTCACCGTGCTCGCCCCGGCAATGCAACAGATTTTGGTGCCGCAGCCGATCTGACCGTGAGTGGCTTTCTCGCCCGTCCCCGTACGCGATCCCGCTTGTCGAGCTTGGGTCTATGAGCCGGAGTGGGCGGGCAGGAGGTCTCAGCTTGCCGTGTAGCGCGAGGCGAGCCTCAGGCCCTGTCTGCGGAGTGCGGTGAGCTGTGCCTCGGACACGGCGTCCAGGAGACTGTGCTGCTCGACGCCGAAGACGTCCACGACCAGGAGCCACGTGCGTGGCTTCGACTGGCGGCGGTCGAGCCCGGGATGGCCGACCCAAAGGGATACGTCCGATAGCCGGCTCAGCCCGAACGGAGAGGGCACCCGTCTGGCCATCGATCAAGCCGTGGCCGATATCCAGGACTACGTGCCCGGCTACGCGTTGCGCGTCGAACCGCAATTCGACACCGCACGCGAGGACTGGAACGGCAACGGCGGCGTCGGGATTTGGATCCAGGTCCGCGGCGCCGCGGACTACCTGCCCGAATACGCCGGCAACCTTGACATCATCACCGCCGCCGCAACCCGCACCGCCGACCTGCTCGCCGAACGCATGAACGCCGCCGCCACCACTGCAAGCACCGTAGGAGCCCACGCATGAGCACCCCCGCCACCCCTGCCCCGGACTTCAGGGTCCGTCTCACCGACACCACGCTACGCGACGGCTCGCACGCCATGAGCCACAAGTTCACCGTGGACCATGTCCGCTCCATCGTCCGGGCCCTCGACGACGCCCGCGTGGAAGTCATCGAAGTCACCCACGGAGACGGACTCGGCGGATCCTCCTTCAACTACGGCTTCTCCCTGACCCCGGAGCTCGACCTAGTCCGGGCCGCCGTCGACGAAACAAAAAACGCGAAAATCGCTACGTCGGGGGACAAGAAGACATGATCGTCGACGTCGTCGTCCAACTCGCCGCCGCAAGTCAGGCAGCCTGAACGAGTACGCCCCAGCACGGGCCCGTTCAGCACCCCGTAAGGGACGCTGAACGGGCCCGCGCCTTGATGTTCCAGTCGATCGACGCCGCCAACATAAACCTGAACGAGCGCGCCGTCGACACATCCATGCCAGTGGCCTGGCCCGAACCGCTCTTCGCGGAGCACAGGAATAAGTACGGAAAATCGGCCGCACGTGCAGGTGATCCTGCGATGGCACGTCTAGGACGGCAACATCGTCATCCCGAAATCCACCAACCCAGCCCACATCCAGTCCAACTTCGGACTGTTCGGCTTCGAACTGACGACAGAGGAGATGGGCCGGCTCACCGCGATGGACAAGAACAAGCGCTTCCACACCATGCCCGGGTTCGTCGAAAGAATCCCCTTCCAAGCCGCGCATCAACTACGACAAACGGCAACGCTAGCCCGTCTGCGCCGCGCGTGACGGCAGGCGATCAGGGGCGGGCTTGAACTTTGAATCGCCCGATCCCGTCGTTAAACTCGACGCTATAACCGATCAGGCGCGACGGCGGCTACGACTTGCGCTTGAACGTTACCTGATGCTCTGCGCCGTAGCCGGAATATCGAACTCGGCCCAAAAACGTTTCGGCGGAAGTCATATTATTTACCGCACCCTCCCTCCTGCGATGACCGCAATGACGCCTGCCAACCGTGAAGCGGCCAACGGGCGGTGATTCAGGATTTCATGGTCACCTCCCACATCGTTCCATCCGAGAATCGTCCTAGCTGTCCACAGGGCGTTCGGCAGTTCCCGACATGACCACTCCCCCACCTCTCTGCGAACGGCACACCCGCCGCGGTGCATCGACACCGCCAGCGTCCACGCCGCGCGCTTATTCCCGTCGATCAGCGGGTGAACCGCGCAACCGACTCCAGCAGGGCCGCAATTTTCAGCGACAAGCCAGGATAAGCATCGGCTCCCATAACAGTTGTTGCCGGCCGCGCGAGGGCAGAGGCAAGCCGGCCGATGTCGCGGACATGGAAGCGGTAACCGTCAATGACCTGGGTTGCATCTTCGATGTCGAGGTATTGCGTCATGCATCCGCAAGCCGCGTCAGCAGCTCCGCGTCGTGGCTCTTGACGAACTCGATACTGGCCGCGATCTCGCGCCGACGACGGTGGCGCTGCAGCACCAACTCCGCGCCCTGAAGCAGTAACGCCGATTTCGACGTGTGCTCCTCAACGGCAAGCTGCTCAAGCTCCCGATCAAGGTCCGCCGGAACACGCAAGTTCATAGCCATACCGTCATGGTACCAATCCAGTACCGGCCTCGTCGATGGCAGGAACTCCTTGCACGTTCCACAGCCACCGCCTGCCTTGAGAGAATCTAAAGGCAGCAGCCGAAGCGGTAACACCACTGTCTGGTCAGACCGGAGAGAAATGCGCCTCGCTCCCGGGCATGCGGTGATGCACCTGGTTCGCTGGCTGGGCGCCGCGCGCACCGCCGTCGCACATTTGCCCGATTTCAAACTTACGGCTGGACAAGGGCGCCCCGGGCGCTTTCCAGATCAACTACGCTTCCCCGCCGCTGGTCTGGCTGGGACATCCAATCATTGCTAGCGTGGCGGAATGAACCCGTCGAAGACCCCCGCCGAGATCCTCAACATTGCCGGTAACGAGGTTCGCATCTCGAGTCCGGACAAGGTGGTGTTCCCCGATCCCGGGCTGACCAAGCTCGACTTGGTCCGCTATTACGTCGCCGTCGCGGAGGGTGCGTTGCGGGGCGCCGGAGGACGACCCATGGTGCTCAAGCGCTTCCCAAAGGGGATCGGCGCGGAGCCCTTCTTTCAGAAGCGCGTGCCTGAAAACCACCCGGACTTCATCGACACGACGACGCTGCACTACGCGTCGGGGACATCGGCTGAAGAGGCCGTCATCCGGGATGCGGCGGGCTTGGCGTGGGTCGTGAATCTTGGATGCCTGGACCTCAACCCGCACCCCGTGCGCGCCGAGGACCTTGAGCATCCCGACGAGCTCCGGGTCGACCTCGACCCGATGCCGGGGGTCGACTACTCGCAGATCGTTGACGTCGCCTACGTCGCGCGGGAGGTGCTCGAGGACGTCGGACTGGTGGGGTGGCCGAAGACGAGCGGTTCGCGGGGACTCCACATTCTGGTGCGCATCGCGCCCCAATGGTCCTACCGCGACGTGCGGCTCGCCGCCGAGACCCTCGCCCGCGAGGTCGAAAACCGCGCTCCGGGCCTGGCCACCGCACGGTGGTGGAAGGAGGAGCGCGGCGAGAGTGTCTTCGTTGACTTCAACCAAAACGCCAAGGACCGCACCGTGGCATCGGCGTACTCGATCCGGCCCCTTCCCGACGCCCGCGTCTCGACTCCGCTCACTTGGGACGAGGTTACCTCCACCCGGCCGGAACAATTCACGGTGCCCACGGTACTTGGGCGCTTCGCAGCGATGGGCGACCCCCACGCCGGCATCGACGATGCGGTAGGGACGCTCGACAGACTCATCGCCTTGGCTGCCGAGCTCGGCCCCGCCGAAAATCCGCCGCGCGGCGGCGACGGCTCCGGCCGCCGGCAGTCGGTGATGCCGCTTATCGAGGTGGCACGAACCAAGACAAAGCCCGAGGCGCTCGCGGCGCTCGACAAATGGAGGACTCGGCATGCGGACCTCCTCCCGGCCCTGCATCCCGCCGACATACTCGTCGACGGAATGCGCGGATCGAGTTCGCTCTGGTACCGGGTACGGGTGAACCTGCAGCACATCCCCGAAAATGAGCGTCCGTCCCAGGAGGAGCTCATCACTGACTACGACCCATGGGCGGGCAAAGTGTGGCCAGGGCGCCGCGGGTCCTGACAACGCCGCACGTTGTCCCTGCAAATCTAGGACCGAACCTCGCGAGTCGCGTTCCCGTCCAACAGACGGAGCGAGGCCTGACCACAGCTCTGACGCCAGCCAGACATCTTAGTCGGCCACAATCGAACGATCAACACGTGTACGACGAAAAATGTCAGGCATCAGCCGGACGAGGAGAAACCGAAATGACCTTGGGAGGACTCGCCAGGAGAACAAGGGGGCCCATAACCTAGCCCCACCGGCTGGCACCCCAGCCGACATTGCGCGAGCACATTTATGCAATTTATGCCCAGATCAGGGGCGGACTTGCCCCTGACCTGCGGTAATACGGTGCCCGAGGTGGGACTCGAACCGGCTTCCAGCCCCCGTAAACACAGGGAAGCCCCGTGAACATACCGAATCCGAAGCAGTCCGGCACCAGTCCGACTCGATCCGACGCCCAAAGTGTGCACATTGT
>NZ_JASISR010000074.1 GCF_030063245.1 Paenarthrobacter sp. PH39-S1
CGTCCGGCTCGAAGACTGGCCCGTCATGCCCCGCCAAAACATCGGCTTCATGATCGAACCCCACGGCTTCTTCGACCAAAACCCAACCCTCAACCTGCCCAGCAACATCACCGCAGCCACCGACACCGGGCAGTGCTGCGACGGGAACGAATCATGACCCGGCCAAGCAACGCGGGGAAAGCAAAAGACACGAAAAGTTCCGGCGTCCCCAAGCCCCACTCCCAACCGGGTAAGTTGAAAGCCAACTCCCTGGGGTTGTGGGATGTGGTTTTCATGGCTGTCGCGACGTCCGCACCGATTACGGTGATGAGCGGAAATGTCCCGTTTTCGGTTGGCTACGGTGTCGGAACCGGAACCCCGGCAACATATATCTGGGCGACGGTTATCCTGTCGATCTTTGCGGTCGCATATGTGACGATGGCCCGCTATGTGACGTCAACGGCCGCCTTCTATGGATTCATTTCCCGCGGTTTGGGGCGCGTGGTCGGCCTCGGGACCGGCTACATGGTCACCTTCGGCTACATGGTCTTTGAAGTCAGCATCATCGGTATTTTCTCCTATTTCGGCGAGCTGGCTTTCCGGGACCAGTTGGGGCTGAACGTCTCATGGGTGGTTTTCGCGGTGGTCGGCTTTCTGCTCATCGGACTGCTGACCTACTTTGAGATCAGTCTCGCAGCGAAAATCCTGGCAGTACTGCTGGCCACTGAGATCGCGATTCTGGCGGTCATGGCCTTCGGCGTGCTCTTCCATGGCGGGGGTCCCGACGGGCTGATGCCTGAGACGCTGAATCCGGTTAACGCGTTCAAACCAAACGGTCTGCTGGTCGCCTCGGCGGGACTGGCCATGTTCATCGCGTTCTGGTCCTGGACCGGATTCGAATCGACGGTCATGTATGGGGAGGAATCGAAGAACCCGAAGAAGATCATCCCTATCGCCACGATGATCGCGGTCACCGGTGTCGGTGTCTTCTATACGTTTGTCTCCTGGATGTCCGTCGCCGGGAACGGTGCCAAAGAATCCATTGTTTTGGCGCAAAGCGCCAATCCTCTGGACATGTTCTTTCACCCCACGGACGTCTTTGTCGGCCACGGGTGGGTTCTGGTCATGCAATGGCTGATGATGAGCGGATCCTTCGCGTGCGCCATGGCCTTCCACAACGCCGCATCACGGTACATGTACGCGCTGGGAAGGGAAGGAATTCTGCCCGGCGTACTTGGCAAAACCCATAAGAAGCACGGATCCCCTTACATCGCGTCGTACGTCCAGACAGGTGCTGCAATCTTGTGGGTTTTTGGGTTCTGGTTCTTACACAAGGATCCATACCTGGATGTCTTTGTCCTTCTGGCTGTGCTCGGGACATTCTCGCTCCTGATTGTGCAGACCATCACCATGGCCGCTGTGTTCAACTATTTCCGCACGCACCATCCGGAAGAAAAAATGTGGCGCACCAAAGTCGCTCCCATACTCGGTGGAGCGGGGATGTTGGGTGTTGTCATCCTGATGTCTCTGAACCTGAACACGGCTGCCGGGCCTGCAGCGTCGTCTCTGCTTTTCAAACTCATCCCCTACATCGCCGCTGCGCTCTTCATCACGGGGGCCGGTCAGGCACTTTACCTGCGGAAGACCAATCCGCTCAAGTATCAAACCATCGGCCACGTCGTGCTCGCTCTGGATGACCGCATGGACATCGACCTCGAACACGAACTCGACGTCGAACTCGAACTCGAAGTGAAGCACGCCTTGGAGGAACAACGAGAGCTGGAGAAGGAGCGGCCCTAAACGGGTGGTCCCCGATGCTGTCGACAGCAGCATCGGGGGACCGAACCCGTACCTAACCCAAACCCAGTAGTGGGAGCGTGATCGGCGTGTTCAGTATCCCCGCAATTACCTGGACCCTCACGGCCGTCCTGCTGCTGAGCGCAAGCTATCACTTCCTGCAGGCGATAAGGTCACGCCAGCTCACGGACCGGGTTAATAAAAAGCCTTCATGCCCTCATGCACGTCCTGATGGCTGCCACGTTGTGGAACCTCGCGCCGTCGACCATGCTGGCTCAAATCGCAGTCCTCACCGGCGCGGCACTGTGGTTTATCATTCAAGCAATCGCCCGGCAGGAATTCAAAACACTCTGCGTGGATACCCGGGGCCGACTAAAATGCGCCTACCACAGCCTCACCATGACCGGCGCCGCCCTCATGATCGCAATGATGGGTCAGGTGAGCACCGCCGGCCAGGGAATCATTCCGTCAGGCGGAATGTCCGGAATGTCAATGCCGCGCCACCATGACGACATGACCCCCAAGCACACTAGCCCCATCCCAAGGACCCTACGGACCGCCGTCCCCCAAGGACCCTACGGACCGCCGTCCCCCAAGGACCCTACGGACCGCCGCCCCCCACGGCCCCACTTCTCCTTACGCAGAAAATTTAAGGAGACTCAATGAGTGTGTTCAACGGGCTTCGAGAATTCGCGATGCGATTGAGCCTCTGCTGTAGGAGAACCGCCAGTTCCCGCCGAGTGCCTCATTTGCCGCCAACGCGGTCATCCAGCCCGGCGAATACGATGCGCCCGACGCCGACCACCCCTCGTTCTAGGGGTGGGTTACTGGTAGCGGCCGTTATTCAAGTGGTCTGTATTCGTGGGGTGTCTGGGTCCTGGCTGCGGTTGGTTAGTCGTGGTCGCCTGCTGCGTAGCCGCCCCAGGGTGATCAGGTTTCAGTGGCGATCCTGGTGGCGCGGGCTTCGGCGAGCTGGCTCGTGAGCGCCGCAACCTCTTCGGCGTGCTTCCGGACTGCAAGGGCAAGCTGGTCGCGGGCCTCGGCGGCGGATGCTGCATTGTCACGGGCAGCCTGGTTGGCTTCTGCGATCCGGGTCCGCAGTTCCTTAACCGCTTCCTCGTGGGTGCGGGTGATCTGTACGACCATACGGCCGCAGAAGGCTGGAACTGGTCGACAATTGCAGCGGCCGAGGATAGATTCGTCCATAAGCCCACATCAATCGCCTTCACCACCAGGGAGTGACATGCAATCATTTGACGCGACACCCAACGAGAAGAATCCGGATCCGCTAGGCAGCGAAGAAAGCGCCTCTGACGCAGAGAGTACGGCGGACCCGAACGGGGCCGCCACGCAAAAACCAGCCCGCAAGGACGCTGACGCGCTGCCCGATGGTTCGGGCACTGACCGCCGCCAGGGCATCGAGGATCAAGGTAAGGAAAACGGCGAACAAAGTTTCGACGCCGGCTAGTCGGCCGGGGTGCCGCCCGCCCCTTGAATGATCGGGCGGCACGCCCTAAGGCGCAGGCGTGGACTATCCCAATACATTTGGACAGTTTCAGGACTGGTTCAGTACTGATGATGCGTGTCTGGAGTACCTGGCAAAGCTGCGCTGGCCAGATGGATTCCTCTGCCCTAAATGCCGCGCCGGCGAGTGCTGGCGTACGGGTGCTGGGCTATGGATGTGTCGGGGATGCTCACGGCGGACATCGGTGACAGCCGGGACCATTTTTGACCGCACCCGCACTCCGATGCGGACCTGGTTTGCCGCCGTCTGGTTTGTCTCCTCGCAGAAGAACGCCGTCTCATAGGGACCCAGCCCCAGGACACGCTGCAGACCGAGGGCGGAGACCCCGTTTTTCTGTGAGGAGACAAACCAGACGCAGCGACCAAGCTTGGCTCGTTGCCCGGTTCCGTGCGATAACCTGAGTCGGCCTGAGGTCGCGCTGGAGCAGATTTTGAGCGTCATCGAAATCCAGAATGTTCAGATCGTCTGGCAACTCAAACGTTCTCAGAACCCGATACGCTCTTGGCAGGACCGGTATCTCAAACATGTCGTCGCCCCACTCCGTGATGTCCCCAAAGACCTCTCCGACAGCAGCCTCGGGCGACTGAGCGTAGTACCAAGAGTCGTAGGCTCTCGGATTGTCTACCCGGCCTTTGCCCTGCGGCTTGTGAAGGTAGTCAGGATGCCCTGGTTTTCCGTCAGCTGACGAGACAACCCCGGCGATCCCGACCCTGGCCCAACCGACCCCGATCCAGCGACGCGCCTTCGACCTCATTGGACAACCCGTCCCGCTCGCCCTGAAGTAGACAGAAGGAGGAACCCTGGAAATAGTGAAATCCCCGCCATGGCGGGGATTCACACGTCACGGCCCACGTAACTTCGGGCTAACCCTCAGCCAGCCCTGCCCGCCCACACGAGAAAGACCACTCGAGACGCAGTGCGGGCTCCGCCCACCCGGCACGACAGCCGGGCCGCGTCGTGCCCAGGACCCAAAAAACGCCGAAATCCACACCCCGCCAGGAATTCCAACTCAAATAGCCACTACTCGCGGGTCCGGGTCCAGGCCGCCGGACGTAGCCATTTAATTTGGTGGTGACGCTTCGCGGTTTTTGATCTCGAATCGGAGGATTCGGTCGGTGCCGGGGTATCTGGTTTCGGTGTTGGTGAGGTAGTCGCAGAGTTCGGCGATCGCGGTGGTGGCCCGGCGGGTGGGGAGCGGGTCGAGGCGGATGGTGAGGTAGCCGTTCCGGCCGGGGTCGATGTCCCCGCTGTTGGTGTGAGCTGCCGCGAGGATTTCGGACAGCGGAATTGGTGGATTCTTCTACGCTGCCAGTGCTGGCTGTTGATAACCATAGTGGACTTCGTTAGGGCGTCGGTAATCGAGCGCGGAGTGTCGGCGCCGACTATTGTAAAACCCCTCAATATAGCGGATCACGTCGCTGCGGGCTTGTGATTTCGTCGCGTAAACGGTCCGACACACACGCTCGTTCTTGAGCATCGAGAAGAAAGATTCCGCCATACTGTTATCCCAACACACGCCCGTGCGGCCCATCGATGAGCGCATCCCCAAGCCGGTCACCAAGGCCCGAAACCCGGCCGAGGTATACACGCTGCCGCGGTCGGAATGCCAGATCGCGTCCGGCTCTATCAGGGTCGTTGCGGCGGCGTTGTTGAGTGCGTCGGCGACGAGTTCGGTGCGCATGTGATCGGCGATGGACCAGCCGACGACCTTCTTGGAGTAGCAGTCAATGACGGTGGCCAGGTAGATGAACCCTTGCCAGGTGTGGATGTAGGTGATGTCGCCGACAAACTTTACCCCGGGGCGAGTGGCGGTGAAGTCACGGTTGACGAGGTCGGGCATGTTGGCCGCGGCCAAGGCGTCGGCCTCGGTCGTGACCCGGAATGGCCGGGGTTGGCAGGCCACAAGGCCCTCCTGGCCCATGAGCTGCCGCACAAGTTCGGGTGAACATTCGGTCTGTTCCGCGGCGAGGTCGGCGTGGATCCGGCGATACCCGTAGGTGCCTTCAGACTCCTCGAAATAGTGTTGGATCCGCGCTATCAGGGCCTTCCGGCGAGTGGCAGTCGCCGATTGCGGGCGCGTCAGCCAGTGGTAGAAACCGGACGTCGAGACGCCTAACCAGCGGCACATCTTCACGACCGAATTCAGGTTGGCGGGCTCAGTTTTTTAACAGTCGAAGGAAAATTAACAGCTCGCCGACCGACGAAAAGCCCGGGAATCCAACGGTCAGCCAAACAGCTGACTATCCCATGTCAGGAGTCCTTGAGAAGGAGGAGCTGGATTTCTTCGCCACCTAGGTGGCATCCTGGGTGTCTATGCCGCTGCCGGGTTCCGGGGCGTGCAAGAGGTCACTGCCTGACCCTGGCCGGTCACTCCTTGACGCCGCCGCCTGCGCTGTCGCCGTCTCGCTCAGGCGC
>NZ_JASISR010000075.1 GCF_030063245.1 Paenarthrobacter sp. PH39-S1
GGGGTGGGGTTGTTGGTTGGGAACCACATAGTGGACGCAAGCAGCAGATCTTTTTCCCTGACCGTGGTGGTGCAGCGTTTGAAGTCGCTTCACCGGTCAGGGGTGTGGTGTAAGTCATCGGCCTATTAGTACCGGTCAGCTTCACGGGTCTTTAGTCCCCGCTTCCACGTCCGGCCTATCAACCCAGTGGTCTGGCTGGGGGCCTCTCACACACAAAGGTGCATGGAAATCTCATCTCGAAGCGGGCTTCCCGCTTAGATGCTTTCAGCGGTTATCCCATCCGAACGTAGCTAATCAGCGATGCACTTGGCAGTACAACTGACACACCAGAGGTTCGTCCGTCCCGGTCCTCTCGTACTAAGGACAGCCCTTCTCAAATTTCCTGCGCGCGCAGCGGATAGGGACCGAACTGTCTCACGACGTTCTAAACCCAGCTCGCGTACCGCTTTAATGGGCGAACAGCCCAACCCTTGGGACCTACTCCAGCCCCAGGATGCGACGAGCCGACATCGAGGTGCCAAACCATGCCGTCGATATGGACTCTTGGGCAAGATCAGCCTGTTATCCCCGAGGTACCTTTTATCCGTTGAGCGACGGCCATTCCACAATGTGCCGCCGGATCACTAGTCCCGACTTTCGTCCCTGCTCGAGATGTCTCTCTCACAGTCAAGCTCCCTTGTGCACTTACACTCGACACCTGATTGCCAACCAGGCTGAGGGAACCTTTGGGCGCCTCCGTTACTCTTTAGGAGGCAACCGCCCCAGTTAAACTACCCATCAGGCACTGTCCCTGACCCGGATTACGGGCCGAAGTTAGATGTCCAAAGTGACCAGAGTGGTATTTCAACGATGACTCCACCGTAACTGGCGTCACGGCTTCACAGTCTCCCACCTATCCTACACAAGCCACTGCGAACACCAATACCAAACTATAGTAAAGGTCTCGGGGTCTTTCCGTCCTGCTGCGCGTAACGAGCATCTTTACTCGTACTGCAATTTCGCCGAGTTTATGGTTGAGACAGCGGGGAAGTCGTTACTCCATTCGTGCAGGTCGGAACTTACCCGACAAGGAATTTCGCTACCTTAGGATGGTTATAGTTACCACCGCCGTTTACTGGGGCTTAAATTCTCAGCTTCGCCCGCAAGGGCTAACCGGTCCTCTTAACCTTCCAGCACCGGGCAGGAGTCAGTCCGTATACATCGTCTTGCGACTTCGCACGGACCTGTGTTTTTAGTAAACAGTCGCTTCCCCCTGGTCTCTGCGGCCCCGATCCCCTCCGACCAGCACGTGGTCATCAAGGTTGGGGCCCCCCTTCTCCCGAAGTTACGGGGGCATTTTGCCGAGTTCCTTAACCATAATTCTCTCGATCGCCTTAGTATTCTCTACCTGATCACCTGTGTCGGTTTGGGGTACGGGCGGTTAAAACCTCGCGTCGATGCTTTTCTCGGCAGCATAGGATCACCAAATTCCCCCTCACGGGGGTCCCGTCAGATCTCAGACCCGGTATCAAAACCAGGGCCACGGATTTACCTATGACCCGCCCTACATCCTTAGACCGGGACAACCATCGCCCGGCTTGGCTACCTTCCTGCGTCACACCTGTTAATACGCTTACCTCCCGGGATCAGGTCCCGCGGTCCGCAAAAAACCGGACCCGCCACAAGGGCGGACGGTCATGCATCCGGCGGTTAGTATCACCCGATCAGCATTGGCGGTTTTTCACCGGTACGGGAATATCAACCCGTTGTCCATCGACTACGCCTGTCGGCCTCGCCTTAGGTCCCGACTTACCCAGGGCAGATTAGCTTGACCCTGGAACCCTTGATCATCCGGCGGACGGGTTTCTCACCCGTCATTCGCTACTCATGCCTGCATTCTCACTCGTGTAGGCTCCACCACTGGTTTACACCGCGGCTTCACCGCCCACACGACGCTCCCCTACCACTCCGGACGACTGAACCACGAAGGCTTGTCTACTATCCGAAATCCACAACTTCGGCGGTGTACTTGAGCCCCGCTACATTGTCGGCGCGGAATCACTTGACCAGTGAGCTATTACGCACTCTTTTAAGGATGGCTGCTTCTAAGCCAACCTCCTGGTTGTCTTCGCAATCCCACATCCTTTCCCACTTAGCACACGCTTAGGGGCCTTAGTTGGTGGTCTGGGCTGTTTCCCTCTCGACCATGAAGCTTATCCCCCACGGTCTCACTGCTGCGCTCTGACTTACCGGCATTCGGAGTTTGGCTGACGTCAGTAACCTTGTAGGGCCCATTAGCCATCCAGTCGCTCTACCTCCGGCAAGAAACACGCAACGCTGCACCTAAATGCATTTCGGGGAGAACCAGCTATCACGAAGTTTGATTGGCCTTTCACCCCTACCCACAGCTCATCCCCTCCATTTTCAACTGAAGTGGGTTCGGTCCTCCACGACGTCTTACAGTCGCTTCAACCTGGCCATGGGTAGATCACTTCGCTTCGGGTCTAGATCACGCCACTACACTCGCCCTATTCAGACTCGCTTTCGCTACGGCTTCCCCACACGGGTTAACCTCGCGACGTAACACTAACTCGCAGGCTCATTCTTCAAAAGGCACGCCGTCACAAGAATCAGACTCGCTCCGACGGTTTGTAGGCACACGGTTTCAGGTACTGTTTCACTCCCCTCCCGGGGTACTTTTCACCTTTCCCTCACGGTACTTGTCCGCTATCGGTCATTAGGTAGTATTTAGGCTTATCAGGTGGTCCTGACAGATTCGCACGGGATTTCTCGGGCCCCGTACTACTTGGGATACTCTCCAGGCGGTGTCAAAAACATTTCGGTTACGGGGCTCACACCCTCTACGGCCGGCCTTTCAAGACCGTTCACCTATGCCTACACTCTCACCTCCCCAGCCCGGCAGAGCTGGAACGGAAAGTCCCACAACCCCGGCCATGCAACGCCCGCCGGCTATCACACATGACACGGTTTAGCCTGATCCGCGTTCGCTCGCCACTACTGACGGAATCACTGTTGTTTTCTCTTCCTGTGGGTACTGAGATGTTTCACTTCCCCACGTTCCCCCCACACAGCCTATGTGTTCAGCTGCAGGTCACCACGTCACCCCAAAGAGCGCGTGGCGGGGTTTCCCCATTCGGACATCCTCGGATCAGGGTTCGGTTATCAACTCCCCGAGGCTTATCGCAGATTCCTACGTCCTTCTTCGGCTCCTAATGCCAAGGCATTCACCGTGCGCCCTTAAAAACTTGACCACAAAAGATCACAAAACAAAACATATCGAGAGAACCATGAAACCACCACACCACCCCACACCCTCGAAAGGCACGAAACGATGCAACAGATCCAGGTTCAAACATTCTCAAAGAAATTGCTTCTTAAGATGCTCGCGTCCACTATGTAGTTCTCAAACAACAACCCCATCACACACCAGCAACCACACCAACGCGCGGAAACCAGCCATGCCCGGGAACACCAGAAACACCAAACCCCCGCAACCCCCTCCACCCACACCAGCAGGCAAAAAAGACCACGGAACCCTGTTGCCTCAGGACCCAACAGTGTGCCAAACGAAACCCACGGAACCACCAACCGCAAAAACCATCCTTTCCACACCCGCCGCCACGCCCCCCAAAGGAGAACACAACACACGGGCCGTACTCAAACACCGGCCGGCACCCCACAGGCACCTGTCCTGTCAATATTCCACCCATGAGCACCCACCGCGGAACAATCGTCCGCGCAACGGGCCTCCTGCAGACCCCCACCACCAACCACCAGGGCCGGGGCAAACGAATCTGAGGCGCTCCTTAGAAAGGAGGTGATCCAGCCGCACCTTCCGGTACGGCTACCTTGTTACGACTTAGTCCCAATCGCCGGTCCCACCTTCGACGGCTCCCCCCCAAAAGGGTTAGGCCACCGGCTTCGGGTGTTACCAACTTTCGTGACTTGACGGGCGGTGTGTACAAGGCCCGGGAACGTATTCACCGCAGCGTTGCTGATCTGCGATTACTAGCGACTCCGACTTCATGGGGTCGAGTTGCAGACCCCAATCCGAACTGAGACCGGCTTTTTGGGATTAGCTCCACCTCACAGTATCGCAACCCTTTGTACCGGCCATTGTAGCATGCGTGAAGCCCAAGACATAAGGGGCATGATGATTTGACGTCGTCCCCACCTTCCTCCGAGTTGACCCCGGCAGTCTCCCATGAGTCCCCGGCATAACCCGCTGGCAACATGGAACGAGGGTTGCGCTCGTTGCGGGACTTAACCCAACATCTCACGACACGAGCTGACGACAACCATGCACCACCTGTAAACCGACCGCAAGCGGGGCGGCCATCTCTGGCCGTTTCCGGTTCATGTCAAGCCTTGGTAAGGTTCTTCGCGTTGCATCGAATTAATCCGCATGCTCCGCCGCTTGTGCGGGCCCCCGTCAATTCCTTTGAGTTTTAGCCTTGCGGCCGTACTCCCCAGGCGGGGCACTTAATGCGTTAGCTACGGCGCGGAAAACGTGGAATGTCCCCCACACCTAGTGCCCAACGTTTACGGCATGGACTACCAGGGTATCTAATCCTGTTCGCTCCCCATGCTTTCGCTCCTCAGCGTCAGTTACAGCCCAGAGACCTGCCTTCGCCATCGGTGTTCCTCCTGATATCTGCGCATTTCACCGCTACACCAGGAATTCCAGTCTCCCCTACTGCACTCTAGTCTGCCCGTACCCACCGCAGATCCGGAGTTGAGCCCCGGACTTTCACGGCAGACGCGACAAACCGCCTACGAGCTCTTTACGCCCAATAATTCCGGATAACGCTTGCGCCCTACGTATTACCGCGGCTGCTGGCACGTAGTTAGCCGGCGCTTCTTCTGCAGGTACCGTCACTTACGCTTCTTCCCTACTGAAAGAGGTTTACAACCCGAAGGCATTCATCCCTCACGCGGCGTCGCTGCATCAGGCTTGCGCCCATTGTGCAATATTCCCCACTGCTGCCTCCCGTAGGAGTCTGGGCCGTGTCTCAGTCCCAGTGTGGCCGGTCACCCTCTCAGGCCGGCTACCCGTCGTCGCCTTGGTAAGCCATTACCTCACCAACAAGCTGATAGGCCGCGAGTCCATCCAAAACCAATAAATCTTTCCACCACCCACCATGCGGTGAAGAAGTGAATATCCGGTATTAGACCCCGTTTCCAAGGCTTATCCCAGAGTTAAGGGCAGGTTACTCACGTGTTACTCACCCGTTCGCCACTAATCCCCCCAGCAAGCTGGAGATCATCGTTCGACTTGCATGTGTTAAGCACGCCGCCAGCGTTCATCCTGAGCCAGGATCAAACTCTCCGTTGATGTAAAAACAGACACCACCACA
>NZ_JASISR010000076.1 GCF_030063245.1 Paenarthrobacter sp. PH39-S1
ACCCCAGTGGCAGGGCCTCTTCTGGTGCCCGCGTTCCCAGCACCTCGGCATAGTTACCGGCTCGGCATAGATCAATCTATGCGGATATCCGCATAGATCGACGAATTTGGATACCTTCCGATCGACAACGAAGGCGCCCGGTTATTGTTCCAAGTCATCGCCGATGGCTACGAAAAACGGAGTCTGATTATCACCACGAATTTGGAGTTTCCCGGTGGGGAACGGTGTTCGGTGATGACAACATGGCAGCTGCCGTCATCGACCGCATCATCCATCACGGGCGCCTCCTTCAGTTCCGCGGCGAGTCCTACAGGGTCAAGCATGCCCTGATGAAATAGGCAACCAGCCCAAATGGCTGGAAACGGTGCCGAGGTGGCCTGATTCTTAGCGCTGAAATGGCCTACTTAAAGTTGACGAAACACACACCTCCAATAACCACATCAACATACAGAGGTTAGCGGCCCAGCAGTGCAAACCTGCCGTCGCCGGCTAGCCTGCGTGCTGATCCGCGTGGGGGGGGTCGGGGATGCCGATGTACTGCGTGTAGAGGTATTCCTGGATTCCTCGCAGACCGCGACATTGGCGTGGGGTAAACGTGGGGTGGCCGTCGATGCAATCAGGCACCATGACAATCACTGCGCGTGCCTCAGACTGAACTCAGGCCCAGTAACCCCTTAACCGAAGGGACCATGGGCAAGGAATCAACCGAAGGGACCATGGGCAAGGAATCGCACACTTCGGTAACCACCGGGGGTAAGGGGGCACCGAAGGCGGCCGGCTTCTCAGTGCGTCCGTAGTCGACAGCACGAGCCTTCAGCTCCTGCTAGGAGCTTGCCTGGACCGTGACGCGCGAAGCATCCGCAGAGCCGTTTCGGTCCATTAACACGCGATTCCCGCACAGATCACTAGCAACATCTTTTTACCGGGGCCGCGACGGCCGGTCTGAGAGTGGCTTCGTCATCGAGACCTGACTGGCACATCACGGTCAAGTCCCGCTGCCCCGACACCCGATCCATCAGGACGGCCTGGTCACTGACCTCGCAGCAGTGCCGCGCTAGATCGCCCGCATGCGGTTGTTCCGCGGGTTGTGTTCGAGCTCTGCAAGACCCAGCGCTTCCAGAAGCGGAGGTAGGTACATGCCGACCCTGCCGCGATATCCCTTTTTGAGCCCATACCAACCACCCACGGGATTCGTAATGGCCCGACCCCACGACTCCACCGTGCCGTCCTTGGCGGATTTCTGTTCGTCCGCGCTGCCGAGTTCCACCCAGTCGCCGCGGTCGCGGAGCATGGCGTGCAGCTCGCCAACAATCCGCAACTGGTACTTCAACACCGTCTTGCCCACGGTGCAGACCAGCTCTTGCGGGTCGGGACCTTCGTCGCGGTACATCGTGTACTCAGACGTCCCCGGCGGAGTCTTCAGTGTCCACGGGTTTTCCCTGGTGCCGGCTGCTCCCCAATTAACGGTTGCCATGGGCATCCTTGTCCTCGTCGTCGAACCCTGCCGTCATCCTACGCGAGTGCCCATGTTCTGGGTACGAACTGGAGGCAGCCGGCCGCAGGCCCCCTCAAGGAGTCCCATTCTTTCAGGCAAGTACGCTGAAGCCTGTGGACACGTTTCATCTGCCGTTGCCCGTGGTCAGGGAAGCTAACTCGGACAGTGAGCGGCGAAGCTCCCGGTAGCGTTCGGCCCCTAGCGCCTCGGACCAGCTCCGCTCGGTTTCGGCGATGATGTGTCGCGAAAGGTCCACGGCGGCGCTTCCTGCCGCCGTCAATGTCACTACCTTGGCTCGCTTGTCGGCAGGATCTGGAGCGATGCCAACATAACCTCCCCGTTCCAAATACTTCATGAATTGGCCGATTCCGGCTTTGGTGACGGCGGCGCGCTCGGCCAACTCGGTCAGCCGGATCCCATCCTTGGGAATCAGCGACATCACCCGGTAGTGCGAGGCCCTGAGGCCCGGGATGGACCCTGCCTTGATGGCTGATCTCATGCTCCCAAAGGCGCGGGCCAGAAGGTCTGCAATGTGTGGCAGGGATTCTCGAGCTGTGGAAGCATTGACATGAGTCATAAAGGGCTACGGAGATCTCGTTTCCGTTGTTCAACATGACCACGGGCGGCCTTTGGCGGGTCGAAGGAACGGTGCGTACCGCCTCCGGTGCTGTCAATGGCCACGATTCGGCGGCCTCAGGCTTCGGTATGGTTGTCAAGCTCGTCCAGTCCCCGCTTCTATGGAGCGGCATCGAGCAGGTTCCCCTCCAATTCCGGGAAGAACTGGCGCACCATTACCGGTGGCGCACGGAGGCCGAAGTCTATGCCTCCGAACTGGCAGCAGCGATGTAAAGAATCTCGGCCCGGCCATATCCGCGGCAAGGGACGCCGCCAGATTGGGGTTCTACCTGGACGGGGCCACTATGATTTTCATGTCTGGCATTCGTGGCGAAGATCTGTGGCGGGTCCCGGCCGTGGCCCAATCCGCGGATCGGCGCCTAATCGCCGGCCTTCGCTCCTTGGCCGACCGGTCCTATGAACTGGCCGACGAGATGCTCGCCCTTCCGGTTCTGCCTGCCCACGGCGCCGCCCGTCCGCAAAATCTCCCGGTCGAAAGCACCGGACATGTCCGGGGCGGATCCACCAACTTCGCGCTCATCGGCTGGGGGCTGTTCGGGGGAGCCTGTGCCGGCTTCGATCTGGGCCAACTGCTGGCTGGCTGGGTCAACCAGGGAACTATGGCCGGGGCGAGCTCTACCGCCTGGAGCCCCTATGCTTCCAGGTGTACTGCGAAGGCCTGGCCATCTCTGGCGCCGACATCCCGGAAGAGATAGTGCGACGCGGGCACGCGGCGTCCATGGCCGTCGACAAGTTCGTATCGCCCTGAGCCCGCCCCCCTGCCGGCGAAATCGACGACCACTTCGGCGCGGTGTCACGGTCGTCGGCGGGGTCTTTTGCAACGCTTTTCAGAGCGGACAAAACCGCGGTTTGGTATCGGCCCGCCGCCGAATGCACTCACAGTCCACGCACAGCCAAGTGATGGTGGTCCGACAGGGTCCGGTTCGACGATAGAAACAACTTCGAACCCGCCGGAGCCGAATCCAGGGAGCACAATCTTGAACAAGGTCCAGAAAATCGCGGCAGGCGCCACTCTGATCGGCGCTCTCGTGGGCGGAGGCGCCCTCACCGCCATGGCACTGCCCGCCAGCGCCGCCACAGCCACAGCCACAGCCACAGCGAGCCCCCCAGGATCCGCCACGGACGGCAGGGCGGGGAACGAAATGGCCCTTACTGGTGATACAGCCACGAAGGTCAAGGACGCGGTCCTGGCGGCCAACGCCGGCGCCACCGTCGACAGGACGACCACCGAGGACGACGGCAGCGCCGCCTACGAAGCCCACATCACCAAGGCGGATGGCACCCACGCCACGGTCAAACTCGACACCAACTTCGCGATCACCGCCACCGAGGTCGGCGGTGGCGGCCGCCACCACGGCAACGAAACCGATCTAACCGGCGACACGGCAACGAAAGTCGAGGCCGCCGTACTGGCTGCCAACGCCGGCGCCACTGTCGAGAACACGACCACCGAGGACGACGGCAACGCCGCCTACGAGGCCCACATCACCAAGGCCGACGGCACCCACGCCACCGTAAAACTCGACACCAACTTCGCCATCACCGTCACTGAAACCGGTCACGGCCACGGCAACTAGCCCAACCACTACACCTCGGGTGGACGCAGCTATGCTGCGTCCACCCCTTTTTAGACTTGCACGGCGGCCCGGTCTACCCGCCTGACCCGATTCTCCTGGAAAGTGCCCGAAAGTGGATTTTGGTTCGGCATCCCGTTCCGAGTGACAGCCATGGCCGTGCATCGGTCATTCAATCACAGGGCCCTCGCCCAATGAGCCAGCGCCGCCCCTGAACCCTGGAGCTGGCTTTTCTGGCGGTCCGTTATGCTCAACTCATGGGGCCCGATCGTTACCTTCCCGAGCTGGCCAGCTACCTCGACCGTCTCAGCGCTCTTGCGCGCCAGACGGACGAAATACTGACCCGTTCTGTTCCTGGCTGTCCGGGCTGGACCCTCGACGGGCTTTTCGGGCACCTCGGTGCAATCGAACGGTGGGCAGCTCAAGTGGTTCTTGAGGGGAACTTCGTCGAGGAACCGCACGCGCCGGCCAGGGGCCCGGCAGCATGGTTCCTTGAAGGGGCGGACACCTTCCTCAAGGCAATGGCGGCCCTCGATCCCGAGACACCGTGCTGGAACTTTGGCCCACCCCCGCGGAAGGCCGGATTCTGGCTTCGGCGCCAGGCACACGAACACGCCATCCACCTCGTCGACGCCTGCCAAGCGTCAGATCTGGAGGCCCCCGCTCTCGGGGAGGACTTCATGCTCGACGGAATCGACGAAGTCCTGGCAATGTTCACCCCACGCCAGCTCCGGCTGAAGCGCATGCCACACTCGGAAGAAGCCGTGGCCTTCCACGTACCCGGGGCCCCCGGCTGGACACTGGGCCAAGGGCCCGCTACGGCATCGATTACCGCCTCAGTGCACGATATGTACCTCGGCCTCTGGGGCCGTTCCAACCTCGCGGAAACCGCAATCATCGAAGGTGACGCTGACCTCGCGCTCCGAGTCCTGCAAGGCCCATTCACGCCCTGAACCGGCCTCATTGGGGATTGATTCGTGAAAGAGGACTCTCATGGAGTCAGAGCCTCGGATAGTTGGTCCCAACCCTGGCTCCGGACATCCACATTCCGTCACGTGGCCTGGCGATTATGACGGGAGGAACAGCGTATGAGACTTCCCCGCGTTTGGACGGTCTGCCACTTCAATAAACTCGTTTCATGAGTGAGACTGCCGCCAACTCCGTGACCCTTCGTTTCCTTGCCGCCCCCACCGACGTCGGGCACAGCGGCTCGGTGGATGCCGGCACGGTGCTGGAGTGGGTGGACAAGGCAGCCTACGCCGCCGCCGTCGGCTGGTCCAAGTCTTACTGTGTGACCGCCTATGTGGGTAACATCCACTTTGCCGACCCCGTCAACAGTGGCGACATGGTGGAAGTGGAGGCGACCATCGTCTACACCGGACGGTCATCGATGCACATCCGTACAGTGGTGTCCTCGGGCGACCCAAGAGGCGGTACCCCCACGATGCGCAGTCAGTGCATCGTGATATTCGTGGCCGTCGGCGCGGACGGCA
>NZ_JASISR010000077.1:0-3278 GCF_030063245.1 Paenarthrobacter sp. PH39-S1
GGTAGTCTACCGGGGGCGGGAATGTCTGGCCAGTCCTTAAGTGTAGTCAGAACCGTCAGAAAACAGTGTTACCCCTACCCGTTTGTTTCGGGATCATGGATATCAACCAGAATCATCCGTTCGGCCGCTGCAGGCCGATGACCGAATCGAAGGGGACCAATCGTGAAGCCGACCGCAAATGCGACGAGTGCCGTAGACAGCACCACAGGTACTGAATCAGCAACACTCAACTGGACGGCCGAGGACCGGCGCGCCGTGGACACAATCCGCGTTTTGGCCGCGGACGCCGTCGAAAAGGTCGGCAACGGCCACCCGGGCACGGCCATGAGCCTGGCCCCGGCCGCGTACCTTCTCTTCCAGAAGCTGATGCGCCACGACCCGAAGAACCCGGACTGGCTGGGACGTGACCGTTTCATCCTGTCACCCGGGCACTCCTCGCTGACCCTGTATATCCAGCTGTTCCTCTCCGGCTACGGCCTGGAACTGAAGGACCTTGAGGCTCTGCGCACCTGGGGTTCGCTGACCCCGGGCCACCCGGAATACAAGCACACCGCCGGTGTGGAAATCACCACGGGCCCGCTGGGCCAGGGCCTGGCCTCCTCGGTCGGTTTCGCCTACTCCCAGCGCCGGATGCGTGGCCTGTTCGACGCCGATGCTCCGGCCGGCGAGTCCCCGTTCGACCACACCATCTGGGTCATTGCCTCCGATGGCGATCTCCAGGAAGGCGTGACCTCCGAGGCTTCCTCCCTGGCCGGGCACCAGGAACTGGGCAACCTCGTGGTGGTCTACGATGAGAACCACATCTCCATCGAGGACGACACCGACATCTCCTTCACCGAGGACGTCCTGGCGCGCTACGAGTCCTACGGCTGGCACACCCAGCGCGTGGACTGGACCAAGACGGGCGAATACGTCGAAGACGTCCAGGAGCTCTACTCCGCACTCCTGGCTGCGAAGGCCGAGACCTCCAAGCCCTCCATCATCTCGCTGCGCACCATCATCGGCTACCCCGCCCCGAAGAAGCAGAACACCGGCAAGATCCACGGTTCAGCCCTGGGCGCGGAGGAAGTCGCGGCCCTGAAGGAAGTGCTGGGCTTCGACCCCGAGAAATCCTTCGAAGTGGACCAGGACGTGCTGGCCCACGCCCGCCAGGTGGTGGACCGCGGCGCGGCTGCCCGCAAGGAATGGGACGAGTCCTTCAACGCCTGGCAGGCAGCCAACCCCGAGGGCGCTGCCCTGCTCGAACGGATCGAAGCCAAGCAGCTCCCCGCGGAACTGGAGAGCGCTTTGCCCGTGTTCGAAGCCGGCAAGGACGTCTCGACCCGCGCCGCGTCCGGCAAGGTCCTGAACGCGATCGGCCCGGTCATGCCGGAACTGTGGGGCGGTTCCGCGGATCTGGCGGAGTCGAACAACACCACCATCGAAGGATCGCCGTCGTTCATCCCGGCCTCCCGTTCCACGGAAACGTGGAAGGGCAACCCGTACGGCCGCGTCCTGCACTTCGGCATCCGCGAGCACGCCGCCGCGTCGATCGTGAACGGCATCTCGCTGCACGGCCGCACCCGCGCGTTCTCCGGCACGTTCCTGATCTTCAGCGACTACCAGAAGCCCGCCATCCGCCTCGGAGCCCTGATGGGCGTCCCGTCCATCTATGTGTGGTCGCACGACTCGATCGGCCTGGGCGAAGACGGCCCCACCCACCAGCCGGTGGAACAGCTCTCCACCCTGCGTGCGATCCCGGGCCTGGACGTCGTCCGCCCCGGCGACTCCAACGAGGTTGGCACAGCGTGGAAGACCATATTGGAGAACCACGAGAACCCGGCAGGCATCGTGCTGACCCGTCAGAACGTCCCCACCTTCGCCCGCGGCGAGGGCACAGCCGAGGGTGACACGTTCGCTTCCACCGCCGGTGTGGCCAGGGGCGGCTACGTGCTGGCCGAGGCATCCAAGGACGGCAAGACCGTGGACGCCCAGGTCATCCTGATCGGCACCGGTTCCGAGGTCCAGCTCGCCGTCCAGGCCCGCGAAGCATTGCAGGCCGAAGGCATCGCCACCCGCGTCATCTCCATGCCGTGTGTCGAGTGGTTCAACAAGCAGGACGCCGCCTACCGCGAGGCAGTCCTGCCGGCAGCGGTCAAGGCCCGCGTGTCCGTCGAGGCCGGACTGGCCCTGGGCTGGAAGGAATTCGTCGGCGACGCCGGCCGTTCCGTCAGCCTTGAGCACTTCGGGGCCTCGGCAGACTACAAGCGCCTGTTCCAGGAGTTCGGCATCACCGCAGAAGCAGTCGCTGCCGCCGCCAAGGACTCCATCGCCGCCGCAGGCAACTAATTCCCACCTGCACCTGCACCGCGAACTGTCATCATTTTCGAAGGAAGAAACAGAAGCCATGACCAACGCAACACCCACCGCACAGCTTTCCGACGCCGGCGTGTCCATCTGGCTGGACGACCTCTCCCGCGGCCGCCTCAAGACCGGCACCCTGCAGAAGCTCATCGACCAGAAGAACGTCGTTGGTGTCACCACGAACCCCAGCATCTTCCACGCCGCGATCACCTCCGGCACGGACTACGACGCCACCATCGCGGCCCAGGCCGCTGCCGGTGCCTCCATCGAAGAGACCATCTTCGAGATCACCACCACCGACGTCGCCGACGCCTGCGACCTCTTCGCCCCCATCGCCGCGGCAACCAAGGGCGTCGACGGCCGCGTTTCCATCGAGGTGGACCCCCGCCTCGCCTGGGACACCGCCGGCACGGTCGCCGAAGCGAAGCACCTTTACAGGAAGGTCAACCGCGACAACGTCCACATCAAGATCCCGGCAACGCTCGAAGGCCTCCCGGCCATCACGGCAACCCTGAGCGAAGGCATCAGCGTCAACGTGACCCTGATCTTCTCCCTGGAACGCTACCGCGCAGTCATCAACGCCTTCCAAGCCGGCCTGGAACAGGCCAGGGAAAACGGCCACGACCTGTCCACGATCCACTCCGTCGCGTCGTTCTTTGTCTCACGCGTGGACACCGAGATCGACAAGCGCCTGGACGCCATCGGCACCGACGAAGCCACGGCACTCAAGGGCAAGGCCGGCGTCGCCAACGCACGCCTGGCCTACCAGGTCTACGAGGAGCTCTTCGGCACCGAACGCTGGGCAGTGCTGGCCGAAGCCGGCGCCCGCCCGCAGCGCCCGCTGTGGGCTTCCACCGGCGTGAAGGACCCGGCCTACCCCGACACCCTCTACGTCACCGAGCTAGTCGCCGCCGACATCGTCAACACCATGCCGG
>NZ_JASISR010000077.1:3377-4683 GCF_030063245.1 Paenarthrobacter sp. PH39-S1
CCTGGCCGAAGCCGGCGCCCGCCCGCAGCGCCCGCTGTGGGCTTCCACCGGCGTGAAGGACCCGGCCTACCCCGACACCCTCTACGTCACCGAGCTAGTCGCCGCCGACATCGTCAACACCATGCCGGAGAAGACCCTCGACGCCACCTTCGACCACGGCGTGGTCACCGGTGACACCATCACCGGCACCTACGAGGAAGCACACAGCGTGCTCACCGCCCTCGAAGCACTCGGTGTCTCCTACGACGACGTCGTCGCCCAGCTCGAATCCGAAGGCCTGGACAAGTTCGTGGCCAGCTGGAAGGAACTGCTCGCCGACGTCGATGGCGCCCTCACCACCGCACGGAAAGCTTCCTAACCCCGCCAGGCAGGCTAACCGCCAACCGTCCGGCAGCGTGGAGACCCCTCTTCGGGGGGCCTCCACGCCCCGGTACCGGAATCACTCCTTACCGGAATCAACGGGCCGCAGGCGCCGGCCCAGGCCGCCGGTCCGGGCCGAGAGTCCCGAGCCCCAGGCTCTGACTGTTACCGAAAGGCAGACACCATGTCCGTTTCACCCCTGAAGTGCTGTATCAACCCCAGCATCCTCTCGGCCGACTTCGTCAACCTCGAAGCCGAGCTGGCCCGCATCAGCAACGCCGACGCCGTGCACGTGGATGTCATGGACAATCACTTCGTACCGAACCTGACCATCGGCCTGCCCGTCGTGGAACGGCTGCAAAAGGTCAGCCCCGTGCCGCTGGACGCCCACCTGATGATTTCCAATGTGGACCGGTGGGCGCCCCAGTTCGCCGACGCCGGCCTGAGCTCGGTGACCTTCCACGTCGAGGCTTCCGACGCCCCCATCAAACTCGCCCGCGAACTTCGCGCGCGCGGGGCCAAGGCAGGCATGGCACTGCGCCCGGCCACCCCGGTGGAACCATACCTGGACATCCTCCCCGAACTGGACATGCTGTTGATCATGACCGTCGAGCCGGGCTTCGGCGGCCAGGCATTCCTGGACGTCATGCTGCCCAAGATCCGCCGCGCCCGCGCGGCGATCGAAGGTTCCGGGGTGGACGTCGCCATCCAGGTCGACGGCGGCATCACGGAGGAAACCATCACCCGCGCCGCTGAGGCCGGCGCCAACGTCTTCGTGGCCGGATCGGCCGTTTACGGCAAGCCGTCACCCGCGGACGCCATCGAGTCACTACGCGCAAACGGCCAACTCGCCTTCAACCCCAACAACACCGCACCCCGCCCCAATTAGCCTGAAAGACCCACTCATGCGCGTTCACATCGCAACCGACCACGCCGGCCTGGAACT
>NZ_JASISR010000078.1 GCF_030063245.1 Paenarthrobacter sp. PH39-S1
GAGCGTGTATTTGACCAGGGCCTGCTTTTCGATTAGTTCCCAGTCAAGGTCGACGCCCAATCCGGGCTTGTCCGATGCCCGCACAAGTCCGTTGGAATTTATGCGGATAGGGTTAAGCGCGGCGTACTCCATCGGTCCCAAGGGCATGGCCTGTTCAAAGTAGCGGCAATTGGGGAACGCGAGCATCAGATGCAGGTTGGCGGCCTGGGAGAGGGTATAGCCCCACGACTGCAACTCGACATTCATCGAATGTGCCCGGGCGGCGGACATGATGCGTTGGGTTCCGGTGATGCCACCGGCGAGGGTTGCATCGACACGGGCGTGGTCCCAGCTGCCCATGGACATGCCCGTCTGTACCAGACCCAGCGTCACGAGCTCGTTGCCGGCCGGGATGATTTCAATGTCCAGCTTGCTGCGCAGCCAGCGATAGCCTTCCAGATCGCTGTCGGGCAAGGGCGCCTCGAACCAGGTGTATCCGAGCTCCTCCAGTCGGCGGCCGACACGCAGCGCGTCCTGCCGGTTGTAGCGCCCTTCAACATCGAGCATCCAGGCAACATCCAGACCACCGAATTTTTCCGCGACGGCGTTGACCAGCTTGAGGTCCTCATCCGGGTAGCACCAGGTATGGAACTTGATCGCCTGGTAGCCCTGGTCCAGATACTGGGCGACAATGTCCAGGTATTCCTCGATGGTGTCGAAGAAGGGGGTGCTCGCATAGGCGGGGATTTCATCCCGGTGCCCTCCCAGTAGCTGGTACAGCGGCACATCGAACGTTTTGCCGGCCAAGTCCCACAAGGCGATGTCCAGCGGCGCCAGGGAAAATGGCAGCATGGAGGCGCACCTGTTGGACATCAGCCCGTGGAGGCGTTCCCGGTTGAGCGCGTTCTGACCGATGAGGGCGCTTCCAACATGTTCAATGGCCTTGCCCAAGGCCGTGTCCACGCCGCCTTCGGTCCACGAGATGGCACCGCCGACGCCGAACGCATCGCCGGCATTTATTCGCACCACGGTATTGGTGATCTGCAGCTCGTCGTAGTGGGCCGAGGTCCGATACCTGGCCTCGGGGTTTGTCAGGACGAATACGTCGACGGAGTCGATCGTAAGATTTTTCATTGTCAGGCTCCTAACGTCATTTCGACGCGATATTTGGAGATTAGTTCTTCATCCAGCTCGATGCCCAGGCCGGGCGCGTCCCGCACCATGACCTTGCCGTTCTCCAGGGTGATGGGATTTGTGACCAGGTCCAGGGACAGCGGGCTGGTGCTTTGTGAGAACTCGATCAGCTCCCCGCCCGGGATGCTGGCCAGAAACTGCACCGTGGCGGCCATGAGAATGCCGGTGCTGAATCCGTGTGGGACAAGTTCTGTGCTGTAGCGCGTGGCGACGTCGTGGATTTTTCGGATCTCACTGATGCCCCCGCAACGGGTGATGTCGGGCTGGATGATGTCAGGTCGTGTCTCGCGGATGAATTCGGAAAATTCTGCCACTGTCGAGAGTCCTTCGCCGCCGGATATCCGGGTCCCTGAGGTTTCCGCCAAACGCCGCAGCCCCTGATGGTCGTCGCTGGGGAGGGGCTCCTCGATCCAGTTCAGCCCGAATTGGGCCATCCGCTCGCACTGGGTTTTGGCGTAGCGGTAATTTTTCCACTGGTACACCAAGTCAATTGCGAGGTCTACATCGTCTCCTGCCGTTTCCCGGACAACACGCATGACCTCATGGTCGTGGTCCGGGTCGGCACCGAACAGGCCTCCGCCCAGCTTCAGGCTGGTGAACCCGGATTGGAGGAGTCCTTCGACGAGCTTCGCGTTGTCCCCGGGGCTGTCTTTGGGAATGAACGTGCCGTAGGCGGCAATCCCGTCACGGACCTTGCCGCCCAGAAGCGTATGGATCGGCACCCCGTAGTGCTGCGAAGCGATGTCCCACAGGGCTATGTCGATGGCACTGATGGCATGTATGGCAGCCCCGCGCCGACCCATGTAGGAGGATTCGTCGTACATCTTCCGCCACAAGCGGTCAATGTCCAGGGGGTTTTCCCCCAGCAGGACTTCACGCAGCCCGCGACTTGTGGAATGGGAGGAGGGTGTCTCAACTAAAGCTTTGAGTACGGCCGGGGCACTGTCGGATTCACCAATTCCGATCAGGCCGGTGTCGGTGTGCACTTTCACCAGGAAGGCGTCCTCGCCCCACTCGCACGGTTCACCGAACGATGGAACGCGCAGCCAGATCGCTTCGACGTCGATAATCTTCATGGTCAACGAGTTTCCTCCGCAGCTTTGGGTTCGGCTGCCTCATCCAGCTTCACCGGGCGAAGGAGGCCAGTTTTCATGTCGATGCGGCCCGAATCCTGCCTGAGCCATCGGATGAGACCCCAGATTTGAACCACCAGCAGGAAGAGGAACGGTATGGCCGTCAAGGTCAGGCCCGTTTTCAGAGTGCCCAGGTCGGCGTTGATCGCCAGCATGGCCATCGGAACGGCAGCCAACATGACAACCCAGAACAGGCGGAGGCTGCGGGCGGGGTCGGTCCCGTGCGGCAGGTTCCGGGTGCTGACCGCGGCAACGGTGAACGAGGTGGCGTCCATGTGCGAGGCCAGGAAGACCAGCATGATCAGGAAATACACAATGGAGAAGAATCCCCCGAAGGGCAAGGTGTTCAGCAGCTCGGCGACCGCCGTGTCGCCGCCCTTGCCTGCCAAGACCTGTGGGGCGTTGACGGTCCCATGATTCATCTGGTGGATGGCATAGCTGGAGAGAATGCCGAAGAAGAACATGGTTCCTGCGCAGCCACCCACCATCAGGCCAAAGACGGTCTGCCGGATGGTGCGTCCCTTGGAGACCCGGGTAATGAAGATGGCAACGCCGGGGAGGTAGGAAATCCAGTAGAGCCAGTAGAAAACTGTCCAGTCGCGGCTGAAGGAGCCGCCCCCGTTCGGGTCGGTGAATAGGCTCATGTGGAGGAAGTTCTGAGCTTCCAGTCCGGCAGCGTTCACGACATTGTCCATGATGAACTCGGACGGGCCAATCAGGAACACCACCGCGGCAAAGACGAAAGCGGCCATGATTGCGGTTTTGGCCAGTTTCTGCAATCCCTTGTCGATGCCAACGAAGGAGCTCAGTCCGTACACCACGGTGGACACGGTCAGGATGAGGGCTTTTAGCCAGAAGGCGTTCTCAATGCCCAGTAGCCCGGCGACCCCGGCGGAGACGGTGTTGACCGTCACGGTGACGGTAAGGATCAGTCCGCCAAAGGTGCCAAAAAGGAACAGCAGGTCAATGATGCGCCCGCCGATGCCGTCGGCCTTCACCTTTTTCGTCACTGCCTCGATGTTGCCGGAGTAGCTAAGGCGCTTGCCCTTTCGAACGTGGAAGTAGTAAGCCATCGAGATGCCGGCGACCACGTACATGGCCCACGGGATGGGACCCCAATGGAAGAAGGTGTAGGACATACTCACGTCCAGGGCTTCCCGGGATTCCGGTTGAATATTGAGTCCGGGCGTTTGGTAGTAGTAGGCCCATTCCATGAAGGCCCAATACATGGTGGCCGATCCGAGGCCCGCGGAAATGAACATGAATAGCCAGCTGGATGTCGAATAGGCAGGCTTGCCTTCGCCAAGTTTGATTCGCCCGAACCTGGAGACCGCCAGGAGTACCGCCAGCAGGAAGCAGCCCAGGCCGAGCACCTGTACTGGTGCGCCGAAGATCCGGGTCGATCCATCGAACAGGGAGCTTGCGGAGGACTGTGCTTGGCTGGGCCACAGCAGCAGGGCCGTCACGACTATTCCGACGACGATGATGGCCCCGATGACGAGGACCTTATCCACTTTCGGTCTGGGTTTTTGGTACGTCTTGGGCGCCTCGCTGGCGGCCTTGGTTTCAATCACATTGTCTCCTTCGGCAGTGCATTGATATCTGCGTGTGGTTATGCCTGGACGGATTCGTCAAGTACGCCCAGATGGGGTTCGTTCGTCTCGATGATGTGGGACTTGATCGCGGCGACACTGGCGTTGACGTCTCCGGTCCGGAAGATGTCAACCAGTCGTCTGTGGTCCTCCAGGAACTCCGGCAGCGCGCCGGTGCGCCCGGTTTGCAGTGCGAAGTGCATCCTGATCCGTGGATGAATGGAATCCCAGATGCTTCGCGCAGAGTCCGTCGGAGAGGCGTCCACGATGATGGCGTGGAAAAGCATGTCGGCCTCGTTGAAGGCTTCGATGTCCTTGTTATAGAT
>NZ_JASISR010000079.1 GCF_030063245.1 Paenarthrobacter sp. PH39-S1
GTGCCCGAGGTGGGACTCGAACCGGCTTCCAGCCCCCGTAAACACAGGGAAGCCCCGTGAACATACCGAATCCGAAGCAGTCCGGCACCAGTCCGACTCGATCCGACGCCCAAAGTGTGCACATTGTGCACACCCTCTTTTTTGCCCTCCGGCAGCTATCCGTCGCCACGCCCGTTCGCGAACTCAACAAGGATAAAATTCATAACCTCACCCAACCTCGCCGAAGCTCGCATCGTAATCGTCGCCGACGAAAATGCGCGCCGAAGGGATCGGCCAACCGATGAACATCGCCGTAATCGACGCCGGTGGAAGCACATTCGCACGTTCGCGTGGATGTTGCCTGGCTCGAAAGCATCGACATCTCAATTAGCAAAGCCTTCTCCTCCCGCGTCTTGGATATCCAGACCAAGGACATGCGAGACCCCTCCCAGCCCGGGAACCAGCCTCGAATCCCATGCCGTTGGAGGCAACCGAAATTCCCGAAAGTCCCCCCGTTACCCCAGCTCGTAGGCATCACTGGCGCGTTCCTCGGAGCGGCCCCAGTTCCTTGGTAAAATGGGATCATGGGGGTGGTTAGTTATTACTGGCCAACGACTACTTCAGGAGGTTGCTATGGGTCTGGGTGACAAAATCGAGAATGCCGGGCAGAAGCTCACGGGTAAGGCCAAAGAAGGTGCCGGTGAAGCGACCAACGATGACAGTCTGAAGGCCGAAGGGCAAGCCGACCAAACCAAGAGCAACCTGAAGCAGGCTGGCGAAAAAGTTAAGGACGCGTTCAAGAAATAGCAGTAACTGGACGGGTTAACGAGAAGGGGTACATCGACAACGATGTACCCCTTCCCCATCCCCGGCAAGTCATCAGGGATGGCATCCCAGATCCTTGGAAGCGGGATAGTCATGCAGAGGCCGCGGCGGAGCAAGGGAAGGACCAATCGTGCCGTGCCAAAACCATACCCACACGCGCGTTTTAAAGCTGCAGCTACAAGGACGACTAGTGGGCCGCCCGAGCGCCATCCCGAACGACCGTCTTACTTCGGCTGGTCGGTGGGTGATTCGATCTGGTCAAACGCCGCGGAAAGTTCGTCGGCCGCGGGAAGAGCGTCTCTTTCCCCGGCGGGCAGGTTTTCGTATCGAAGCGTCCTCCCACTGGTGTTGAGCCCACACCCGCGGATGACTGCCAGCTGGCGTCCGTGTCGATGAAACCTAACCGGACACAAACGAGTGCTGGTCGGGTGACAATGACTCCCTCCGCACACGTTGTTCACGCCACCGCGTTGTATGTCGATCGATCCAAGACGCCGCTGCTTGACACAGGGAGACGCCTTTCTTTTCCCAGTCCCGCTCGTCAATGTGTGGCAATTCGCGCGTCAGGAACAACGCGACAGTCCAGAAAATCTGCCCCGCGGCTAGTGAGCTGTGAGAGGCACTCGTTCGGCTGCTGCGTTGCCGTGCGGGTTGGTGAGCGACACGCCGTCGCCGCGACGGCGGAACAGTAGCGCTGAGAACACTGCGCCGAAGGCGAAGAATGTGCCGCCGGCCCAGTACGCGGTCGCGTAGCTGTGGGCGGCTGCTTCGGCAGCGACTATGGCGGTGACCGGAGCATGGGAGGCGACATAGTTGGTTGCGGCCGTGGCTGCCAGTGTGTTGAGCAGCGCAGTCCCGATTGATCCGCCGACTTGCTGACTGGTGTTCACCATCGCTGAGGCGACGCCGGCGAACTGCCGGTCGACTCCGAGGGTGGCAGTCTGCATCGACGCTGGCATGATCGACCCCATCGCAAATCCCATCACCATCAGCGGTGGCAGCACATCGGCCGCGTAGCCGCTGTGAAGATCCAGGCGGGTGAGCAGAACCATTGCGATAACACCGAGAGTCATGCCGAACGGCACCATGATCTTCGGTCCGAATCTCGGAACGAAGATGTTCGTGCCGAGTTGGGCAGCGAGGATAAGCATGGCGATCATCGGCAGGAACGAAAGGCCCGCCTGGACCGGTGTGTAGTCGAGCGTCTTCTGCAGGTAGTAGGTGACGAAGAGGAAGACTCCGAACATTCCGATTCCTGCGATGAGCACTGAACCGTAGGCTGCACCGCGGTTGCGGTCCAGGATGATCGACAGCGGCAGGAGCGGGTGTATCGCACGCCGCTGCCAGAGTACAAATGCGACCAGCAGCACGACGGCACCGGCGAGTACACCCCAGGTGAGAGGGGAGTTCCACCCATTGCTTTCGGCATTGGAGAACCCGTATACGACGCCGAACAGGGCGCCGGAGACAAGGATGGTTCCGGGAACGTCGAGCTTCGGACGCGGACCCGTTCGAATACCGTGATCAACGTAAATAACTGCGCCGATGATGGCGATGACGGCGATGAAGACGTTGATGTAAAGGTTCCAGCGCCAGTCAAAGTACTGGGTGAGGTAACCGCCGAGGAGAAGGCCGACGGCGCCGCCCGCTCCGGCAATCGCGCCAAAGACACCGAAAGCGCGGGCGCGTTCCTTCGGAACGGTGAAGGTTGTGATCAGAACGGCGAGAGCGGTCGGGGCAAGCATTGCGCCGAAAGCACCTTGAAGAGCGCGCGCGCCGACGAGCATGCCGAAGCTGTTCGCGGCACCACCGAGCGCGGATGCCAGGGCGAAGCCGGCGAGGCCGATGATGAAGGTCCGCTTCCTGCCGATGAGGTCGGAGAGCCGGCCGCCCAGGAGCAGCAAGCTGCCGAAGGCCAGAGAGTATGCAGTGACGACCCATTGGCGGTCTCCATTGGAGAAGCCAAGATCAGCCTGGGCTGCAGGTAACGCGATATTGACGACGGTGGAATCCAGAACGACCATGAGCTGGGCGAGGGCAACGACGCTGAGCGTCAACCACCGTCGGCTGGACACCACGGGGGTGTCAGAGGAGACCACGTTCGTGGCGGAGGAAGAAGACATGAAACTAAGCATATCCGAAACTCAACGGTTTCGGATATACTTAGTCTAGAATTGTTCTAGACGAAACGATAGGCCGCTCGCTGCGGTCTCCCACAGTAAGGAGTTCGCCGCAATGACGCCGATCGACCTCGCCGCTGCCGAGGTGGATACGCCGAAGCTTGGTCGCAAGCGCGACCATACCCGCGATCCGGAGATTCTAGCCGCTGCCTTGGACGTGCTCGCTGAAACTGGCTACGACCGCATGACGATTGACATGGTCGCAACACGTGCCAAGGCCGGGAAGGCCACGCTTTACCGCCGCTGGGCGTCCAAGGCAGAACTTGTTATCGACGCTGTCGCGTGCATGAAAAACGCGGGCATCGACATGGCTAATCTTCCAGATACCGGGACACTCCGGGGGGACCTTGTTGCCAATATCAAACCTCATTCGATCCAGGACGGCGACCGCAAAATTCATGTCATGGCCGGGCTGATGTCGATGATTTCGTGCGAACCAGGGCTAGCGGACGCTGTGCAGTCAGCCATCGTCGAGCCTCGCGCGAGAGTCAACCGACTCTTACTTCAGCGGGCGATCGACCGCGGCGAAATCCCGGCCGACTGTGACATGGAAAAATTGTCACTCCTTGTCGCATCCATGGCGATGTACCGAACAATGGTGCAGCGCAAGACAGCTAACCGCGAGTTTCTCATATCCGTTATTGACGAATTGCTGCTGCCAGCAGTGGGCTTACGCCCCTAGTTCAGCCGCTGGTATTGTTCCTCTGCTTCGACACGAAGGCGACGCTCCTGAACGAGCTCAACGTCAGCCTGAAGGGCGAGATGGGAAAAGCAGCCCTTGCCGACCCGAGGGCCGAAAGCGACCCCACGGTCAGCCACTCCACATTGAGCCACAGCCAATGGAAGGCGGCCAGTACCAACCCTGCTAACTGATTCTTGCCCGCGCGGTGGCGATGGCCGAGGGACCGGGCATCGGGAAAGACGAAGCGAAGCTGGCCAGCAGCGATAAACCTTCACCGGATGCATCATGGTGATCCGGCGGGCAACAGTGTTCCGTGCCGGTACAGGCCGGCCCCGGGTTTTGCAGGCCCGTACAATGTAGCTGTAAACGACCGCCAGGCTGGGTTTTCTGCCGTTTCAGATAACCCGTGCGGATCAAATCGCGGATCACTAGTTGGGTCTGCTCCGTGGTGGCCGCCAGCGGATTACCCGGCAGCCAGGTCGGTCACCATCTCCGCACCTT
>NZ_JASISR010000007.1 GCF_030063245.1 Paenarthrobacter sp. PH39-S1
CGTTCGCCACTAATCCCCCCAGCAAGCTGGAGATCATCGTTCGACTTGCATGTGTTAAGCACGCCGCCAGCGTTCATCCTGAGCCAGGATCAAACTCTCCGTTGATGTAAAAACAGACACCACCACACCACCCGGAAAAAGGATGACATGACAGCACTAAATTCGAAACCAGCCAAAAAAGCCACCCACCACCACAAACACGGCAGCAGGCAACAGTCTCAACCAATAAATAAATACCGGTATCAACAAAACTTGGCACACTATTGAGTTCTCAAACAACAGACGCACCCGGACCCGCCAGCCAACTCACATCAACCGCGCCGCACCGGAGCAACTTTTCAAACTTACCCGATCCGGACCATCCAGGCAAATCAGCGAACCGACCCGCCCGGCTCAACCGGACCACCCCACACCCCCGCACAACAAACACCAGGCGACACAAAATCACCGGATATTTGATCCGCAGTAAAAGGAAGGGAGTTTGTTCCACCTCGTCGGTGGCAACTAGAGAAACACTACCCGCCTTCCCGCCAAAACACCAATCCGCAGTCGCAGCCATGGCAGGCACGACGGCGCCGCGCTTTTCATTACGCCCCTAGCCTCCACCGAGTGCGGCCGCAAGGATCCACGCCAGGGTTCAGGCACAGGGATTCCGGCGCAGGGGTGTCAGCGTCCGGCAAACGGGTGCCAGGTAGGCTTCCCTTCCGAACCCGCGCCCGCGCCCGCGCTGAAGGGACAGGGTCACCAGGCGACTCAGCCGCCCCCGTTACCCCGAACGTGCCCGGTGCTGCGTCCTCTTCTCGTCCACCAGCCGGCTTCCCCCAATCCCTAACCGCCAGGGTGCAACCCTCGAAGGCGAATCCCCCTTGTCCGGCTGTCCCTTCACTGACCCTGCGCTCACCGCATCTCAGCTATGTCTTGACCTCGCGGTCCGGCCGCCCCGCGGATCTGACCACTCGGCTTCAAAGAATTGTTGACCCTTCGACTCTTCCTCCACAGCCCTATATCCTGTTGCTCAATCACCGCGCATATTTATGGGGCATAAATGAATAAGAATCAACTGCCGTCCGGCCAAAACCCCCGACTCGTTCGGAAAACCGGTCACTTGGCCATGTTCGGCGCCGGGACCTTGGCGCTGCTGCTTTCCGGCTGCGGCGGCTCCACCAGCGCCGCCGAGCCCGCTGCCCTTCTGACACCGGCGGCAAGTGCCAGCCCAACGCCGTCGGCCATTGCGTCCGCGCCGTCGCCCACAACGTCCGCGGCGGCAACGGACATGGATCCCCTCGATCCGGACACCGTCCCGGTTGTCACCCTCAGCGGCGTTGCTTCCCCGAAGGCACAACCCGCCTATGGCACCAAGGCATTGGATCTGTTGGCTGCGCTGCCGGTCAAGGGTCGTGCGCCCAAGACCGGGTATGGCCGCACCGAATTTGGGCAGGCGTGGGCCGACGTGGACCGCAACGGCTGCGACACCCGTAACGACATTCTGAAGCGGGATCTGACGGCCATCGCTTTCAAAGCCGGCACCGGCGATTGTTTGGTCCTGACCGGTAGCCTGCACGATCCGTACACAGCCACCGCGATTGCGTTCACCCGCGGCACGTCCACCAGCAGCGCGGTGCAGATCGACCATGTCGTGGCGCTCAGCGATGCCTGGCAGAAGGGTGCTCAGCAACTTACGCTGGCCCAGCGCACGGCGTTAGCCAACGATCCCTTGAACCTTCTGGCCGTGGACGGGCCCACCAATCAGAAGAAGAGCGACGGCGACGCTGCCACCTGGCTGCCGCCGGTCAAGGCCTACCGCTGCGACTACGTCGCCCGGCAGATTTCAGTGAAAGCCACCTACGGCCTATGGGTCACACAGGCCGAGCACGACGCAATGTCTACGATTCTGGGCGACTGTGCCGGCGCGCTGGCGCCGACGGACCAGCCCGACCCGGTCCAGCCCGCGCCGGTGCAGCCGCCGGCCCCGGTGATCGCTCAGGCCCCGGTGCAGGAAGCGGCGCCAGTCCAGCCCGCCGTTCCTGCTCCCGGCGTCCAGCCCGCTCCGGGCCCCGCCTACTATGCGAACTGCACGGCCGTACGGGCAGCCGGCGCGGCGCCGATACGGGCCGGCCAGCCCGGGTATCGGGACGGTCTGGACCGGGACGGCGACGGTATCGGCTGCGAATAATCCGCAGCTAATCATCGCGGTGAGCATCCCCGCCAGACCGTCCAGCACGGATTACCCCGGCACCGCGGAAACCGTCCCGCCCGGAACGATCCGAGCTGCACGGACCAGCGCTGCGATATTCTCGCCGAGCTGCACGGTTATACGTCCCATGCCGGGGCCGGAGAGTGCAGACTGCTGGGCCAGGGACGTTCACCGTGGCGGCCTCGATCGCGATGGCTGCGTAGCCGGGCCCACACTGAATGACGGCGCCCAGGTCGGCGATCGCCCAGGTCGCCGATCGCCCAGGTCGGCGATGATGTCGCCCGAACAAATTGTCCGTGACCACCCCGTCGAAGTGTTCCGGAGCGACGGGCAGGTGGAAAAACATCGCGTCGACGTGCACATTCGGCACCCCGGGCGACCATTGACTGGTGTGATGTGCGGAACCGACCCCCGTTACCAACCTCGGCTGCCGCGTGGGGTTTGTTTCGGGGGAACTGGCCGCAACGCGGGCATCGAAGATTCTTAGGGGAGGGCCGACCAGTCGGGTATTGCGGACTCCGGACGGATGGATTCATACCAGGCCGCGGCGCGCAGAATGTCGGCGTCGGCGCCTACCCGTCCTGCCATTTGTACACCGATGGGACGCCCGTCCTGGGTGAACCCGCAGTTCACGGTCGCGGCCGGCTGCCCGGACATGTTGTACGGGACCGTAAAGGCAATGTGCGCCATGGTGCTGTCCGGATCATCGACCGGCATCGGCTGTTCTGCGGGGAAGGCCGCCATCGGCGCGACGGGTGAGAGCACGACGTCGAACGCGGCGGTGGCCGCCAGCGTCGCCTTCTGCATTTCACCTATCCGGTTGAAGTTCCGGATAGTTTCCGCCCCGTCGAACCGGGCACCGCGTGAGCACCAGCGTGCAATGTAGGGCAGCACCAGCCCCTGCTGCTCCGGCGGCAGGACGCTGTAGTCTGCCCACGAGCGGGTTCGCCAAAAGTTGTCCAACCCGTCCATCATCCCCTGATGGATGAACGCCCCGAGAAGGGTGACCTCCGCCCCTGCCGCCGCAAACTCCTCCGCCACGGCCCGGACTGCGGCCAGGACTTCCCGGTCCACCTCGGCTCCGGCACCGGCCTCCGTCTGCAGCGCCACCTTCAGTCCGCCGACGTTTAGCCCGGCAATATTGAATCCCGCAGCACTGAATCCCGCAGCATTTAGCCCGGCCCGATCGGAGTGTCCGTCCACCCAATTCATCGGCGGATAGGGACGAGCGGTGTAGTCCCGGATATCGGGCCGGGCCAGCAGCGTCATGAACAGCGCCGCATCGGCCACCGTCCGCGTGAGGGGGCCTGCCACCCTGCCAAGATACGGCGCGTCGAGGGGAATCAGCCCCGCGCTGGGTTTGAGCGTGACCAGTCCCTGCCAGGTGCCTGGCAGTCGGATGGAGCCGCCGATATCGGTGCCGACATGCAACGGCCCATACCCGGCGGCGGCTGCTGCTCCGGCGCCGGCGCTTGAACCGCCCGTGGTCCAGGCGGGGTTCCAGGCGCTGCGCGTGATGCCATGCAGGCTGGAGACTCCGGATGACAGCATGCCCCAGTCCGGCATGGTGGTGGAGCCCATGATGACGGCACCGCCTTCCAGGATGCGGTCAGTGACAGGCGCGTTGGCAGCCGCCACCTTCGGGTTCGGCAGCGCCGTTCCGCCGGGCATCGGCACACCAATCCTGGCGATGTTTTCCTTGACCGTGACGGGGACGCCGTCCATGGCGCTGCGCTGTGTTCCTTCTTTCCAACGTCTCTCGCTGGCCCGGGCAGCCCTAAGTGCGGCATCCGGATCAAACACGTAGAGGGCATTGAGTACGGGCTCGCGCACCTCGATGCGCTCAATTACGGCGGCACACACTTCCACCGGGAAAAGCTCTCCCGCGGCGTAGCCGGCGCTCAGCTCGCATGCGCTGAGCTGGTGGAGTCCGGTGGAGCTGATGGCTGGCATATGGTCTTCCTTCCCGCCGTGCAGTGCTCCCGTTGCCGGTGCTGCCAAATTGTTGTGCTGCCGAATTGTTGGTGCTTGTTAGTGCTGCCAGGTTGTTAGTGCTGCAGTGCCGCTTCCCGGGCGACGGTTTCCGCCCGCAGGGACTTGGAGGCGCCCACCAAAGTACGGCTGTATTCATGATGTGGATGCTCATAGACCTGCTCCGTACCGCCGCTTTCCACGATATCCCCCTGGTTCATCACGACCGCGTTGCCATGCCGGCGATGTTGGGCAGCACGTGTACCGGCACCGAAGACGGCCCCGAACATAACGGCGACCAACAGCGCCGGGAAGGCCAGCAGAATGTCCGCTCCGCGGCGGCCCGTCCGCGTCAAATCCGGCGCTCATGTACAACCCGGTAGCTGCTGTGGGCCATCCCCCGAACCGGAGGTTGACGTGCCCAGATGGATCAGCTCGATGTCGCGGAGCAGGGGGCCGAAGAGGCTAATGCCCTCTCCCAAGAGCACCAGGACACGGGTAACCGTCAGTCATGGTCACATCCCTTTGTCTCAGGCGGCAAAACCGTCGGCGATGTCCAGCACACCGTCCACTATGGCGAGGCCCAGCCGTGCGTCGTGGGCGCTGATATTGCACGGCGGCACCACGTGGATCCGGTTGAAATTGGCAAAGACCAGCAGCCCGCGGGACTTTGCCTCAGCTACCAGCTGATTCATCTCCGGGCTCGAGCCACCGTAGGCGGCCAGCGGTTCCCGCGTTTCCTTGTCCTTGACCAGCTCAATCGCCCAGAACACGCCGGTGCCGCGAACTTCGCCCACCGAGCGGTGCCGCGCGGCGAAGTCGCGCAGTGCCGGTCCGATGATGGTTTCCCCGGTGCTGGCCGCGCTTTCCACCATGCGCTCATCCGTCATCGCGCCGATGGTGGCGACGGCGGCCGCGCAGGCCAGCGGGTGGCCCGAGTAGGTCAGCCCGCCGGGGTAAACGCGCTTGCCGAACGTCGCAGCTATCTCCGGGCTGATGGCGACGCCCCCCAATGGAACGTAGCCCGAGGTCACGCCCTTGGCGAAGGTGAGCAGGTCCGGCACCACATCGAAATGCTCGACGGCGAACCACTTGCCGCTGCGTCCGAACCCCGCCATCACCTCGTCCACGATGAAAACAATGCCGAACCTCGTGGCCAGGTCCCGGACACCCGCCAGATAGCCCGGCGGGGGAAGGTAGATTCCCGCGGTGCCCGGGATGGACTCCACCATGATGGCCGCGATGGTGTCCGGGCCCTCATAGCGGATCACCTGCTCCAGGTGTTCCAGCGCCCGCTCGCTCCCCTCCTCTTCCGTGCTCGAGTGGAATGCCGACCGGTACAGGTACGGCGGGAAGAAGTGGATGGTTCCGGAAGTACCGGTGTCGCTGGGCCAGCGGCGCGGATCCCCGGTGATGTTGACCGCGAGTTCGGTGCCGCCATGATAGGACCGGTAGGCGGACAGCACCTTGTGCCGCCCGGTGTGCAGCCTCGCCATCCGCACGGCGTGTTCATTGGCATCCGCGCCGCCATTGGTGAAGAACATTTTGTCCAGCTCCCCGGGTGTGCGCTCGGCAATGAGTCTGGCCGCCTCGGAGCGGGCGTCGTTGACGTAGCTGGGGGCTATGGTGCATAGGTTCGCGGCCTGCGCGGCGATCGCCGCCGTCACCCGCGGGTGTTGATGCCCGATGTTGGTGTTGACCAACTGGGAGGAGAAATCCAGTAATTTATTGCCCTCACCGTCCCAGACATAGGACCCTTGCGCGGCGCTGATGACCATCGGGGTGATCAGATCCTGCGCGGACCAGGAGTGGAAGACGTGTTTGCGGTCCAGCTCGTAGGCGCGCTGCGCGCCGGCTGTATCTACAGGCGTAACGGCATCTACAGGCGTAACGGCATCTATAGGCGTAACGGCATCTACAGGCGTAACGGCAGTGTCCGATGCAAGAGTGAAAGTCATGATCTGTTCCTTTCTTCGGCGCTCGGACATCGGACTAATCGCTCTGCGGAAAGCCGAGATTGATCCCGCCGTGGCTCGGATCGAGCCAGCGCGAGGTGACCACCTTGCCGCGGGTGAAGAAGTTCACGCCCTCGGCACCGTGCGCGTGCGTGTCGCCGAAGAGCGAGTTCTTCCAGCCGCCAAAGGAGTAATAAGCCATCGGCACAGGCACCGGAACATTGATGCCCACCATGCCCACCTGGACCTCGTTCTCGAAACGGCGGGCCGCGCCGCCGTCGTTGGTGAAAATCGCTGTGCCGTTGCCGTACGGGTTGGCGTTGATCAGTTCCAGCGCCTCGTCGTAGCTCTCCACCCGGAGCACGGACAGCACCGGGCCGAAGATCTCGTCCGTGTAGAGGGACATGTCCGTGCTGACATTGTCGAACAGTGTGGGACCGACAAAGAAACCGTCGCCCTCCGCGTCGGGGGAGATCGTGCGTCCGTCCACCACCAAGGTGGCGCCTTCCGCCTGGCCTGCATCCACGTATCCCGTCACCCTGTCCCGTGCCGCAGCGGTGATAAGAGGCCCCATGTCGCAGCCGCGCAGTCCGTCGCCGGTGCGCAACGCCGTCGCCCGGGCGGAGATCTTCGCCACCAGTTCGTCGGCAATGCCGCCGACGGCGATCAGGGCCGAGATGGCCATGCAGCGTTCCCCTGCGGAGCCGAAACCGGCGTTGATGGCGGCGTCCGCCGCCAGGTCCAGATCCGCGTCCGGCAGCACAATCATGTGGTTCTTGGCGCCGCCCAGCGCCTGCACCCGCTTGCCCTGCGCCGTCGCCGTCTCGTACACGTACTTGGCAATCGGCGTTGAGCCCACGAAGGACACCGCTTTGATGTCCGGGTGAGTCAGGAGAACATCCACGGCCACCTTGTCCCCGTGCAGAACATTGAAGACCCCGTCCGGCAGGCCCGCTTCCTTCCACAGTTCGGCCATCCAGTTCAGGGCTGTCGGGTCCTTCTCGCTCGGCTTGACCACCACGGTGTTCCCGGCGGCGATCGCGACGGGGAAGAACCACATCGGGACCATGGCCGGAAAATTGAAGGGGCTGATCACGGCCACCGGTCCGACCGGCTGGCGGATGGAATGGACATCAACCTTGGTGGAGGCATTTTCCGTGTACCCGCCCTTGAGCAGGTGCGGGATACCGCAGGCGAACTCCACAACCTCCTGGCCGCGCGACACCTCACCCAAGGCGTCGTCGAGGACCTTGCCGTGTTCGGACGTAATGATGGCCGCCAATTCACCCTTGCGGGCATTGAGCAGCTCGCGGAATGCAAACAGCACCTGGGTCCGCTTGGCGATGGACGTGTCCCGCCATGCCGGGAACGCCTCGGCCGCGGCGGCCACGGCGGCGTTGCTCTCCTCGACGCTGGCCAACGCAACCTGTCCCGTCTCTTTGCCGGTTGCCGGGTTGGTCACCGGGGCGGTGCGTCCTTGCGCCCCAACGTAGCTGCCGTTGATCCAGTGCTCAATCGCGTTCAAAGTTTGTCCTTGGGGTAGATGTGAAGCAAGTCGAGACCGGCTCCGGGCGTGATCAGGTGCTGCTGTCCAGTCTGATCCGGTCACGGGCAGGCCGGAATAGGCACTGTGTAACGAATCGCGCCTCATCGCTTACACTGTGTAAATGCTCCCGACCGTTCGTCAGGTTTTGGACCTACCCGTCCTCCGCAGAGCCGTCCCCGAAGTGCTGGGCGGAGCCGCCGGGCTGGACCGGCCCGTCCGCTGGGTGCATGTCAGTGAGGTCAGGGACCTTTCCGGGCTGCTCACCGGCGGCGAGCTGCTGCTCACCACGGGGCTGGAACTCGGACCTTCGGCCGCGCAGACGCTGACGTATCTGAAGGCGCTGGAATCAACCGGTGCGTCAGGTCTTATTGTGGAGCTGACCGGCCCGCGCGCCGGCACAGAAGCCGCCCTGCGCGCGGCGGCCGCCGGCGTTTCAATGCCGGTAATCACCGTGGCCGCGGCGCGTTTTGTTGAAATCACCGAGATTGTGCACCGGCTCATCGTGGCGGAACAGCTGGAACTGGTGGAGCTTTCCCGGAGCGTCCATGAAGCCTTTACGCTGCTGAGCCTGGAGAGTGCGGGTACGGAGGAAATCGTCTCCCGTGCGGCCCGCTTCGTGCAGGCACCGGTGATTCTTGAAGACCTTTCCCACCTGGTGCTCGCTCATGCCGCCGCCGGGCATTCCACGACCGAACTGCTGGCGGATTGGGAGCGGCGCTCCCGGGTCACGCAGGCGGGGCAGCTAACCGTGCGCACGGGTCCGGAGGGCTGGCTGCAGACCCCGGTGGGACTTCGCCGGCAGGTGTGGGGGCGGCTCATCATCCCGGTTCCGCTGGAAAGCGATGCCGTCGCGGCCATGGTGCTGGAGCGCGCCGGGCAGGCCCTGTCCATCAATCGGCTGGCGGAGCGGGACCAGCGCCAATTGAGCCAGCAGGCGCAGGCTGGCCTGCTCAATGAGCTGCGCCAACCGCGCACCCTGACCGAAACGGAGGCCGTCACCAGGGCGGCGGCGCTGGGCCTGCACCCTTCACCCCTCTACCTGCCGGTGGTGGTACGGGTGGGCGGTGCCGGGGGTGCCGGAAGCAGTCCGGACCCGCTGGCTGGCCAGCGTCATGAGCGCCTGCTGCTGGACCGGCTGGCCCGCGTCCTTAAATCCGCGGGCAGCAGCGCCCTCACCGCCAGCCTGCAGGCCGGCTACCTAGGCATGATTTTGGCGCTGCCGGCAAAGCAGCTGGAGCAACAGCTGCTGGAGCGGATCTGCAACGGGCTCGCGGACCGCAACGGAAGGAACGGTCCGGAAACCGACCCGGACGCGGGCGCGGACGGCTGGACCATGGGGGTGAGCCACGCCCGCGCCGGTCTGCTCGAAGCAGCGGCCGGCCTTGATGATGCCAGCCATGTGGCCCGGACGGCCAGCACCCTAAAGGAGCGCAGCCGGCCGTTCTTCCGCTCCGCCGATGTCCGCCTGCGCGGACTGCTGGCGCTGCTGCGCAATGACTTCCGGGTCCAGGCCTTTGCCGAATCGGAGCTGGCCGGCGTACTACGCCATGACGCGCACGACGACGACGATTACCTTACGCTCCTGCAGTCCTATCTGGAGCACGGCGGCAATAAAGCCGCCATGGCGCGCGACGGCTTTCTCAGCCGGCCGACCCTCTACGCGCGGCTCGCCAGGCTCGAGGAGATCCTGGGCCTCAACCTGGACAATCCGGAATCCCGGACCTCGCTGCACGTAGCCCTGCTGCTGCACCAGCTTCGCGGTCTCTGACCTCCCGACCGGCCGGGGCGCCGTTGCAGCGGCAGCGGCTGACAATATTGTTGCTGGCACTATGGGAGGCCGGCTGCTGGTAACGCAGTCCACGCTGTCCACGGCGATCGCGCAGCTCGAGGCAAGCCTGGGTACGCAGCTGTTTGTGCGCCAGCGCGGCCCCAGGCTCACCGCCGGCGGTCGACGGCTTGCCAAAGACCTCAATGGCTTCTTGGAGCATGCGGACAAGGGAGACATTCCCGCCCTGCTGGGGAATTCCCGTGGCGGCGAAGGAAAAGCACGGCATCCGTGGCCGCACACTCTCACAAGGGCTAACGGCGCACAAAGACAATGTCGCCTCCGGCAGGCCGGAGCAGTGGTCGAGGAGACTGAACCACGCACCGCCATTTGGACGGAATCCGGGCGGAATCGCGCATCCAGGCGGAGCTGGCCGCTGCGATGAAGGGCTTCGACGCCCTGCTGTGCCCGGCGTCAGCCATTCCAGCGCTCGAGGCGGATGCCAGCCACCTGACGGCATTGAGCTGGATGGCGCACCGCTGGAGCACTACTGGCAGGCGGGCGGCACCCGGAGCCGGGTGCCTAAGCCGCGGGGCAGGCCTCTGGCTGGCATCGGACCGGAGCTCAGAAGGGGAGGCTTTGCCCGGAAATGACGAGCACTGCCGAGGTGATGCCGGGAAGGATTCCGCAGGTCAGAATCTCATGGTCACGCACCGTCCTGTCGGGCTTGGGGGCCCGCTCGCCGGGTTCTACGACGGCGATGACGTGGCAGCCGCGGTCCTGGCCTGCAGCTCGTGTACAACGTAGGGACTGTGGACGAGGAAGCCGTTCGGGTCTTCGTTGGCCTCCCGCAGGACGGAGGTCATCGCCTCCCGTACCTGTGCTTCGGCATCGGACCGTGCAGGATCTCGCGGACCGCAAGCGCCATCGGATGTTCGCTCTGCGCTGCGACGTAGGCCGCGGGTGAGGTGGCACGGATCGGCAATTCGGCCCTGGTCGTACGCATGAGCATGAGACCTGCACCGGCCGCCAGCGGAGCCAGGGCGGCGGGGTCGGACCACGCAAAGCGCTGCGGCGGCGGGGCGCCGGTGACGCGGCCGATAATGCGGCCCATTGCGGCCAGCATGTCGTCAATGGGGCCCGCTGGAACCCAGGCGCTGAGCAGCACCCGCCCGCTGGTTCGCAGGACGCGGGCGATCTCCCGCAGCGCCCGCCCCGGATCCGGCGCGAAGATGACAGCGAAGACAGACAGGACAATGTCGAAGGCCGCGTTGTCCACAGGCAGGGCGAGCAGATCGCCCTGCCGAACTTCAAGCATGACCCCCTGCGCCCGCGCGCGCTGGCCTGCGACCTCCAGCAGCCGCGGCGCGCCGTCCACGCCGATCACCCGCGCGCCGCCCGCAGCCGCTAGCAGCGCTGCATTGCCCGTCCCGCAGCCGACGTCGAGAACGTCATCGCCGGCCGACGGCGCGGCCTGCTCAACGACCGCTCGGGCGACAGGCTCAAGTTCGGCCGCCGTCGTCTCGTATCTTCCTGCTCCCCAGTCGACTATGGCCCGGATCCTGACTCTTCAAAGCAACCAAGCGAGACAGCACGCGCTGTTCCGACGGCCTGGAGCCCGACCTGCAGACCAAGACGCCGGTGCTGATCACCGCGCCGTCACTGCGTCCCGCACCGCGCGCAGCTGCCATACCGTCATGGCCCGATCCTACGCGGGTCCGGGCGTAGCCGATACCCAGGCGTTGACAAGTAAAGACCTCTGCGCAGGAGGCTTTGGCGCTGAGGGAGCGGCCCATCTCAGGCCGGGAAGGCTTTGCCCGGATTCAGCAGTCCCTGTGGATCCAGCGCATTCTTGACGCTACGGTGCATGTCGATGACCCGCGGCGCGAATTCCGCCAGCATTCCGGGAAGCTTCAGGAGTCCAACGCCGTGTTCGCCCGTCGTCGTTCCGCCCAGTTCCAGTGCGTCCGCCACAATCTGGTCGAACGCGTCCTTCGCGCGCGACTTGGCGTCGTCGTCGTCCACGGGCGCAATGATCAGCGGATGCAGATTGCCGTCACCCGCGTGGGCGATGTTCGCGATCACCGTATTGAATCGTCGCGCGGTGCTCTCGATCCGCTGAAGCATTTCCGGCACCGCAGTGCGCGGCACGCAGACGTCCTCGGTGAGGACCGGGCCCAGTCGCTCCAGTGCCGGGTAGGCCAGTCTGCGGGCCAGGAACAGTTCCTCGGCATGCGCAGCGCTCAGAGAACGTTCCGCCTTGGTGGCTCCGGCTGCGGTAAATATCCCGTGCAGCTCCCTGGACAATTCCTCGCCGCGGGCCCCAGGCTCGTCCACCGAGGCCAGCAGCAGCACGCCGCCCTCCTGGGACAGCCCCAGTTGCTGCCAATCGTCCACGGCCTGCAGACATGTCCGGTCCACCAGTTCCAGGGCGGCGGGAATGATCCCTGCCCTGCTGACCGCTGCGACGGCATTTCCGGCGTCCACCAGATCGTTGAAGTACCCCGTGACAGCGCGGTTTTCCCTCCCGTGCAGCGGCAACAACTTCAAAGTTGCCTCGGTGACGATGCCCAGCGTCCCCTCCGAGCCGACCATGAGGGCCGTCAGGTCGTATCCGGCGACACCCTTGGCTGTTCGCCGGCCGAGGTCCACCACGGAACCGTCCGCTAGCACCACTTTCAGCCCCAGTACGTAATCCCGGGTCACGCCGTACTTAACGCAGCACAAACCGCCCGCATTGGTGGCGATGTTGCCACCGATGGTGGATATCTTGTAACTGGCGGGATCGGGCGGGTACCAGAGGCCCTGCGCCGCGACGGCCTCGCGGAGCGAATCGTTGAGTACGCCCGCCTGGGTTCGGACGAACCGCTCATCGGGGTTGATCTCCAAGATCCCGGTCATCAGTTCCAGTGTGAGCACCAACGAGTTCGCTACGGCATTGGCGCCGCCGGAAAGCCCGGTTCCGGCTCCCCGGGGCACAATCCGCACGCCGGTGGACGCAGCGATTCGGACCACCGCGGAGACTTCCTCAGTGGTCTTGGCGCGTACCACAGCCAGCGGCGGGACAAAATCAGCCCATTCGGCGTCGTCGTGGCTGTAGGCAGCCAGCGGTTGTGGATCGGTCAGAATGCGATCTGCCGGGACCACTTTGCGCAGGCGCGCCAGGAGTTCAGTGCTCATTCTCCGCACGCTACCATGCAACTCCCACCCGGCATCCGCTGTCCGAGGGCGGGGTTAGACTCGGCTGACCAACATCGGACAACGCGAGGAGACCGTCGTGGCACCATCGGTAAAGGCATTGTTTGATCTGACCGGACGCAAGGCCGTGGTGGTCGGTGCGGGCAGCGGTCTCGGGCAGGCCGGGGCGCTGGCGCTGGCCGAATTCGGCGCTGAGGTGGTGGTGGCGGACCTGAATACAGCCGGGGCGGAGGAGACGGTCCGGCAGATTACTGCGGCCGGCGGAACGGGCCGGACTCTGGCCTTGGACGTCACGAGCACCGACGCCGTCAATGCCGCCGCTGCGGAACACGCCGACGCAGAGGTCCTGGTCATCACGCCTGGCTACAACGCCCGCAAGCGGCTGGTGAACACGACCGACGATGACTTCGACAAGGTAATCGACATTAATCTCAAGGGCACCTACCGGCTGATGCGGGCCTTCGGTGACTCCATGGCCGAGCGGGGCGGCGGTTCCATCATCACCTTCGCCAGTTTCCGCGCTCTCGTGGTGGAACCGGGGCAGGGCCTTTACGCGGCCGCGAAGGCCGGCGTCGTCCAGCTCACCAAGACCATGGCCACCGAGCTGGGCACCCGCGGCGTGCGGGTGAACGCGCTGCTGCCCGGCGCCTTTGAAACCCCGCTGACGCAGCAGATCAAGGCCGATCCCGATTGGTGGAGTGCCTACGAGCAAAAGAGCCCGCTTAGGCGCTGGGGTCAGCCGCACGAGATCGGTGGTGCCATCGTCTTCCTTGCCTCCGACGCGAGCTCCTTCGTCACCGGTTCCGCCATGCTGGTCGACGGCGGCTGGATGGCCAATGACGGGCGCTTCGAACCGAAGGTCTAGCCTTGACAGCGCCGAAGCTGGACGCAGCCCGCGCCTCCAGAGTAGACAAGAGGCAACACGAAACCGCAGAACGCCGCCAGTGCACCGGCCGCCAGTGCACCGGCTCAATGAGGAGCCCTTCATGACGATCAGTTCTCATCCGGTGCCGGCCGCCGACGTGGCCATGCGGAAGCGCGTCATGCACAAGGTCGCCTGGCGGCTTTCGCCGTTCCTCGGCTTGCTCTACTTCATCAATTATCTGGATCGGACCAACATCGCGTTTGCCGCCCCGCACGGCATGAACGCCGCGCTCGGCTTCACCGCCAGCACCTTCGGGCTCGCATCCGGGCTGTTCTTCGTCGGCTACCTGCTGCTGGAAGTGCCCAGCAACCTGGCCCTGCACAAATTTGGCGCCCGACGGTGGATCGCAAGGATCATGGTCAGTTGGGGCATCATCGCCACCATCATGACCTGGGTGCCCAACGCGGGCACCATGTACGTGCTGCGCTTCCTGCTCGGCGTGGCGGAGGCCGGCTTCTTCCCCGGCATCATTTTGTACCTGACATTCTGGTTTCCCAAACGCGAGCGCGCCCGCGCCGTCGCACTGTTCATGCTGGCCGTGCCGCTCTCCTCCGCGATCGGATCCCCGTTGTCCGCCTGGCTGATCACCACCGGACATCAGGTGCTCGGCGGCCTGGACGGCTGGCGGTTCATGTTCCTGGTCGAAGGCCTGCCGGCCATCATCGTGGGCGTGATCTGTTGGTTCTACCTGACAGACCGTCCGGCGGACGCTAAGTGGCTCGACGGCGACGAGCGGGCCTGGTTGAGCCGCGAGATGGACGCCGAAGACGCGCAGACCGCCAAGCGCTACCACGTGACACTCAAGCAGGCCCTGACGCAGGGGCGGATCTGGGCGCTGGCATTCGTCTACTTCGGCATTGTCTACGGCCTCTACGCGATCGGATTTTTCCTGCCCACCATCATCGCCGGGTTCAAAAAGGAATTCCACACCGATTTCTCCGTGCTGCAGCAGGGCTTTATCGTGGCGATTCCCTACGTTTTCGGCTGTTTCTCCATGTACTTCTGGGCCAGACACGGCGACAAGACCGGCGAGCGCGTCTGGCACGTGGCCCTTCCCACGATTGTTGGCGGGATCGCGATCCCGATCGCGCTCTACCTGAGCTCCCCCGTCGCGGCGATGATCGCCATCACCGTCTGCACCATGGGCATCTGCGCCGCGCTTCCCACGTTCTGGCCGTTGCCCACGATGTTCCTTTCCGGAGCCGCGGCCGCAGCCGGCGTGGCGCTGATCAACTCGATCGGCAATACGGCCGGTTTCATCGGCCCGTACGTCACCGGGTGGCTGGCTGATATCACCGGCACGCAGCAGGCGGGCATGTGGGCCGTGGGGCTGGCGATGGTGGCCGCCGGCGTGGTGGTGCTGATTCTCAAGGCCGCGCCGAAGGCCGACGACGGCGAAACGGTTAAGGCGGACCGGCTCGGCTAGCGCTTCCCGCCCTTACCGCTAAATTGTCCAATTTAGCGGTAAGCAAGACGACGGCGACGGCAGCCCGGCAGAGTTGGGGTCATAATCAGAAAACGGAAAAAATCGTAGGCTAAGGGCGTGCTAAATTGAGTCAATCGTGATCCATCGGCAAGAGGTGATACCCATGAACGCAGTATCCGCAGTGGGTGCTCCTCTGAATTCCACGATCGCGCGACCGACGTAGTCGCCACCGGGAGCGCCCTACAGGCAATTCGCGAAAGGCGACTCCCATGAACACAACACCTTCTTCAACTCTGCACCTCACCTCGACGAGGACCTCCGACGGCATCACCGAGCACGAGGCGCCAGGACATGGCGACCGGTCGAGGCCCGACCAGCAGGTCGACGCCGCAAGGCGAGTGCCCGCCGCGGGTGAGCGAGCGTTGGTCCTCGCCGGTGCCGGATCGGCAGGCAACGCTTGGGAGATCGGCGTCATCGCCGGCCTCTTCGAAGCCGGGTTGGATGTGACCCAGCCCGACCTGACCATCGGGACGTCAGCCGGATCTACCGCCGCGGCCCAGATAACCAGCGCGACCCAACCCGCCGAACTTCTTGCCGCCATCCTTGCCGCTGAGACCCCACCGCGGACCGCCCCGGCAGGATCCGACGGTGGACGAGCGCGAATTATGGAGGCGGCGAACATGATGGAGAAGACGAGCGCCATCATCGCGGCCGCTGAGAATCCGGCCGACATGCGCCGCCGAATGGGCGCGGCGGCGCTCGAGACGGACCCGGCGGCGCACAGTTCTGCGCAAAAGAAGTGGCGCGCTACCGTTGCCGCTCGGCTGCCCAGTCAGCATTGGCCACAACGGCCGATGCTCATCGTGGCGGTCGACGCCGATACCGGCGAGCCGGTCGTGTTTGACCGCCACAGCGGAGTCGATTTGGTGGACGCCGTGGCCGCCAGTACTTCCAACGGCTCTCCCTACAGCATCGGCGACAGGCGGTACATCAACGGCGGCTACCGAAGAAACGAGAATGCCGATCTGGCAGCCGGATACGCACGGGTGCTGGTGCTCTCACCATTCGGCGGTAGAACACGGCATCCGCTGGACTGGGGCATGCAGCTCGCAACACAGATCGACGAACTACGCGCACGCGGCAGCAGAGTCGAAACAATCTTCCCGGACAGCAACTCCGAGAACATGTTCGGCGCCAATGCGATGGATCTGTCGTTGCGTCCGCACGCTGCTCGAGCCGGTTACAACCAAGGCAGAGCCCTCGCCGAGCAGCTCACCGAATTCTGGTGCTGACGCCTACGAACCCAGTCGACTCGGTAGGCGTGAGGACACCTGCTCGTGCCTCGGAGGGCCGATGGGCGCGACGTGCCTGACGCTACCTTCGCCTGCCTGACCTGACCACATTCACGCGCCTGGACGAGCTCGTACTTGAAGTCATCGTGCAACGACTCGAGCCAGATTGCGCTGTCCTCGCCCGCCGAGTCGTCGATCCCGACGACTCGGCGGGCTAATTTCGTCGGTGCGGACGCGAAGGGGCACCGCACGACAGCGTGACGTTCCAAGCAGGCGTTCAAGCAGTGGCTCGCGGCCGCCCCGAACCCTGGCACCGCGATCTGGCGGTCGTCGCGATGGACGCCCTCGTCGGGTTCAAGACCGCCACCAGCGTAGAGCTGCCCGACGCCGTCGCGGCGATGGGCCCTTCCACGGCGTGTGCCTGGCCGCTGCCGCCCTGAATGAGTGCCGTCGCCATGGGGTGGCTGCGTGGGATCCAACGCGAGGGAGGCATTCCCCCAGGCTGTAGAGATCAACCACATTCAGCGTCCAGGGTCAGAGCGCGATCGCTTTCGGATCTCGGCAAGAACTTCATCGAGGACGTAGCCAGGATGCACTTCGATGAGCTGGCAGCCGTTGGCTTGACACAAGCCACCGCCCGATCGCGGGAGGTGCGTCACGTGAGGTAGTTGCCCAGAGCCTCGAGCAGGCCCCGGCTGCCTTCCTCGCGGTTCGGCCCGTCGGCCCAGAACTGGTCGAAGAAGACGCCGTGCTCGACGTGCGTGAACCGGGTGCCCTCGTCGATCGGCTCGAACTCGAACGACGCCACCGACGTCGACATGTGGACCCCGTCGAGCCACATGTCATAGGTCGTGACGATGCGGACGTGCGCGACGATGTCGGTGTACGTGGCCTCGTACCGCGTGACCGGACCGCCGTGAAACGTCCCCTCGTCGACGTCGCGTCCGCCGACGCGGAAGTCGAACGCCCACTCGCCGGGCTCAATGGTGTCGCCGGCGCCGTACCAGCGCAGCTTCTGGTCCTCTTCGGCGAATGCGGCCCAGACGCGCTCGAGGGGAACGGGGTAATCGCGGGTCAGGGTGAACCCGGCGCGGGCGAGTCGGCGTTCGATCGTCATGTGTTGGTCCTATCGGGTAAAGGTGACGTGGATCGTGCCGCTCTCGGCCACTTCCGTCGTCACCTGGTGGGTGAGTTCGAGGCCGGGCAGGTCGTCCCACAGTCGATTGCCCCGGCCGAGGAGGATCGGGGCGACCATGAGGTGCAACTCGTCGACCAGGCCGGCGCGCAGGAAGTCGCGCGCGGTGCTGGTCCCACCGCCGACCCGCACGTCCAGGCCACCCGCGGCCTGGGTCGCCTCGGCGAGCACGTCCTCGATTGCGGCGCTGCGGAAGTGGAACGTCGTTCCGCCCTGCATCGGGATCGACGGACGCGGTGCGGTGTGGGTGAGGACGTAGACCGGGGTGCCGAACGGCGGCTGGTCACCCCACCAGCCCTTCCAGTCCGGATCGTCGGGAAATGAGTGCAGGCCGAACATTGTCGCGCCCATGATCTCGGCGCCGACGCCTTCGAAGCTCGCTGCTGCGTAGGAGTCGTCGATGCCGGTCGTGCCGGTGCCGCTGGTGTCGCCGAAGACGCGCTCGTGGAACGTGCGGGTCGCGAGATGGGCCGCCGTGAGGCGTCCCCAGTCCTCACCCATCGGATTTTCGGGGGAGTGGTCGGTCGTTGAGGTGTAGCCGTCCAGCGAGGTGAACAGGTCGATGCGCACGCGGGTCATGTCAGATTTCCTTTGGTGTGGTGCGGGTCAGGTGGATGCCGAGCCGGTCGGCTTGGCGTTCTGCGGGGGTTCTTTGCTCGCCGAGCCACAGGTGCAGGACGTCGAGGGCGCCCGGTCGCAGGCTCACGGTGCGGACGCGTCCGTGCTTCTGCGACGTGACCAGTCCCGCGTTCTCGAGGACGGACAGGTGCTGCATGAGCGACGGCAACGCCATCGAGAACGGTGCCGCGAGTTCGGACACGACGGCTGGGGACTTCGCCAACCGTTCCACGACGGCCCGGCGCGTCGGATCCGCGAGAGCGCGGAGCACGGCGTCGAGCTCGTCGTAATACTTAGGCACATCCCTAAGTATTATTGAAGGGCAGGGATTCGTCAACCGGCTCGGGGTGGCTTGTTCACGCTAAGGGGTCGGCGGCCTGCGAACAGGGTGCCGTTGGTGATTTGCCTGTCATCATTTTCAGAAGGTGACTGCACCGTGATTCCCTGTCCGTAAGGGGAACGCTAACCGAAGCACCTCCTCGCCCTGAGAGTCCTAGCTCTTCGGAACGATGTGAGCTATGTGCCAGCGCCATCGCTTTACCTATCATGTTGAGGAAGTAGACGAGCGAGATAGTACCCGGGAGCAGCATGACTCCATTTTTCGGGTCTACTTCGCCAAGGGAATTGACCGCGCAATCACTACAGTTGACGTTTCCGATGCCACTTTCAGCGAAGTTCACAATGGGCAAAGGAAAAAGCTGCCGATGACACACTTATCGCGATCGCACTTGTCGGTCGCGACGCCCGGGGGCTAAAGGAAGCTCCTCTATCGGACTTTTATAGCCTGGGCGGGTTTTGTTCTCGATCTTTCGTGGGCTGACAGGTGACCCGATGTAGAGCGTGCCACAGTCCCGTAAGCCGGTCGGCGGACGGAACCGCTGAACCCAAAATGGTGGTTTTGAGACTTGGCATGGGTAGCGTTCCGCAGCGGAACGCGCTGTGGGACTGGTTGAGCCCGCGGTGAGCTGGCTCGCGGTCCGCTGTGGAACTCTTTGGCGTTTCGGCGCCATCTCCGGAGCGGATGTCACACGCGAGCGTTGGTCGGTGTCTTCATGTTGAAAGACCCGATCCATCGACGACATTGGAGCAAGAGCAGATATGACCAACGAGACACGCATCCCCGCGACTAAGATCACCGGCGTGTACGGAGCGATCGTGAAGTTCGCAGCCCGCAAGATGATGGGCCACGTACCAGATTCGGTGGGCGTGTTGTGGCACAACCAGGCCGTAATGAAGGACGCCATGGGAATTGGACGCAAGGTCGAGGGCTGGCGCGAGCTCAAACCGGACCTCGCATCGTACGCGGCTATGGCATCGGCTGCCACGATCGGCTGCAGCTTCTGCCTGGACTTCAATTACTTCATGGCGCACAATCACGGACTTGACGAGACAAAGGTCCGCGAGGTGCCCCGCTGGCGGGAGCCAACCGTTTTCACGACGCTCGAGCGCCAGGTCATGGAGTACGCGGAGGCGGCGAGCCAAACGCCGCCGGCAGTTACTGACGAGCTGTCGGCGGTGCTCCTCGGTGAACTCGGGCCCGCGGCGCTTGTCGAGCTCGCGGCGCGCGTGTCCTTCATGAACATGACGGCGCGTATGAACGTCGCGCTCGGCATTCACTCCGAGGAGTTCGCCGCGGCGTGTGGCCTGCCTCCGTTGACCGTGCCGTCGGCCGACTCGGCCGCCGCGTAGGCTATGGGCATGAGCCGCGCCGGGCACGCCGATGACGATCAGTTCGTCGTCCACCGGAGCCTCCTGTTCACCGTTGCATACGAACTCCTCGGCTCGGCCGCTGACGCCGAGGATGTGCTGCAAGAGTCCTGGCTCCGGTGGGCGTCGGTCGACCCGGTCTGGATCCGTGAGCCGCGGGCTTACCTCGTGCGCATCGTGACACGCCAGGCACTCAACCACCTCCGCACCGTGTCGCGGCGTCGCGAGGAGTGGCTCCCCGAACCGCTCTTGACCAGTCCTGACGTCGCGGAGGACGTCGAGCTCGCGGAGAGCGTCTCAATCGCGATGCTTACCGTGCTTGAGACGCTCGCGCCGACCGAGCGCGCCGTCTTCGTACTGCGCGAGGTGTTCGACGTGCCCTACGAAGAAATCGCGGATGCCGTCGGGAAGACCCCGGCGGCCGTGCGGCAGATCGAGCACCGCGCGAAGGACCACGTCTCGGCGCGACGCCCAAGAATACGTGTCGTCGACTCCGAACACAAGGACGTCGTCGACCGGTTCGTGGTCGCGCTTAACACGGGCAATCTTCAGGGCCTCATGGACGTGCTCGCGCCCGACGTCGTGTCGGTCGCCGACGGCGGTGGCAAGGTACGGGGGGCCGCTCGTCGCCCAGTCATCGGTGCTGATCGGCTCGCGCGCTACCTCGTCGGTAGCATCTCGAAGGTGGAGGGCGAACCCGTGGCTTCCGCAGTATGGGTAAACGGTCGGCCCGGCATCCGAGTCGAGTTGAACGGGCAGCTTGTGGCCATTACGAGCCTCACCGTCGAGAACGGGCAGATTACACGGGTCTACTCGATCGCCAACCCCGACAAGCTCAGCCGAGTCAACGAAGAGACGGCCCTCAGCCGATGACGGCGTTGCAGACTGGTGTGGCCGAGGAAATTACCCCGTCCCAGCACAACCTGACGAGTCACCCAGCGGCGTTTGAGAAAACGGAACTTGAACTACGCTAAGCCGATATTTGCGGTCCGGTTAGCGTGGTCGGAGCTCCATTTTCCGCTCAGCGGTCGGCGGCGAGGATCCACCCGTAGAGCGTCGGGATGGAGACCCCGACGTTGTGGGCGACGTCGGCGGCAGAGGTGCCCTGGCGAGGAGCTGTTTCGCCGCGGTGATCTTTCCGTCAATCATGAGGCGTTTTGCGGCCGGGAGGGCGCCCGTTCTTACGGGAGGACTAGACTCCAGCGCGGGTGCGTTCAACGGTGAGCTCCCGTTCCATCTGAGGGAGGGAGGCCATGACGTGGAAGAAAAACCGGCCGGCCAGGGTCATGGTGTCAATCTGGTCGGTAAGGGAACGGAACCCGATCCCGGTGGCCTGGAGCTGGTCGGTGAACGCGCTCAGGTTCTTGACGTGATCAGCAACTAGAGCGTGCCTCCTAGATCGCATAGCTGGGTGAGGATGGCGCTGATCGTGATCTTCGGTGAGTCACCCCATCGCTACTTGCAGCGGCGCCGTGTCGAGCGGTCGATGTTTCTGCTGCGCGAGAGTGAGCGCACCGTGACCGACATCTGCTGTGACGTGGGTTTCAGCAGCCTCGGGACATTTAGCCGAACCTTCCGGGAGATCGTCGGGCAGACGCCGAGCGCGTATCGGGAAGGGCACGGCCCGATCGTGGCGCCCCATTGTGTCCAGCTTGCTGCCATGCGACCTCGGAGTAGCGCTGGCCGCCCAGCACAGGGGAGCACGTTTGGATAAGCCACCCCAAGTGACGGCGATATAAGATCGGGGCATATCACCAGAACGGAGCCTGAGAACACGATGATAACCGCACTGAACGTCGCTTCCATCTACGTACTGGACAAGGATGAGGCACTGGACTTCTACGTCAACAAGCTGGGTCTTGAGAAGGGCAATGACGTGCAGCAGGGCGATTATCGCTGGCTAACCGTTCGCGTACCTGGCGGTGGTGCCACCGAAATCTCACTTGAGCAGCCCGGTCCGCCGCTACACGACGAAGAGACGGCAGACCGAATCCGCGAGTTGATCACCAAGGGTGCTCTGGGCGGCGGACTCGTCTCATCACTGACAACGCGCGCGCGATGTACGACACGCTCCGTGAGCGGGGTGTCACCGATTTCACCCAGGAGCCCACCGAGCACTTTTACGGTACTGACATGGGCGTTCGAGACCCCTTCGGCAACGCCATCCGGATTCTGCAGCAAGGAAAGGTCTGAACGCAGGGCGCCAACCAAAAAGTCCGGCCCGGAATCCACGGCCGAAGAGCGCGCGGCCGCCCGCCAGGGGGCCAAGGAGCTCAACGCGCACGAGGCTGCTGCAGAGGCACTGAAGTCGGTGCTCGACAAGATCCGCCGTGCTCGCCTCTGCGGTAACGCTGGTCGGACACCGGCGTCCAGTGCAACAGCCGCCTTAGGTTCGGGGCAGAGGTCCGGCTACAGGTCGAGGACCAGTGCGAGGGCCTCGTCGACCCGCTGCATCTCCTCAAGGGTCAGGAAACCGGCCCTCTCACGGAGGCGGTTGAGGTCTACCGCGGCAAGCTGGTCGCACATGACCAGCGTCTGCCGTCCGGCGATAGACACCAGCGGCCGAAAGCTGGTCGCCCTTGCGCTGGTGCTGGTGAAGGCGACGATCCAGGTGCTGAGCGTGAGCCAGTCCGGCTGCAGCACGACGACGTGGCGCCGGCCCTTCTGTTCGTGGCCCTTGCCGCGCGCCGGCAGACGGTAGACCTCACCCCTCATGCAACGCGGCCATATCCTGCTGGATCGCCCGAATTTCGGCAAGGTCCGCCGCGTCGTCCTTGATGGCACGGGCTTCGGCGGCCGCGACGTGGCGGCGTTCGTCACGCCGCATCGCTGTCAGAGCGGCCAGAATCACTTGGTCGGCGCTCTGGCGTCGGGAAGCTCCGATCTCCAGGAGCAGATCGCGGGTGCTGGTCTGGACCTTGACCGTGGTGGTGTCTCCCATGCTGAAAGTATACTGCTGGTAGACCATTAGGGAACCGTAGAACACCGACGATGCCGCACCCGTTGTAGACGGAAGAAATTGGTCAGTGAGGATTTCTGGCGGTACCGCGTCGGCGACTACCGGATCCTTGCCACCATCGATGACCAACAGATCCTCGTCCTCGTTGTGGACGTAGCCCAACGAAGAGAGGCCTACAGGAGTCTCTGAACGTCCCCAACCTGCCGCGAACTTTCCGGCAGGCGCCAGCGCTACTTCCGTACCAGGGTCACCCAGGTAAATCCGCCGGGGACCACCGCGACCCGTCCGGAGTGATCGCTCCCGTTGCCATTCGGCCCGGCTGGGACAGGGCGGCCGGAGGAGTCAAACGCTTGCTGCTGCAGCTTGAACCCCTTCGGCAGGTCAACGCGCTGGACGACTGTCCGCGCCGTTGCACTGACATACAGGCTCGAGTCCCCACCGGGCCCGCTCACGGAAACAGTGGAGATTTCGGGCTGGAGGAGCAGCGCATCGATGGCTGCGGTCCCGCTGGAATGCCCGACGACGGCGGCCGTGTTTCCGGCCGGCAGCGCGGAACCCAGCGCGAACGGGTAGAGGATCCCCGGCGCCCCGGTCACTCCCTGCGCTCCCGCGCCGCCGTTGGGGGTTGTGCCCAGCACGGTCCGCCCGGACGTCCACGAGGTATCTCCGGCCGGGGCGATGCTGCGGTTGACGATCGGGTAGACGTTGCGGGCCTGGTTGTCGGCGGGAACCGGGATGGTCACGGACCCCCCGGCGGTCAGGGAAACATATGCTCCACCGGATATATTTGCTTCCCCGGTCCAGGTGGAGGCCGGTTTCACCACGGTTCCCCCGGTAATGCTGCCGGATTCGGCCTCCACGACGCTGAGGCCATGGGTGCCGACCGTCTTGTTGATGGCGAGGGCCTTGGCCTTGAGCGACGGGTTCGCGTCAAGGGTGAGCATGCTCAGCAGCGTATGGATGGTGGATTCGGCGCCGGAGTTGGGGTTGATCCGGCCGTCGGTTTCGATCCCGTCGATGGCGGTGCCGGTGGCCCGGTTGTAGGCGGGGGCACCATTGGGGTTGGCCCCGAAGAACCAGGCCGCGGCAACCGCCGCCACGTCCAGCAGCCCGGGCGCATTGGCCGCCTTCGCCGTCGCCACCAGGGACTCAACGCGCGAATCCACGCCGTAGGCAATCTGCGCCTCGCCCGGCGTCGGGCTCCAGGCGTTGTCCGGGCCGCCCGCGGCGAGCAGCTGCGGGGTGAACCCAGCGGAGTCCTTGATCGCGGCGGCCAGCAGGTCCGGCCGGTGGAGGACGGAAGAGGCCGTCGCGACGGCGGCCGGGGCCATGCCGCCCCATGCATGCCAGAGGGACTGGGAGGTGATGGAGGGCAGGATGGCGCCGAACGGCCACTGCCGAAGGGAGCCGGAGGACATCCCCGCGATGCCTTCGGTCAGCTCGCGCAACGCGATGGTGGCGCCATCGTCGCCGGGAGCGGCCGTGACGTACGCGGCGAGACCGAGCACCGCTTCCGCGGAAGCATCCGCGCCCCCGGTGATCAGCCACGCGGGGACCTGCACGCCGTCGGCCACGTCGAAGTGCCCGTACTTGGCCAGCGACTGGCGGTTGAGGGAAGCCAGAGCCAGATGCAGCCGGTCGGCCAGAAAGGCAGCGAACTGCGGGTCCGCGGATTTGAACGCCGCGTATCCCTCACCGAGGGCCCATACCGTCCGGGCCAGCCAGTATGACTCGGCCGAATCCGATGGATCGGGTAGTTCCACCGGCCTGGCGCTCGGGTTCAGCGTGCCGTCGGCCTGCTGCCAGAGCACCACATTGCCGGCGTTGGGGCCGGCTGTGGTCTGCAGGTACGTCAGCGAGCGCAGCGTCTGGAAAGCGTGCTCCCGGCTGGCGGCGTCCCCGGTCTGCTGCCAGTGCCGCAGGTACACGACGGCCGTTCGGGCAATATCGTCGGCATTGAAGGCCCCCTGGCTCCAGTACCCGGTGGCACTGTCAAGGGTGCCGCCTCCCAGCCGCGTGTAGCTGCCGTCTGCGTTCTTGTTGGCATATGTCCACGGCGCCTGCGCGGATGGCTGCTGTTCCAGTTGGTACGTGGTGTGCCCGCTCACGGGTTTCAGCGCGACGGCGTCCAGCAGAAAGTTCAGATGGGCCAGGTTGGTCAACGGGACGGACGACGGCGGCGCAGGTGCCGGAGGCGCGGCCGTCACCTGAGGTGCCGGGGGCGCCGCGGCGGCCGTTTCCGCTCCGAGCAGCAGCATAGACAAAGCGGCGACGATGGCCACTGGTTTGGTGATTATTCGTGGGATAGTGGCGATGCGGACCATGTCTGGCTCCTGAGAAGGTGCGGGTGGTGGGTCTCCATGCGGCCCCGGCCAGCCGTGGCCGTTCGCGGGGCGTGGGTCAGATGCGGTCGAGCCTGGCGACTCCGATCTTGGAGTCCGCCATGCCGTAGAAGACGAAGAGCTGGCCGGCGACTTCTTCGATGGCTGTCGGAAAGACCACATTTGGCACGATCCCCGCCTTTTCATCCGCCGTTTCCGGCGCCAGCAGCGGCGCAGCACTGCGGGCAACCACCTTGGAGGGGTCATTGGCGTCCAGGATCATGGCCGCGGCGGCGTAGTTGACCTTCTGCTGGAGGGCGAAGTCTGACTTTTCCATTTCGCCGGAAACGCCGTGGTGGATCAGCAGCCAGCCCTCGTCAATCCTGATGGGCGCCGGCCCGGCGCCGATCTTCAGTTCCTCGAACGGGAATTCGCTCAACGCCACCAGCCGGTGCTTAGACATGTGCACCAGGTTGCGGAAATCCCGCTCCACCTCGGCCACCGGGACATAGGAGATCCAAATGCCCGGCCGGTTATCGGTCAGACCGGCGGGCAGGTGTTCCCCCTCGCCGTCGCGGACCCAGCCCAGGTCCCACATCGGCCGGTGCAGCATCGCGTAGGAGGGGACGCCGTCGGGGTCGTTCACCGGCTCCGGAAAAAAGACGGCATCCTTGTTCGGAAACAGATTCAGATCCATGGACAGATCCGCCTGGTACTCAAAAAAGCATGGACCCAGCCGGTGCCAGGAGCGCAGGTCCTCGGACCAGGCAAAAGCCAGCCGCGGACCCAGCGGCCCGTACGCCACGTAGGTCATCAGATGCCTGTCCAGTGCGGGGACCCAGGTGGTGCGCGGGTCCTCGGTGCCGGCGTTCTGCAGCCCACGTTCCCAGCCCTCATCCGGTGCCAGCACAATACCCTCGCGCTCCACCGACGCGGGGACGCCGTCGTCGTTCATGACCACTTTGGCCAGCCCGACGCGGGACACGTTGCCGGCGGCCACCAAACGGGGCAGCAAATACAGCTCGCCCTCACGGGTCCGTCCGCTGGCAGGGTTGAGCACGCCCGCTGCCTCGAAGTCGTTGCCCTCCTGCGGCACCATAATGACGCCGGCGCGGGTCAGTGTGAAGGGGACGGCCGGAAACGCCGGTGGTGAAGAACTCATGCTCATTAGCCCTTCACGCTGGATCCGAGATTGGTCGAAATGAATTGACGCTGGAAGAAAATGAAGAGCACGACGGCGGGCGCCGCGAGAACGCAGGCGCCGGCCAAGATGGCGCCAAACGGGTTGGACGCGGTGGCGGCAATGTTGGAAATGTAGTTGGCAAGCGACACCGCCAACGGCTGCAGCGACTGGTCCTTGGTGACCAGGAACGGCCAGAGGAACTCGTTCCAGGGGCCGATGAAGGTCAGCAGGATCGCGGTGACAATGGCCGGGCGGACCAGCGGGATGGCAACCTGCCACAGGATCCGCAGTTCGCTGGCGCCGTCGATCCGTGCCGCCTCGAACAGCGTGGACGGCAGCTGCATGAAATACTGCCGGAACACGAACACCGCGGTGGAATTGATCGCGAACGGCAGGATCATGCCCAGGTAGTTATCGCCCAGGCCGTAGTCGCGGACGATCATCACGTACAGCGGAATGAGCAGCAGCTGGAACGGGATCATCTGCACCAGCAGCATCATGGCGAACACCACCCCGCGGCCGCGGAACTGCATCTGCGCCAGCGCGTAACCCACCAGCAGGCCGAAAACCAAGGTGGCCAGGATGACCCCGCCGGTGAAGATGCCGGAATTCAGCAGCCCCTTGAACAGATTGATGGAGCCGTTGATGTTGACGTAGTTCTCCCCCGTCAGGTTGCCCGGCTCCGGGAACGCTCCTCCCACGGAGGTGTCCGGGGAGGTCTGCAGCGAGCCGATCAGCATGTAATAGAAAGGGAAGAGGAACACGAAGGCGCCGAGGGCCAGCAGGATGAAACTGCCCACGCTCAGATTCCGCCGTTTCTCCACCGACGCCTTTTTCGACGTGACCGACATGTTATTCCTCCCCGCTTTTGCCGCCGACGAGCCGGTTCTGGATCAGCGCAATCAGCAAAACGCCGATGACGAGCACCACGCCCAGCGCCGCCGCCACGTCCGGATTTCCCTGCAGAATGCCCTTCTGGTACATCAGGAACACCGGAGAACTTGAGGCACCATCGGGCCCTCCGCCGCCGGTGAGCAGATATGGCTCGGTAAAGAGATTGGCGCCGGTAATGGTTGCCAGCAGGGTCACCAGGACGCTGGCGGAGCGGACCCCGGGCACCGTGATGTTCCAGAACTGCACCCATTTGTTGCCGCCGTCCACGGACGCCGATTCGTACAGCTCGTCCGGAATGTTCTGCAGTGCGGCCAGGTACAGCAGAATGAAAAACCCCAGCTGCTTCCACGTCACGTACAACGCCACCGTCGGCATCGCCAGCCAGGAATTCACCAGCCAGGACGGGTTCGGCGCCAGCGGGCCCAGGAGCGAGTTGATCAGCCCGTTTTGCTGGAACAGGAAAAGCCAGACGCCGATCACGGCGACGCTGGCCGTGACATAGGGAACGTAGTAGCTGACCCGGAAGAATGTCTTGAGCCGGGTAATGCGGTTCAGCGCATTTGCCAGGATCAGGGACAGGCCCACGGTCAGTGGGACGTTGATCACCATGAACACCAGGATGTTCACAAAGGACCGCTGCACCGCGGGGTCCGAAAGCACCGTGATGTAGTTGCCGATGCCCACGAACGGCCGGGCCACCTGTACGCCGGGGGCGGTGAAATAGAACTGATGGAAAGAGATCCAGACGGCATAACCCAGCGGATACGCCAGCACGCCCAGAATGAAGATCACATACGGTGCGCTGAACAGCAGGCCCAGCGGCTGCTTACCCAGTGGCCGGAACTTCTGTTTGATCTCCGGGTGGCCGGATTTGCGCCGCAATAGCTTCCTGCCTGCCGGCTGCTGACCGGCTGACGGCGGCGCACCCGCCTCCGGGCCGGTTGCCGGCGCGCCGTCCCAGCGGGATGCGCCGCCGGCGGAACGAAGTGACATGGCCGATCACCCGTTACTTCTGCGCCGCAAGTTGGTTGATCTTGTCCGCCGCGCCCTTGAACGCGTCGTCAATGCTTTGGTTGGCGAAAATTACCGACTTGTTCCAGGCATCGCGGAACGCCTGCCAGATCTGCACCGAGTTCGTCACATTGGGAACTTCCACGGTCCGGCTGGCCTGGTCCGCGAAGTCCTTGTACAGGGGGTTCGCGGTGAAATAGTCCGCGTAGGCGGCGGGCAGGTCCTTGCGCATCGGCATCTGGCCGGTCTCGGAGAGCAGCTTGCCGTCCTCGTCCTTGCTGGTGGCGAATTTCAGCACCTCCCAGGCCGTGCCCTGGTTCTTGCAGGCGGAGTACAACCCGATGTTCTTCGCGTCGGAGAAGGTGTAGGACTTGTCCTGCTTTTCGGTCGCCGGAATCGGCACGGACCCCCAGTTCACCTTGTCCTTGTAGGACGCGATGGCCCACGGGCCGGCGAGCGCCATGGCGGCTTTGCCCTCCGCGAAGGAATCGCCCTGGTAGACCTCCTTGGAGGCCAGGTTCTCCTTGTACAGCGTCGCGAACATGGACGCGACCTGCTTGCCCTGGTCGTCGTCGAAGGTGGCCTTGCCGTCCTTGATCAGCTGCGTTCCCTTGCTGTTGGCGGCGTAAAACGGGTAGAAATCGAACCAGGACTGGAAATAATCCCCCGCCGGCGAGGGCCAGATGGCCTTTTGCGCGGCCCCGGACTTCACCAGCGTGCGTGCCGTGTCCAGCAGCTCGGACTCCGTGCCCAGCTTGGGGTTCGCCGGGTCCAGACCGGCCTTGGCGAACAGGTCCTTGTTGTAGAACAGCACCACCGGGTTGGACTTCCACGGCAGCTGGTAGAGCTTCCCGTCCGTCGATTTGTATTGGTCGGCCAGATCCCCGGTGCGGTCCTTGATGTACTGAGCGCCGTCCGGGAAGGAGTCCAGAGCGACAAGCCCGCCCTGCTTCTGGAACTGCGGCACGGCCACCGGTGCGGTATTAAAGACCAGGCACGGCGCGTTGCCCGCTGTGATGGCGGCGCCGATGGTTTCTTCGGAGCTCTTTCCGGCCGGGATCTCCTGCGCATCGACCAACTGATCCGGATGGGCCTGGTTCCAGGCGGCCACCATTTCCTTGCCCCATTTGACCTCAAACTCGTTGTTGGAGTACCAGATCTTGATCGGGCCCTTGGCCGTGATGGCCGAGGAGGCCGAACTGCTGCCTCCTCCCCCGCCGCCGCAGGCTGCCAACCCTGCGCCCAGGACGGCGATCGCCGCCATGGACAGGATCCGGACACTGCTTGTGGTGCGTTTCATTGCGTCTCCTGACGATGGATTGATTCGTGTCTAAGTCGATTCCTGGCTAAGTCCCTGCTGTCGAAATGTGCTGGTAGCGGCCGCCGGCGACGGCAGGTACCGCGTGCGGCGGCACCGCTCCGGTGGAGCCCCGCAACACAAGGCGCGGCGGGCCGAGAACCAGGTCGCCGCCGTCGTGCGTTCCATCCAACTGGGCCAGCAGCATGGCCGCGGCCTGCCGTCCCCAAGCCAGCGGATCTGCAGCAATGGTGGTCAGCGGCGGATTCAAATACCGCGCGAACTGCGCATTGTCATATCCGGTGATGGACAGGTCAGCCGGCACATTCAACCCGTGTGTCTGCGCGTAGGACTGCCCCGCCGTGGCCATCAGATCGTTGGCGTAGACAATCGCCGTGGGCCTGTCCTTGCGCGCCAGCAGCCTTGCCGTCGCCGCAACGCCGCCGGGTGCCGTGAAGTCCGCCTCCGCGAACAGGTCCGTCGCCAGCCCTGCTGCGCTCAGCGCGCTTTCCCAAGCCCGGCGCCGGCTGCGGCCGTGGATGTAAACCTGTGCCCCGCCAACGTGCGCGATGCGCGTGTGGCCGAGCGAAATGAGGTGCTCGACGGCGGCCGTAATGCCGGCGGCGTCGTCCATGCAGACTGCGGGAAACGGCGACGGCACAGCAGGCCGGCTCAGCGTCACCGCCGGCAGCCCGAGCCTGCGGAGCAAGGCAATGCGCGAATCGTCGTGGCGCACGTCGGTGAGGATCACCCCGTCCACCCGGCCGCCGTCGGCAAGCTTGCGGTAACAGCGCTCCTCGGCGCCCGGCTCGGTGGCGACCGTCAGCACCAACGTGTACTCATGCTTTTCCAGCGTCGTCTCAACCCCGGCGATGAACGCCGGGAAGAACGGATCCGAGCCCAACAGCTTGGCCTCACGGGCAATCACCAGACCCAGGGCGTACGCCTTTGCGGACCTCAGGCTCTTCGCGCGCAGGCTCGGCGTCCAGCCCAGCGTCTTCGCGGTGTCGAGAATCCGCTGCCGGGTCTGGTCCCCCACGCCTGCATGGCCGTTGAGCGCGAGGGAAACCGCACCCTTGCTCACCCCCGCCGCACTTGCGACGTCGCTGATCGTGACTGCCACTGGTTTCTCACCTGCCCCGCGTGCCGCCGCCGTGACGTGGTTCACTAAATCGATTTAGTAACAGACAGTCAACCTGCTTCGTTGCGGGTTGTCAAGGGTTGCGGCTGATCCTGAGCAGGGTGAAGAAATGGGGGATGTAGAGACCATAGGATGAGGCCAAAGGCACTCCGAGCACAGGACGCACGAAGACGTTTTATACAACCGAGGCACTAACGCAGTATTTGGATGAGTACGAGGACTACTTTCCCGCCAAGGATGCGTTGGAAGAATTCATCCACTCCAATGACGAAGCGGTGGAGCTAACCGCCATCGACTGGCCTTAATGAGCTACGCCATCCGTTTTACGCCCAAGGCTGCAAAACAGGTCAAGACACTCAATCCCGTCGCGGCCCGACGGATCCGGCTCTTCATGGAAGAAAAGCTCCAGCCGCTGGAGAATCCCCGCCTCCTCGGCAAGAAATTGATCAATGAGGATTTCTGGCGGTACCGCGTCGGCGGCTACCGGATCCTCACAACCATCGATAACAAGCAGATCGCGCCCCCATTGCTCGCCCGCCCGGCGCTTCGCCCGATGCTCCGCAGCGAGGAGTACGAGATGCCGGGCATCTCGGTGGAAGTTGCCGACACCATCAGTGAGCTCGCTACCAAGACCGGAATCTCCCCTGAACAGACACCACGGGTTCATGAACCGTAACTAAGTGCGGCGGCAGCGGTCTCGCTGCCGCCGTCGTCATGAGCCAGACGAATTTGCGCAATCAGATAACGAAGCCGAGGGCCTCTCCGAGCAGCGACGTGCCAACTCGTCAATCGGATCTTCCCTGCTGACACTACGGACGGTAGGCTAAAGTGTAGGTACCGTAAGAGGAGGTGCAACATGTCCCGTCAGAATCCGGACGCACAGGTGGCAAAGAAGCCGCCTGCCGTCAAAAGCAAGGAGTCGGACGCAGATAACCTGCAGCTCGACGAGGGCAATGCGCAGCGAAGCTCAAGGGTGGTTGCAGCGGCGGTCCGGATGGAGTTGAGCATCCAAGCCTTGGGGCCGGCCCTGGCCGCGATCGAAACTCCCGTTTCTCCGCAACTGGCCAGAAGCCTGCAGGCCACCGAAAACGCCTGGCGTGAAATCAGGGAAGAATTCGGCCTTCTCTCCAGCACAGAACTGTCCCGGGCCGTCGGCTCCAGCTCCCCCAACCGCAGCTACGCCTCGGATCAGCGCACAGCCGGTAACCTGCTGGCAGTCAAGCGCCCAGGAGGAATGAAGTATCCGGGTTTCCAGATTGATCCGCACGAACACACCATTCGTCCGGTGATGCGGCCGCTCCTTGCCGCCGCCGCCCAAGCAGGCCGGAGTGAGGGCGGGCTGGCCATGTGGATGGTTTCGCCCAACGGATACCTCGACGGCGATCGGCCGGTGGACCGGCTGGACAGCGATCCCGAGTCCGCGGTTGAGGCCGCCAAAGACTCTTTCGGCGTCAGATGGTGAGACTCCTCCCCCCGCAGCCCTTTGCCGCGCAGGAGTTCCTTGTGCCTGCGGGAAGCGAGCTCTACCGCGTTTTCGACTCCGGCCTGTCCCCCGTCCCGACCGTCACCAACTTCAATCGGGGATGGGGAGGACCAACCCGGTTTGCTTTCTTTGGTCGCCCAAAAGTCCCTGTCCTTTACGCAGCGCAAAGCGAAGAGGCAGCAATCTGCGAAACCATCCTTCACAACGTGCCGCCCGGACCGGGACGGATCACCTTCGACGACGTCAGCAGCCGCGTCTGTGCTGCTTTGGCACCAACCCGGGACCTGAAACTCGCTGCCCTAATGGGGGACGGGCTCAGGGTGCTGGGCACTGAAGCCAGGTACGTCACCGCCACCCAAGCGAGCCAGTACCCCCGGACCGTGCGCTGGGCCGAGGCAGCCCACGACGCCGGCTTCGAAGGCATGGTGTGGATGAGCAACCGGCGCAACACGGAAAGAGCTTATATCCTCTTTAGAGACCGCGTGCTGACGTCCGATCTGGTTGCGTCTACTAGCCACGCCCGGATCTACGGCGAACCGCAGGGCTTCAGCTGGCTCGTTGACTACTGCGCCAGTCTGAACGTGGACATCTTGGTCCCCTGACCTGGTCGGTCAATTCACCCTTGCCCATTACGGGTTCCGTCACTCCCAAAGCTACAGCTGCAAGTGCAGGCGAAGCGCCTCGTCAACATCACGCATGGTCGCCGCTGAGAGTTGGCAGAGGACCGGTCCCAGCCGCTCTACTGCCACCGACCGGACCTGCTCCGCCTGCGCCTTGGAATCGACCCGCAACCCGGTCACTTCAACTGGAAGCAACACCTGGAAGGGAAATACCCTGCTGACGTTGCTGGTCATGGGGACAACCGTCACCACCCCGCGACCCAGCCGCTCCGCCGTCGAATTGGCGCGATCATTGCTGACGATGACCGCCGGACGCCGCTTGTCCGCTTCGCTACCCCGGACAGGGTTGAGGTCGACCAGCCGGACCTCACCTCGCCGCATCCGTCAGCCCGTCTCCTGTGGCTTCGTCCCAGACAGCCTGCTCGCCAGCTGTCTCCCATTCCGCCCAGGCTGCGGCGTACGCAGCATCCAACCCGACGTGCCGCAGGAGACGGACGGCCTGTTGCACTGCCGCAGAGCGGGACGGCAATCCCTGTGCCCGGGCGTATTCGTCAAGTAACGAAACGTCGTCATCCGGCAGGCTGATACTGAGCTTCATCCCCTAATGCTACTTGAGTGGGAAATATTTTGCTACCGCTCGTCGAGACGCTAAGGACTGCCACAGTCGCCTCCGTTTCACGCTGTCTGTGGAGTTCAGGGCTTCGTGGCGGAGTTCTATGATGGCTCGGCGTCGCCCAACAGGGCTTTGAGTTGTCTTGCATGGCATGCGATTCGAGACACAAATGCTTCGAGACACCAACTCGGACTAGGAGATGGAGTCGACTGGAGGCGACCGGTAGGCTTGGCTGTTAATGTGCGCCCCGGACCTCGCGGAACCGCGGGCCATCGAATTGGAGTCCAAGCATGGTCCATATAGAGGAATCCACTGTTCTGAATCTGCCCGTCGGTGACGTGTTCGCGTTTGTAGCAGACCAGAACAACGCCCCTGCATGGCAGAAAGGTCTGCTGAGGGTACAGAAAACGACGGAGGGTCCCATCGGCGTGGGAACAACGCACGTTTTCGAGCGCAAGCTCATGGGGCGCAAGACGACAGCGACCAACGTCTATACGCAGTACAGTCCTGATGACATAGTCGCCTTCAAAAGCACTTCCGGTCCGGTGCAGTTCCACGCTTCCTACACAACCACGGCTGGAGGATCCGGTACGAAGCTCACCTGCCGGATGGAGATTGAGAGTGGTCGCGGCCTTTCCGGGCTCATGCTGCCACTCATTGCCATGAGCATCAACAAGGAGATGAAGGCAAACCTCCTCACTCTGAAGGCACTGCTCGAAGACACGAACCGTCAGCGCTAAGACCGCCGTCCTCAAACGCCCGGCCGGCGGTCTCCAACACGCAGTGGATCTGGTGTCCTGGGTCCAAAAAGTTCCTGCCGGTCCACCGCCCGCACCCCGGCCTCGGCCGCCCGCTCCGCCGTCATATGCGGACTCCAGGCCAGCACGTCCATCCCGAAGGCGTGCGCGTAGCCGGCAATTGCCCGGCCAATCCGGCCCAGCCGTAGAATGCCGAGCGTGCGCCCGTGCAGTTCGATGCCCGGCGCCAGCTGCCAGCCGCCGGCACGGAGCGACGCGTCCTGTGCCGGGATGCCGCGGACCGTGGCCATCAGCACCGCCCTGCTCAGTTCGGCCGCGGCGCCGGCAGAACCGGCGGTCCAGGTGACGGCGATGCCCAGTTTGTGCGCCGCGTCCAGGTCAATGGCGGCATTCCGCATCCCCGTGGTGACCCGCAACTGCAGGCCGGGCAGGCGCTCCAGCACGGTCCGCGGAAAAGGCGTGTGTTCGCGCATCGCGACGACAATCTCGAAACCGCGGAGGCGTTCGACGACGGCATCCTCGCCGCCGAGGTGCTCGGTAAAGAAGGTGGTCTCTATGCCGAGGTCCTCGAGCTCCGGCCAGCGTGCGAACCGGGCGGCAACGGACTGGTAATCGTCCAAAATGACCAACTGGCGAGCCATGAACGGTCCCTTCCTACGTTGGGTTCCGTTACCACCACAGAAGACGGCACTCCGGGTTCTGGCACTCCCACTTGGCTATCCCCATCTCAGGCTCCCCGGTAACCGCATTGGTCCGCGTCACCATATCCAGGCAGCAGCCGGCAAAGACGGTGTTGGGCGGCATTAGCGCCTGCTCGTTCGGCATGATTTCACCGTACGCCAGACGCCAGCTTTCATGGCCGCACACAGGACACTTCCGGGTCGGCGCCGCCCGGACCGTCGGCCGCGCCTGCGGTTGGTTCTCCATGGGGACAACGTACCGCGCGGCGCAGACAATTGCGGATTTACAAAAATTCTCCATGGAGACGGCGTCCGAAGGAGACCATCATGTCCCAGTCATTTGCACCCACCGCCCCGCCGGGCTACAACGCTCCGACGCCGATCGACGACCCTGCTACTGCGTCCGCTGAAACAACGCGTGCAGGGTCCGGTGCCGGCTGGAGCGCACGTGCTGCTCGGCCACCTTGGCGGCCAATTCCGCGTCCCCGGAGGCGATGGCGTCCAGCAACTGCTCGTGCTCGCTGCAGAGCAGTTCCAGATCGTCCGTCTGGCGGAAGAGCCATTGCAGGCGACCGTGGAGCGGTTCCAGGATGTTGCGGAGCAGTTCGTTGTGTGCCAGCCGCGGAATCTCGTCGTGGAATTTGCCGTTGGCTTCGCGGGCGGCGCCGATGTCCTTGCGCGCGGTGGCGTCCTTCGCTTGGTCCAGGATCTGCTTCAGGGCCGACAGGTCCGCGTCCGTGGCCCGTTGGGCTGCAAGGCGGCAGCTCATCCCTTCCAGAGCCTCACGGACGTCAAAAAGCTCCTCCACGTCGGCGCGCGTCAGTTCCCGCACGACAAGCCCGCGGGTGGGCCGTTCGGTTACCAGGCCTTCCTCACGGAGCATGCGCAGTGCTTCCCGGATGGGCAGCCGGGAGACATCGAACTCCGCGGCCAGATCGCGTTCGATCAGCCGGATGCCGGGTGCGTACCGGCCGTTGTAGATCCGCTGCCGGATCTGGTCCCGGACCGTTTCGCGTAGCGGCTGTTCGCGGAGGGTGCCTTCGCTTAGAGATGGCAAAACTGTCCTGTCCTGGCGTACCGATGTAGTGAGGTGTCCTTTGCTCTTTATGTTAGCCATGTCGAGTGCTGCCGCGTGCGGATGCGTGCGCCGGGAGGGTGTGATCACGACAGCAGGCGCCCCCACTGCGGATCCAGGCCGGCTGCCCCGGCCATGGACAGGCACTTCCACAGGGTCACGGCAACGGAATCCAGGACCGGAACACCGTGGTCGCGTTCCATCTGGGCCACAATGGGTGCGCCGTAAAGATTCGTGCACAGGTAGATCAGTGCCTGGGGCTGGGCGCCGGCGTCGCTGAGGAGTTCCTTCGACGGTGCGAGCAGCTCGGCCGGATCAACCCGGGCGAAGGATTCGTTGACGCTCAGGCCCAGGTGCCTCTCGCCGACGATCGAAATGCCTTCCGTCCGGTAACTGGTGATGACGGCATCGTTGACGTCCTGGGTGTAGGGGGTGACCAGCCCTATCCGGGAGATCCCGAAAGCCTGGAAGGCATCAAGGTAGGCCAGCGTGGAGGTCGTCGCCGGTATGCCAGTGGCCGCAGTGATCTGCCGGACCATTTCCCGGTCATGATCCGCTCCCAGCCAGGAACCGGCGGTGCCGTTCCAGGCCAGCACGTCAACCTCGGCGGTTTTGAGCAGCTCGGCCGCGTCCAGCATGGTCCGCAAGTCGAACTGCTGGTCGGAGCCGGAATCCAGGGCGATGCGGGTGACACCGATCCGGGTGGAATGGACGGTTACGTCAGTCCGGTCGCCCAGGATCCGGTAGGTCTGCGGTTCCAGACAGGTATTGGAGGACGGTACGATCATGCCGATCCGTACGGGGCGTGTGGACATTAGAGACCCTTTCCGGCCAAAGCGGCCATTTTGCTTGTCTCGTAGCGATTCAGGAAGCGCCCGGTGGGTCCTGGATCGGTGAATTCTCCGGCGTGCAGCACCACCCGCCCGCCCATCACCACGGTGGCGGGCCAGCCAGCCAGTTCCATGCCGTCAAAGGGGGAAAAATCGGTCCCCATGTGCAGCGCCTTACCGTCCACCGTTCGCACCTCGTCCGGATCGAAGATGACCAGGTCCGCGTCGTAGCCGGGCGCGATGATGCCCTTGCCGGCCAGCTTGTTGATCCGCGCCGGCCCGGCGGCGAAAAGCTCTACGAACTGCTGGACGGCCATGCCCTGCTCCATGACCAGGGTGGTGAAGGCCACCGGCATCCGGGTCTCGATGCCCGGCAGCCCATGCGGCATGAACCGCACGTCCTCGCTCCGGGACTGCTTCTGCGCCAGGTCATAGCAGGAGTGGTCCGAGGAAATGGTGTGCACTTCCCCGGCTTTGACCCGCTCCAGCAGGGCCGCCACCGTTTCGCGGCTGCGGATAGGCGGGCAGCAGGCAAACTTTTCCGGGAATTCGGACGCGTAGACCTCTTCATCCAAGGTGAGGTAGTGCGGGCACGTCTCGGAGTAGGCCTCCAGCCCGCGGGACCGGGCGTCCTGGACCAGAGCAACGGCCTCCGGAATGGTCTGGTGGACAAAGTAGACGGGCGCCCCGGTGTATTCGGCCATCGAGAGGACTTCCGCTACGGAGGCCGCTTCCGCCAGTTCCGGCCGGGTCTGGTGCAGGCGTCCGGCGGGAACAGGCACCGAGGCGCCGTGTTCATCAATGCTGTGCTGGGCCAGGCAGTCGACGATGATCGGATCGTGCTCGGCGTGGATGTAGGTGAGACCGTCCAGCCGCACCATTTCGCGCATCACCTTCACAATGGTGTCGCCGTTGGCCATGGTGGAGCCCCGGTTGGTGGTGTACATCTTGACGGAGCGGATGCCGAGTTCCGCCAGCCGGTCCAGCTGCGCGGGGACGGTCTCGTCCCAGTCGATCACTGCTCCGTGCAGGGCCACGTCGCAGCGGGAAACTTCGGCCAGCCGTATCTTGTTTTCCGCGGCCGCAAGCGGAGTTTCGCTCAAGTCCGCCGGAATACCGAAGTCCATGATCGTCGTCGTGCCTCCCCAGAGCGCGGCGATGCTGGCGGTTTCATAGGTGTCCAGGGATTTATAGGCACCTGTCACCTGTTCCACGTGGGCGTGGGAATCCACTCCGCCGGGGATGACGGTACGGCCGGCGGCGTCCAGTGTCCGGATGGCCGCCGGCAGGAGCTCCGGGGACGTTGCGGAGTCGTACAGGGCAACAATCCGGCCACCGCTGACGGCAATATGGCCCGCTATGGTGCTGTCCGCATTGACGATGGTGGCATTGGTAATGAGGAGATCCACGGTCATGGTGCTACCGAACTTTCTGGCTGGTCTTGGAGCCCCGGTCAAGGGTGCGGGTGATGTCCGCAGAGAGGCCTGCGTTGGTTTTTAGCGGCGGCCGGGCAAAGCTGCCCTTCCGGTGGGTGCCGCCGTTGAGGCTGATGAGCAGCTCGCACTGTTTCACTCCGGCGGAGATGCCGTCCACCACGGGGACAGGGATTTGGCCGCCGATGTCGCGCGCCAGGCCGGCGAGCGGTGCACCGGCCAGTATGACGACGTCGGCCCCGTCCTGTTCGACGACGTCGTGGGCCAGCTGCAGCAGCTTGTCCTTGAAATCCTCCTGGACTGAGCCGATGCTGCCCAGCGAATCCTGCAGCGAACGGATCGAGGCGAGGCTGCTGCCCATCCCGTTGCGCTCCACGCATTCCCGGTACCAGGCCTGGATCCGCTGGGAAATGGCAACGATGGAGAACCGGCTTCCCTGCAGGGCCGCCGTGTGGATGGCCGCCTCCGTGATGCCGACGACGGGACCATCGACGAGTTCCTTCAGTGCGGGCATTCCCGGGTCCCCGAAGGCCGCCACGACCACGCCGTCCACGTTGCCCTCCTCCTCGGCGATGATCTGGGCCACGGCGGTGCCGGCCAGCAGCGCCTCAACCCGCGTTTCGATGTATTCGACGCCGAACGCAGCGGTACGGACGATGATCTCGGTACCCGGGGACGCAGCACGCTCCGCCTCGGCACGGATCAGCGCGGACACGCTCTCGCTGATATTGGGGTTGATGACCAGAATCTTCATGGCACGTACCTGTCTGCACTAGGGAGGGATGATGGGGGCGGTGCCGCTTCAGTGGGCTCAGACCGGGAGGCGGCGGCTGTAGTCCATGGTCAGGACGGAGACGGCCATGATGACGGCGGAACCGACAAAGTAGAGCAACGCCCAGGTGTAGCCGCCGGTGGCTCCGACGATCAGTCCCACCGCGATGGGTGTGATGAATCCGTTGATGTTTCCGCTCAGGTTCATCGCTCCGCCCAGAATGCCGGCGTTGGTCCGGCCGCCCAGGAGTGCGGGGATGCTCCAGAACAGGCCCACCCAGCGCAGGAAGAACAGGACAGCGGAGAGGAGCAGGACGGCGGTCAGGGGGTCGGATACGACGGTCACGCCCACCAGGCCGAGGACGACGATCAGGCTGGAGATGCCCAGCAGTGTCCGCATGACTAGGTTGGCGGAGGCACCCTTGGTCTGCCACCAGTCGGCGATGAAACCGCCCAGAAGTTCCCCGACGAAGCCGGCGCCGAAGATCGCGAAGGTTCCCCAGCCGACCGCCGCGAGGTTGAAGTGCTTTGCCTGGGAGAGGTACAGCGGGCCCCAGGTCAGCAGGCCGTAAAAGACGCCGTTGAAGCCGAACCAGCCAAAGCACATGGACCAGAAAGACCGGTATTTCAGGTACGGCAGCAGTCCGCGCCTGCCGGCGCCCTTGGACGCTTCAGCCTTGGCGTCCTCTTCGGCGTGGCTGGCTTCGATGTAGGCGAGTTCGCCCTCGTTGACGTTCTTGTGCAGCCGGGGATTGTCGCGGATGTACCACCAGGCCAGGAAGCCGAAGGCGGCGGTGGCGATGCCGACGGCGATGAACGCTCCCCGCCAGCCTCCGGTCAGCGCGATGAGACTGGCAATGATCAGGCCGCCGAGACCTGCACCCAGAGGTGCTCCGGCGTCCAGAATGGTTGCGCCGCGGCCGCGTTCCTTCTGCGGCATCCAGGTTGCATTCAGCTTGCCGCCCGAGGGCATGATCCCGGCCTCGGTGATACCGATGGCGGCGCGGGCGGTGAAGAGACTGGCAAAGTTCCAGGCCAGGCCGCAGGCGGCGGTGGCCAGGCCCCAGCCAACACACGAGGCCGTGACCATCTTGCGGGCGCCAAAGCGGTCGATCAGCCAGCCGGCCGGCACCTGCATGAGCGCATAGGCGAAGAAGAAGGCCGAGAGCAGCAGGCCGATCACTTCAGGGGAAAGGTTGAATTCCTTTTGAATCAGCGGCATGGCCACGGAAATGGAGCCGCGGTCCACATAGTTCAGCGTGACCAGAACAAGGAGCAGGACGAAGAGCTTCCAGCGCACCTTCGTGGGCCGGCGTGTAATCACTGGTTCGGTGGTTGGTGGCCTTTCGGCCGCAACCTCAACGGTGGGTTCATTGATAGTCATTGGAGAAATCCTTTGGATGGACTGACAGCTCGGGGTGCGGGCGCCGTCGCCTCGACGGTGAGGGAGATTTGGGATCCCAAAAATGAGAGTACGGCGTGGTGTAGCTCACTGTCAACCAAAAATTGAGAAAAGATTTCTGCATCGCGGACTACTTCCTTCATCCATCCAAGGCCGACCCACGGATTTAGGCCGCGGCGCGACACAATCGTCACAGGGCTTGCAGCACGCCCACCCCGGCGGCATACACTTTGGTATCCCATAAGGCGCGCGGGCGGGATAGCCAAGCCGCTCCAGCCGTTGACCATCTACTGCCGGACAGCAACCAAAGGAAGCCAGATGAAATTCGCCCGAATCGGACCCCGCGGCGCAGAGATCCCCGTACTGGTCCATGAGCAGCGGCTGTTTTCGCTCCAATCCCTAACCGCGGACATCGGCCGTGCGGCTCCAGCCGCCGGTTCATGCCCCATCGTTCCGCCACCGGTGCGAAGCTTTGCCGGAGTTCGTCACCGGCGGGCGCGACGCCCGTCGACACGAAGTGCACCCGCATGAAGAATTGCCTTCGCACCGTTTAAGGCGGGGATGGCCGACGGCGCCAAGCCGGCTTCCGCCGTCACCTTCCGGCTCCCGTGCCATTGTCCAGCAATTCCCGGGCGACGACGCGTTCCGACTTGAGGTCTTTCTGGAACTTGGCGTAGCGGGACAAGTGGCTTGGGCGTCGGCGCAGGAAGAACCACACCACGCCGAGGATGATGAACCAGACCGGCGTGACGAGCAGTGCCTGCAAGGTGTCGGTTTGGGTGGTCAGCGCCCAGATGACAAAGGCGAAGAACGCAAGGACGACGATCACCATGGGGATGCCGCCGGGCATCTTGAACTTGGACGAGTCGTGCAATTCAGGCCGGCGCCGCCGGAAGGCGATGTAGCTGACAAGAATCATCGACCAGACGAACACGAAGCAGACCGCGGACACGGTGGTCACCATTTCAAAGGCCTTGCCGATGTCTTGTCCCGCGTACATGAGCACTACGCCGGAGAGGAGCAGGATGCAGGAGAGGAACAGGGCATTGCTGGGCACCTTGCGGCGGGAAAGCTTGCCGAAGGGACGGGGGGCGTCGCCTTCCTGGGCCAGGCCATAAACCATGCGGGAGGTGGAGTAGATGCCTGAGTTGGCCGAGGACATCGCCGACGTCAGCACCACGAGGTTGACCACTGTGGCGGCGGCCCCCAATCCAGCGAGCGAGAACATGGCGATAAAGGGGCTGTGTCCGGCGGCGAACTGGGTCCACGGGATGACGGACATCAGGATGATCAGGGCGCCGACGTAGAAGAGCAGCACGCGCACGGGGATGGAGTTGATGGCCTTGGGCAGGTTCTTCTCCGGGTTCTTGGCCTCGGCTGCAGTGGTTCCAACCAGCTCAATGCCCACAAAGGCAAACACGGCAATCTGGAAGCCGGCGACGAAGCCCATGAACTCGTGCGGGAAGAACCCGCCATGGCTCCACAAATTGGTAAAGCTTGCTGCTCCGGCCTCCGAGTGCAACCCGCTGAAGATCATGAAAAGGCCCACCACGATCAAGGCGCCAATGGCAATAATCTTGATGAGTGCAAACCAAAATTCGGTTTCACCAAACGCCCGGACGGTGGTCAGGTTCAGCACCAGAAGTATGCCGATCGTGACCAGCCCGGGAATCCACAGCGGAAGTCCCGGCCAGAGTTCCTGCGAGTACCCGGCGATGGCAATGACGTCGGCGATTCCGGTAATCACCCAGCAGAACCAGTACGTCCAACCTGTGAAGAAACCGGCCCAGGGCCCCAACAGGTCAGCCGCGAAATCGCTGAATGACTTGTAGTGGAGGTTGCTCAGCAGGAGTTCGCCCATGGCCCGCATGACGAAAAAAAGCATGAAACCGATGATCATGTAAACAAAGATCACGGAGGGCCCGGCGGCGGAGATCGTCTTGCCGGAGCCCATGAACAGGCCCGTTCCAATGGCCCCCCCGATGGCGATCAGCTGGATGTGCCGGTTGCTCAGTTGCCGCTCAAGCTGGGGCGGCTCGTCCTTAACGGACGTGGGGTGGTAAATCGTCACAAGGAACTCCATCGTTTAGGCGGCAGGGGGCCACGAATATTTGGGTTCCTCCCCACTCTGTCTTGGACCTGAGAGTTTCCGCACCGCCTTGTGTCCAAGGCCGCGCTTGCACCGTCGGTGAGCCCGTTTTGCCGGACTGCTTTCCAGAGTTGCCTTGCCACGGCGGTACATGGGCCTGAGAGATTCCCGGGGAGGGTTTGCTCCTACGGCGCCTGCTGACTGTACCGGCAGGACTCTCCCGCCGCGGATCATGGGCACTTCACTTTTTGGGTGACGCGAGTCACACGCTAGCGTAAGGACTGGCTTCACGCAAACGGGCGACCGGCCGTTCGAAGTCACGGGCCGGGGCATGTCAGAGGGGTGTGGCCATTCATTCCGCCAGTGATGCGGTTTTTGCCTCGCCTGGAATCATCGTGTAGTGTGTGGTGCGAATCACCCACAGTTTTATGTGCCTTTCGAATCGTGGCGGGAGAGTCCTCCCAGCTTTTTTGGCGGCGCCGTAGGAGCAAATCCTCCCCAGGAATCTCTCAGGCCCATGTACCGCCACGGCGAGGCAACTCTGGAAAGCAGTTTGGCGAAAGCCATACTCACCGACGGTGCAAGCGGACGGAAGTCCTGCGGAATCTCTCAGGTCCAAGACAGAGCGGGGAGGAACCCAAACCCATGCCGTGCCCCCGGGCCGGCCGTACCTTGGAGTTCCTCATGACGATTCAATCCAATCCGACCGTGTTCGCCGACCGGCACATTGGCGCCCGCCGCCAGGCCGACATCGACAGCATGCTCAAGGCCATCGGCTACGACAGCGTCGACTCGCTGGTGGACACCGCCGTCCCGGATTCCATCCGTCAGGAGACACCGCTGGCACTCCGGCCGGCCCTCAGCGAGGTTGAGGTGTTGGCCGAACTCCGCGCCCTGGCCGCGAAGAACAAGACGGCCATCCAGATGATCGGCCAAGGCTATTACGACACCGTGACGCCTGCGGTGATCCGCCGCAACGTCCTCGAAGCCCCGGCCTGGTACACCGCCTACACCCCATACCAGCCCGAGATCTCGCAGGGCCGCCTTGAGGCACTGCTGAACTTCCAAACCATGGTCAGCGACCTGACCGGCCTGCCGGTCGCCAACGCCTCCCTGCTCGATGAATCCACCGCCGTGGCCGAGGCCGTGCTGCTCATGCGCCGGGCCAACAAGACCAAGGCCGCGGCCGACGGCAAGACCGTCCTTGATGCGGACCTCCTGCCGCAAACCATCGCCATTGTTCAGGGCCGGGCCGAAGCACTGGGCTTTGAGGTGGAGGTTGCGGACCTGTCCCTCGGCCTGCCGGAGGGAGACATCAACGGCATCGTCCTGCAGCAGCCGGGCGTTTCGGGCCGCGTCTTCAACCACGCCCCGGTCATTGCCGAGGCGAAGGAACGCGGCGCGCTCGTCACGGTGGCCGCGGACCTGCTGGCCCTGACGTTGATCACGCCTCCCGGGGAACAGGGCGCGGACATTGCGGTGGGAACTGCTCAGCGTTTCGGTGTGCCGCTGTTCTTCGGCGGCCCGCACGCTGCCTACATGGCCGTCCGCAACGGCATGGAACGCTCACTGCCCGGGCGCATCGTCGGAGTCTCCGCCGACAACACCGGCCTTCCGGCCTACCGCCTTGCCCTGCAGACCCGCGAGCAGCATATCCGCCGCGAGAAGGCCACCTCCAACATCTGCACGGCCCAGGCGCTGCTGGCCATTGTCTCCTCGATGTACGCGGTCTACCACGGGCCCGAGGGCCTGAAGGCGATTGCCGAGACCGCCCACGGCCACGCCCGCACCCTGGCAGCGGCCCTGCAGGGTTCGGGTATCCAGGTCCTGCACACCTCCTTCTTCGACACGCTCACGGTGCACGTCCCGGGACGGGCCGGCGCCATCCTGGACCTGGCTGAGCGGGACGGCATCAACCTGCGCGCCATCGACGCCGACAACGTGGGCATCTCCGTTGATGAGACGACGACGGCGGACATCGTCGCCCGCGTTGCCGCTGTGTTTGGTGCCGCACCCGCCGGGGACGGCACGGACCACGGAAAGGGTGCGGAAAGAGCAGGCTTCGCCCTCGCGGCTGACACCGGGCGCACCTCGGACTTCCTGACGCACCCCGTGTTCAACACCCACCGGTCCGAAACGCAGATCCTGCGCTACATCCGCCGGCTCAGCGACCGGGACCTGGCCCTTGACCGCACCATGATCCCGCTGGGATCGTGCACCATGAAGCTCAACGCCACGGCCGAGATGGAAGCCATCTCCTGGCCCGCGTTCGCCTCCATCCACCCGTTTGCCCCGGATTCCCAGACAGAGGGCTGGCGCGAACTGATCGCGGGCCTGGAAGCGGACCTCTGTGAGGTCACCGGTTACGACCAGGTGTCCCTCCAGCCCAACGCCGGTTCCCAGGGCGAGCTCGCTGGCCTGCTGGCCATCCGCGGCTACCACATCTCCCGCGGCGACGACCGGCGCACCGTGTGCCTGATACCGCAATCGGCACACGGCACGAATGCCGCCTCCGCCGTGCTGGCCGGCATGAAGGTCGCCGTCGTGGCCACCGCCTCCGACGGCGCCATTGACCATGCGGACCTGCAGGCCAAGATCGAGAGCCACAAGGACCAGCTCTCGGCGATCATGATCACCTACCCGTCCACGCACGGCGTCTACGATGCGGATGTTCGCGAGGTCTGCGACGCCGTCCATGCCGCCGGGGGACAGGTTTACGTTGACGGCGCCAACCTCAACGCCCTCGTGGGACTCGCCCAGCCCGGCAAATTCGGCGGCGACGTCAGCCACCTGAACCTGCACAAGACCTTCTGCATCCCGCACGGTGGCGGCGGCCCCGGCGTCGGCCCGGTTGCCGCCAAGGCGCACCTGGCACCCTTCATGCCCGGAGATGCCAACGCGGCCGGGGCCCCAGGCTCGACCACCGGGGTTCCGATCTCCGCTTCGCGGTTCGGGTCCGCGGGCGTTCTGCCCATCTCCTGGGCCTACGTCAAGCTGATGGGCGGGCAGGGACTCACCGAGGCCACCAAGTCCGCGCTCCTTGCAGCGAACTATATTGCCTCCCAGCTCAACGAGCACTTCCCCGTCCTATACACGGGAGCGGGCGACCTCGTCGCCCACGAGTGCATCCTTGACCTGCGCGAGCTGACCGCCAAGACGGGGGTTACCGCCGAGGACGTGGCCAAGCGCCTGATCGACTACGGCTTCCATGCCCCCACCCTGTCGTTCCCCGTGGCCGGCACCCTCATGGTGGAGCCGACCGAATCGGAGGACCTGACCGAAATCAACCGGTTCATCACCGCCATGGTCGGCATCCGGCAGGAGATCGACCAGGTGGCCGAGGGCGTCTTCACCCTGGCGGACAGCCCGCTGCGCAACGCCCCCCACACGGCTGCCGCCGTCGTCGATTCCAGCTGGGACCGCGGATACTCGCGCGAACAGGCCGTCTTCCCGGTAAACAGCCTGCGGCAGGACAAGTACTTCCCGCCCGTGGGCCGCGTCGACGGGGCAGCGGGGGACCGAAACCTGGTGTGCTCCTGCCCTCCCCTCGAATCCTTCGAGGACAACACAGGATCCTTCGAGGACACCACAGCAGACTCTGAAAACTAAGGATTTTCCCATGACTGAGAACCACACTGCCCTTTACGGCGAACACCAGAAGGCGGGCGCCTCGTTCACGGACTTCGGCGGCTGGCAGATGCCGCTGAAGTACTCCTCGGAGCTGGCCGAGCACCACGCCGTCCGCAACGCCGCTGGGCTGTTCGACCTTTCCCACATGGGCGAGGTCTGGGTGACCGGCCCCGACGCCGGCGCCTTCCTGGACTACGCCCTGGCCGGCAAGCTGTCCGCGGTGGCCGTGGGCAAGGCCAAGTACTCGCTGATCTGCAACGCCGATGGCGGCATCATTGACGACCTGATCTCCTACCGCCGCGGCGACGAGAAGTACCTGGTGGTCCCCAACGCCGGCAACGCCGCCACGGTTGCGGCGCTCCTGGCCGAGCGGGCCGCCGGGTTCGACGCCGTCGTCGAGGACGCCTCCAGCGAGACCTCGCTGATCGCCGTGCAGGGCCCCAACGCAGAGGCGATCCTTTTGACACTCGTGCCACAGGCGCAGCATTCCCTGGTGACCGAGCTGAAGTACTACGCCGCCGTCGAGGTTGGTTTCACCGTCAACGGTACTGTCCAGGACCTGCTGCTGGCGCGCACCGGCTACACCGGCGAGGACGGCTTTGAGATCTACCTGCCCAACGGCGGCGCGGCAGCACTGTGGGAAACTCTGTTGGAAAACGGCCAGGGGCAGGGACTCATCCCGGCCGGGCTTGCCGCCCGCGACTCGCTGCGCCTGGAGGCCGGCATGCCGTTGTACGGCAACGAGCTCTCGACGTCCGGCCACGCCTACGCCGCCGGCCTGGGGCCCGTGGTGTCACTGGCCAAGGAAAGCGACTTCATCGGCAAGGCTGCGCTGGCCGCCATCAAGGCAGCCGGCGACGGCATCGCGTCCGGCCGCAAGCTCGTCGGGCTCAAGGGCGTGGGCCGCCGGGCCGCACGCGGACACTACCCGGTCCTCAAGGACGGCGCCGTCATCGGTGAAGTCACCTCCGGCCAGCCGAGCCCCACCCTGGGATACCCGGTCGCCATGGCCTATGTCGACGTCGCGCATGCCGAGCCGGGCACAATGTTGGACGTCGACCTCCGCGGCAAGGCCGAACCCTTTGAGGTCGTCGCACTGCCCTTCTACAAGCGCCAGAAATAACCCCCCCCCCCCTTTCGAGAAATTCCCTAGGACAAGGATCATCATGAGCAAAGTCGCTTCTGAACTGAAGTATTCCGCCGAGCACGAGTGGATCGCCGCCGACGGCGCCGGCCCGTCCACCATCGGCGTCTCCGCCGTGGCCGCCGACGCACTCGGCGACATCGTATACGTGGACCTGCCCGAAGCCGGTTCCACCGTCACGGCCGGCGAGAGCTGCGGAGAAATTGAGTCAACGAAGTCCGTCTCCGACCTGTACTCCCCGGTCACCGGCGAGGTCACCGAAGTGAACGCCGCCGTCGTCGATGACCCGGCACTCGTCAATTCCGATCCCTACGGAGCCGGATGGCTGTTCAAGGTGGCCGTGGATTCCGAAGGCCCCCTGTTGACCGCGCCAGAGTACGCAGCTGCCAACGGAGGCGAGCTGTGAGCCGCGCCGGCGCCACCGTGGACTACGTCCAGGTGACCTCACCGAGCCTGGATGCCCCACTGGCAACCCTGGACCCGGAAATCGCCGTCCAGATCGACGCCGAGCTGGCCCGCCAGCGCACCGGCCTGGAAATGATCGCCTCGGAAAACCACACCGCGGCGGCCGTCATGGCAGCCCAAGGCTCGGTGCTGACGAACAAGTACGCCGAAGGGTACCCGGGACGGCGCTACTACGGCGGCTGCGAGCACGTCGACGTCGTCGAACAGCTGGCGATCGACCGGGTCAAGGCCCTGTTTGGCGCCGCGTACGCGAACGTCCAGCCGCACTCCGGCGCCCAGGCCAACGCATCCGTGATGCACGCGCTGATCAGGCCCGGCGACACCATCATGGGCCTGAACCTGGCCCACGGCGGCCACCTGACGCACGGCATGAAGATCAACTTCTCCGGCCGGTTGTACAATGTGGTCCCATACCAGGTCCGCGAGGATACGCACCGGGTGGACATGGCCGAGGTGGAGCGGCTGGCGCTCGAGCACAAGCCTGCCCTCATTGTTGCCGGCTGGTCGGCCTATGCCCGGCAGCTGGATTTTGCGCACTTCCGCCGCATCGCGGACCTGGTCGGCGCGTACCTCATGGTGGACATGGCGCACTTCGCCGGCCTGGTGGCCGCGGGCCTGCACCCGTCCCCGGTGCCGCACGCCCACGTCACCACCTCCACCACGCACAAGACCCTGGCCGGTCCGCGTGGCGGGATCATCCTGAGCAACGACGCCGACATTGCCAAGAAGATCAACTCGGCCGTGTTCCCCGGGCAGCAGGGCGGGCCGCTGGAGCATGTCATTGCCGGCAAGGCCGTGGCGTTCAAGATCGCAGCTTCCGAGGAATTCAAGGAACGCCAGGAAAGGGTGCTGGCCGGTGCCCGGATCCTGGCCGATCGCCTCATCCAGCCGGACGTCGCGGTCAAGGGGATCTGCGTGGTTTCCGGTGGCACCGACGTCCACCTGGTCCTGGTCGACCTGCGCAATTGCGAGCTCGACGGACAGCAGGCAGAGGACCGGCTGGCCGCCATCGACATTACGGTCAACCGCAATGCCGTGCCGTTCGACCCCCGCCCTCCCATGGTCACCTCAGGCCTGCGCATCGGCACCCCGGCACTGGCAACCCGCGGATTTGGTGAAGCGGCCTTCGCCGAGGTTGCCGACATCATTGCCGAGGCGTTGATTGCCGACGCCGGCACCGACCTTTCCGGGCTGCGGTCACGGGTCGCCGCGCTGGCGGCAGCGCATCCCCTGTACCCCGGGGTCGCGGCGCTGTCCTGACCGGGAGTCCTCCCGGCCCTTCGGGCCTGCGGGGCCCGGGAGTTTCCACCCCCATTGGGGGTGCCGGAACTCCCGGGTTGGCACCCGAGCCCCGTTATTCCCTGTTTCCCCCGGCTGCCGCATCACTGGCGACCCTTGAAAGGTGTTATTTCCATGTCCGTTGGCGTTTTTGATTTGTTTTCCGTCGGGATTGGCCCGTCGAGTTCGCACACCGTGGGACCCATGCGCGCCGCGGCGACGTTTGCGCGGGAACTGGCCGGCGGCGGGCTGCTGGGACAGGTGGCGTCCGTGCGGGTGGACCTGTACGGGTCCCTGGCGGCGACGGGGCGCGGGCACGGCACCATGACGGCCGTGCTGCTGGGGCTGGAGGGCCGGGAACCGGAACTGGTCCTGCCCGAGGAGGTGGAGTCCCGGCTGGCCGCGTTTGCCGCCGGCGCGCCGCTGCTTTTGGCCGGCCGGATCGAGCTGGCCTACGGTGCCGAGGACATCGTCCTGCACCCGCTGACCATCCTGGCCCGGCACACCAACGGGGTGAAATTTGCCGTCAGCGACGCGGACGGCGCCGTGCTGGCCGAGGCCACGTTCTTTTCCGTGGGCGGGGGCTTCATCATCCGCGACGGCGAGGCCGAGGCGGCGGAGACCGAGCTGGAGACCTCCAAAGCACAGCTGCCCTACCCGTTCCGCACGGCCGCGGAACTGCTCAGGCACTGCGCCGCGGCGGGCGGGAACTTCAGCGACGTCATGCTCGCCAACGAACTCGTCGAACGGACGGAGGAGGAGGTCCGGGGCGGGCTGTTGCACATCCGCGACGTCATGGAGGACTGCAAGAACTCCTCCCTGGCCCGGGAGGGGTTGCTCCCAGGCGGGCTGAAGGTCCGGCGCCGGGCCCCCGCCTGGCATGAACGCCTGCTGGCGGAGGACCCGGACCGGGACCCGAAGTTCTGGCAGGAATGGGTGAACCTGGTGGCTTTGGCCGTGAACGAGGAAAACGCCTCGGGCGGGCGCGTGGTCACCGCCCCCACCAACGGCGCGGCCGGCATCATCCCGGCGGTCATGTTCTACGCCACCCACTACCTCGAGGGCATGCGCGACGCCTCCGCCGAAAAAGTGGACGCCGTCGTGGTGAAGTTCCTGCTCGCCGCCGGCGCCGTGGGCGTGCTGTACAAGGAACAGGCCTCCATCTCCGGCGCGGAGGTCGGCTGCCAGGGCGAGGTCGGCTCGGCGTCGTCCATGGCGGCCGCGGGCCTGGCCGAGGCCATGGGCGGCACCCCGGAACAGGTTGAAAACGCGGCGGAAATCGCCATGGAACACAACCTGGGCCTGACCTGCGACCCCATCGGCGGGCTCGTGCAGGTCCCGTGCATCGAACGCAACGCCATCGCCGCCGCCAAGGCCATCAACGCCGCCAAAATGGCGCTCTGGGGCGACGGCCAGCACCGGGTCTCCCTTGACGAAGTCATCATCACCATGCGCGAAACCGGCAAGGACATGTCCTCCAAATACAAGGAAACCGCCATGGGCGGACTCGCCGTCAACGTCGTCGAATGCTGATGCACCCTGCGGACACATCGCTTGAAAGTAGCAGCAACCGGCAGGACCACCCTGCCGGCACCGCAAAGAGGAGCATTGAAATGACGTTGGCACCCGAGGGACGCAAGATGCTGCGGATCGAACAGCGCAACGCCGCGGTACCCGTGGAGCGCAAGCCCGACTGGATGAAAGCCAAGGTCCAGATGGGCACCGAGTACATCGCGATGAAGAACCTGGTCAAGGGCCAGGGCCTGCACACGGTGTGCGAGGAGGCCGGCTGCCCCAACATCTTCGAATGCTGGGAGGACCGGGAGGCGACGTTCCTCATTGGCGGCTCCGAGTGCACCCGGCGCTGCGACTTCTGCCAGATCGACACCGGCAAGCCCTCGCCGATCGACTTGTTTGAGCCGACGAAGGTCGCCGAGTCGGTGGTGCAGATGAACCTGCGCTACGCCACGGTCACCGGGGTGGCCCGCGACGACCTGGCCGATGAGGGCGTCTGGCTGTACGCCGAGACGGTGCGCAAGATCCACAAGCTGAACCCGAACACCGGCGTCGAGCTGCTCATCCCTGACTTCTCCGGCAAGCCCGAGCACATCGCCGCGATCTGCGACTCCGCCCCGGAAGTGTTCGCCCACAATGTGGAGACGGTGCCGCGGATCTTCAAGCGCATCCGCCCGGCCTTCCGCTATGAGCGGTCCCTGGACGTCATCACCCAGGGCAGGGACCTGGGCATGGTCACCAAGTCCAACCTGATCCTGGGCATGGGCGAAACCCGGGCGGAAATCTCCCAGGCCCTGGCGGACCTGTACGGCGCCGGGACGGACCTGATCACGATCACCCAGTACCTGCGCCCCTCCGAACGGCACCTGCCGGTGGACCGCTGGGTCAAGCCGCAGGAATTCCTGGAACTGTCCCAGGAGGCGGAGGAGATCGGCTTCCTGGGCGTCATGTCCGGGCCGCTGGTGCGGTCCTCCTACCGGGCCGGACGCCTCTGGGCCACCGCCATGCGCAAAAAAGGCCGCGACATCCCCGAACACCTGGCCCACATCGCCGAAGGCATCGAGGACTCCGGGCACACCCGCCAGGAAGCCGCCTCCCTGCTCACAGCCCATGCGACGGCCTGATGCGCATGGACCCCGCGACGCTCCCCACCCGACCGGAAGTCACGCCACCGACGGCATCGCCGCGACACTGGTGGAGAATACGTTCATGACTGATGACGTTCCCCGCCCGGTGTACTTCCTCTCGGACAGTACAGGCATCACCGCAGAAACTCTCGGCAACACCTTGCTGACGCAGTTCCCCGTCAACAATTTTGACCGCACGACGCTCCCCTTCATCATGACCGTCGAACAGGCGCAGGCGGTCGTGGACACCATCGATGAACTCGCCGCCCGCGGCCCGGCACCGATCGTCTTTTCCACCGTCGTCGGCAGCGACATCCGCCGGACCCTGGCCCGATGCAAGGGAACGATGGTGGACCTTATCGGGACGAACGTCGGCCAACTGGAACGGGCCCTTGGCACCCTGGCCAGCGGCGAACCGGGCCGTGCGCATGGTCTGGGAAACGCCGCCCGCTATCAATCCCGGATGACAGCCGTCGAATACGCCATGGAACATGATGACGGTCAGAGCCTGCGGGCGTTGGAAAAAGCCCAGATCATTCTGGTGGCCCCTTCCCGCTGCGGCAAGACACCCACCACCATGTATCTGGCGCTGCAGCACGGCATCTTCGCCGCGAACTTCCCGCTCGTGGACGAGGATTTCGAACGGGAGGGGCTCCCCAAGCCATTGCGGCCGTTCGTTGGGAAGTGCTTCGGCCTTACCTCCAATCCCCTCCGCCTGAGCCAGGTCCGCACCGAACGCCGTCGCGGCTCTCCGTACGCCTCGCTGCGCCAGTGCGGCTTTGAGCTGCGCAGCGCCGAACTTTTGTATGTCTCGCATGGGATTCCATACCTGAATTCGGCCAGCGTGTCTGTGGAGGAAATGGCTGCCACCATCCTGCAGCGGATGCAGCTCAAGCATTAGAGATAAGTTTCACAAACAACGCGTGGCACATGTCACGTGGAAAATTTGGCGAAGACCTGCCACGGTGGACGGGGACGCCTTCAACCTGTGTTCGCCGAACACCGAGGCAGCGCCGCACGTGCCGCCATTTGCAAAGGAGCAACGACCATGACGACAGACATCCTGTGGTTCTCAGAACTCGGACTCAAGGACTTGGATCGGGTGGGCGGCAAGAATGCCTCTCTCGGTGAGATGGTGGCGAACCTGACCTCGGCCGGCGTCCAGGTGCCGGACGGGTTCGCCACCACGGCGGACGCCTATCGCAGCTTCCTGGCCGACTCGGGCCTGGACCGGAAGATTGCCGACAGGCTGGTCGGCCTGGACACCGATGACGTGACCGCCTTGGCCGAGGCGGGCCAGGAAATCCGGAGCCTGATGCGACAGACGCCCTTCCGGCCGGAGTTTGAAGCTCAGATCCGTACCTCCTACCAGAAGTTGGTGGACAAGCACGGGGGCTCAACGGACCTTTCCTGGGCTGTCCGTTCCAGCGCGACGGCGGAAGATCTTCCAGATGCCTCTTTCGCCGGGCAGCAGGAAACCTTCCTGAACGTCCGCGGCATCGACAACATCCTGCTGGCCATCAAGGATGTGTTCGCGTCCCTCTACAACGACCGTGCCATCGCCTACCGGGTGCACCACAAGTTCGAGCACGCAGACGTGGCGCTTTCGGCCGGGGTCCAGCGCATGGTGCGTTCCGACGTCGGGGCATCCGGCGTCATGTTCACCATGGACACCGAATCCGGGTTCCAGGACGCCGTCTTCGTCACCTCCTCCTACGGCCTCGGCGAAGCCGTAGTCCAGGGCGCCGTCAACCCGGACGAGTTCTACGTGTACAAACCCGCCCTCCAGGCCGGCCGCCCCGCCATCCTCAAGCGCGGACTCGGCGAGAAGGCACTCCAGATGACATACACGGCCAACCGTGACATCGGCCGCACCATTGATTTTGTGCCGGTCGAGGCTGCACTGCGGAACCGCTTCAGCATCACGGACCACGACGTCGAACAGCTCGCGCGCCATGCCCTCGCCATCGAACACCATTACGGGCGCCCCATGGACATCGAATGGGGCAAAGACGGGATCGACGGTGGCCTCTACATTCTGCAGGCCCGCCCGGAGACCGTGCAGTCCCGCCGGCCCGCCGGCCGGCTCAGCCGCTTCCGCATGAACGAGACCGGCCAGGTGCTGTCCGAAGGCCGTGCCATCGGCCAGCGCATCGGCGCCGGCCGCGTCCGCATCCTCACCGCCATCGACCAGATGGCCGGCTTCGAAACCGGTGACGTCCTCGTCGCCGACATGACCGACCCGGACTGGGAACCGATCATGAAGCGCGCGTCCGCCATCGTCACCAACCGGGGCGGACGCACCTGCCACGCGGCGATCATCGCCCGTGAACTGGGGATTCCCGCCGTCGTCGGCACCGGAGACGTCACGGACATCCTCGCCGACGGCACCGAGGTGACCGTCTCCTGCGCCGAAGGCGAGACCGGGCTGATCTACCAAGGACTCCTGGACTTCAGCGTCCAGGAAACCGAGATCACCCAGCTGCCCGAGGCCCCGGTCAAGGTCATGATGAATGTCGGCACACCGGAGCAGGCGTTCGCTTTCGCGCAGTTGCCCAACCACGGCGTCGGCCTTGCCCGGCTGGAGTTCATCATCAACCGCCAGATCGGCATCCACCCCAAGGCACTCCTCAACGTGGACGAACAACCGGCGGACGTGGCAGTGCAAATCCGGGAGCGGATTGCCGCTTACGACAGTCCACGCGACTACTACATCAAGCGCCTGGCCGAAGGGGTGGCAACCATCGCCGCCGCGTTCGCGCCGCAACCGGTGATTGTGCGCATGTCCGACTTCAAGTCCAACGAGTACGCCAACCTGCTTGGCGGACCCGCCTACGAGCCGCATGAAGAAAACCCGATGCTCGGCTTCCGCGGCGCTTCCCGCTACCTGGAGCCGTCCTTCCGGGACTGCTTCGACCTGGAGTGCGAGGCCCTGTCCTTTGTGCGCAATGAGATGGGTCTGACCAACGTCAAGCTGATGATCCCCTTTGTGCGCACCCTGGACGAGGGCCGCGGCGTGATCGACCTGCTCGCGGAGAACGGACTGCGCCGCGGCGAAAACGGGCTGGAGGTCATCATGATGTGCGAGCTGCCAGCCAACGCACTGCTGGCCGATGAATTCCTGGACCACTTCGACGGGTTCTCCATCGGTTCCAACGATATGACCCAGCTGACCCTGGGTCTGGACCGGGATTCGGCCATCGTCGCCGGAAGCTTTGATGAACGCAATCCCGCCGTCAAGAAGCTGCTGAGCATGGCCATCACGGCCTGTAAGGCCCGGGGGAAATACGTGGGGATCTGCGGCCAGGGGCCCAGCGACCATGCGGACTTTGCCGAGTGGCTGGTTGGCGAAGGCATCGATTCCGTGTCACTGAACCCGGACACCGTGGTGGACACTTGGCTGCGCCTCGCCAGTGCAGCCGCCGGCCCCCAAGAATCGGGCAGCATGATGTCTCAATGACGTCGTCAAGGTCCTGCAGGTCGCGGAGGTGAGGACGATTTTAGAGTGGCGTGCAGTGGCCGGATGGTCGCCGGCAACGTTTTTCGAGAACCTGTCCAGCCTGTCAGGGCTGAATTCGTTCAGCGCTGACTTCCGCACGAGCAGGTGCGATAACGCGAGTGTAGGTCTCTTCATAGCCGTCGGTGGTACGCCGCCAGGACCTCGGGTGAGGTGTCGTCGTCGACCTTTTCGAATGTGGAGGTAAGATCCGGTTGAGCGGCCAACCGAGCAGCCAGACCGTCGGTGTGAAGCGACTCGCAGAGGCCCTGCGCAAGCGAACGAGCGATTCGGTCCTCATTTGTTCCCCCAGCGAGATTGTTCACTTGGCCGGGCTAATGGAGAGCGACGACGTGGAAGCGTGACGACGCGGAGGCAAGAGCAGTATGCGACTTGTTTCCTTTAGACTCGCCAGATGCCAGTTTCCGTTGATGAAGTATGCGATGCCTGTCTTAGGCCCGCCGGATGTGTCTGTCCGCTGCGGTGAGCGCGTGCCCGAAGATCGCCCGTTTGAAGCGCGTCTTCAACAATTTTGGCTGGCCGACGAGCCAGTTCTGTACATTGGGCTCGCGGGAACGTCTCTGTCAAAGCGCATCCAGCAGTACTACTCGACACCCATCGGCGCGAGGTCGCCGCACAGTGGCGGGTGGTGGCTCAAGGCGCTTCAGGCCCTGCCGTCCCTATTCGTCCACTACGCTCCGGCCGATGGCGATGTCCAGGCCATTGAGACTAAGACGATCAACGCTTTTGCTCGTCGCCTTCCTGGCGAGCTAATCACCGGACTTTATGATTCCGACCGTGTGGCTCCATTCGCAAACGTAAATGTGCCAGGAGTTGGGGACAAGCACCACGGTTTCCGAAACCACAAGCTTATGAAGGGCACGACGTCGCCCGGCAGCTGACGAGGCAGTCGAGCACGAGATTGACCTTCATTTCGATTGGTAAATCCCGCGTCGGTGGCCCACAGCAACGACCAGAACAACAAGCCGATCGTCATGAATTTCATAGACGATCCGGTAGTCTCCGGTCCTGATACGCCAGTCTCCCGTGTTCCCGGCGAGCTTTTTCGTGCCCGGAGGGCGTGGCGTTACGGCCAGCAACTCGATTGCGGCCTGAATTCGTCGGCGAGACTCCGGAGGGAGCTTGCGCAATTGGCGTGCCGCGGCCGGTGCGATCTGGACGGCGTAAATCACGTGAGGCCGAGTTCAGCCTTGACTTCCTCCCAAGGGATGGGACCTTGGCCGCTTTCAGCCATCTCCGTCCGGGCTTCGTTTGCGGCTCTCAGATCGTCCAGATCCTCGGCAGCCTCAATCAGGTTGGCGAGGTCCTCTGCATCTATCAAAGCAGCGACTCGTCGGCCGTGGCGCAACAGGTATACCGGCTCGTGCTTGACCCGGGCTGTATCAACCGCTTCGGACAAGCGACTCCGTACGTCCGTCACGCTCATCTCACTCATAAACTAATACTAGCTCTCACTGTACAGAACGTACATAACCGCGAAACCGCTGCCGCCCGTTGCGCAGCCTTCGGCTAAGAGTATGTCGGGATGAAACTGCTGAAGCTGCATTTTCCGGGGCAACAGTGGAGTGTTTTGCATTTTGGGTTCCAGCGTTAATCGCAACTCGTGCGAGCAGCAAGATGTCCAAGAGCCTGCTAGTTGCCGGATATTGCTTGCCAGGGCGACCCGCACTTCCGGCCTGGCCTGCACGAGCGCGGTGCATGCCAGTTCGCCGACCTGCCAAGCCGACACGTCCGGGGAGAGGTAGTCATCGACCGCTTCGAACATGAACAGCAGCTCCCGTCGCCTGGCAAGCTGCTCCGGTTCCGCTGGCACCGGAACTAGTCTGACGCCGTCGTATCCCATCGCGTGGGCGTGGGCAGCGTAGCCGCTAGTCGGTGCTCAGCGGGCCTCGCAGGAACTCGGCGAACTCAGCGCGTAAAGCCTTCATGGGAATCATGGGCTGCAGGTCATCCAACGGGGAAGGATGTGCGTCCACATGACGGTCGTGAAATGACCTGGCGGCGGCGTCGCGCGCATGGATGAGGACGGCCATTGCCCCGACGCTTTCGCTCACCAACACCGAGCGCTTCAATGCATCCTGAAGAAGTCCCGTCCCGAGTCCGGTGCCCTGATACCGCTTGTCCACTGCTAGCCGGGCCAGAAGAACACAGGGTATATCCGAGCGGCCACCTTTTGTTATGGCCGGCGGAGCTCCCTGTTTTGCAACCGCCCCGACGGCTATCGCGTAGTAGCCGACCACGGAGTTCCCGTCGCAGGATACATAGATGACTGCACTGTTCGCGCGCTGATTCTGGAACGCGTACTTGCGAAGCCACTCGTCCAGTTCCTCAGCCCCCGAAGCGAAGGCGTCACGGTTATCGGTGCGCAGCAGCTTCCGGGGCGCGCCAGGCCGTGCCTTGCTCATTCTCCCTGGAACGGACTCGGTCGGCGCGCCAGCTTGGCCAGTTTGGCGGTGGATGTCAGAGGAAGTTCCAGCAGCCGATTGAACTCGGCCCATTGCGGCTCGTCTGCAACAAACAACAGGCGGTCGGCCAATATTCTCTCCGCCTCCGCGCTGGCGCTCTCCAAGATGAAATCCGTCATGGATCGATCTGTAGCTTCAGCGGCCCGGCGCAGCAGCTGTTCCTGGCGCGGCGTAGCCCTAACGTTGATGCGCTGGCTTCGTGCGGGCTTGGGATGCAGCGAACTGCCTCTCATCACATTCTCCTTTGTATGTGCATTGTGCGCACATTACAGGGTTCGTCAAGGGTATCGGGACGCGGACGTCCTCGCGCTAATAGCCATCGATGGGCCTGAGCTTCAACCAAACAGTCGCGGGACAAGACCGATTCGTCTGCTGGCACCTTTACGGCCGCGTGCCCAACGCATACTGTTGGGTAATGGGCGAACAACAGCAGGGGCTTCCAGCGGATACGGTGGTTATCCGGTACGGCGGAGGCGGCCAAATCCGGGTCAAGGTGCGGGACGGCGTTGTCCTGATGCCCAAGGGGTTCGAAAAAACCGAACCCCGGCGCTCCGGCCAGCCACGAGTGTCCACCGCACTAAAACTACGCGGGATTAAGGAGACGGCTGCTTACGGTCCGGACGCCATCACACAGCGCCTCATAGCCGCCCTGGGCAACAACGCTTTGGCCGCACTCCTGGGGGTTAACCAGGACAGGCCCAATCGATGGGCCTCCGGACGCGACACGCCCACGGAGGAGAACCGGCAGCAATTGGCGGATCTGGACTCTCTGGTCGGTCAGCTCTTCACGGCGTTCACCCCCACCCAGGCGCGGCTCTGGATGGAAGGGCACAATGCACATCTCAATGCCCGTCCCATCGATGTCTACCGTATTGACGGTGCGGGCCCGGTGATTGAGGCGATCCGCGCCCATCAGCAAGGGGCTTTCGCGTAGATGGAATTCTGGCGAGTATGCAACTGGCATCCGGACGCCCACACGGCCTCCACCATCGGGCACCCGCTCTACCGGTGGCCGCGCCAGGGCGCCGGACGGATAGACGACCCGGATCACGAATATCTGGTTCTCTACTTGGCGGATACTCAAGAGGGGGCTGTGGCTGAAGCCTTTGGTGGCTATGCGTCCTGGACGCAGGACATATTTGTTCCTCCGCCGGGCGCTCCTGCTGGAACAGTAAAGGCCCTGGTGCGGTTCACAGGTGAGCCGGACATTCTGGACCTCGATGATCCTTTCACCCTGCAGGAATGGTCGCTGCGCCCAAGTAGTGTGGTGGCAAGGAACAGGCCCTCGACGCAGCAGTGGTCGCGGGCTATGTATGACGCCGGGCTACATGCCGGGATTTCTTGGTGGTCCTTTTATGAGCCGAGATGGGTGAGCAGCGGCCTGTGGAATATCGATGCGCTTACGATTGCCCAGCCGCCGGAACTGCTCTCCCTCGAGCACGATTCCGTGCGCGATGCTGCCAGCTGGATCAAAAGGGTCATCATCAAACCCGCCAGCAAATGATCGGTCGGCTGCGTTCCGCCGGAGGAGCACCCGCTGTTTCCGCCGTAGCCTTCCAGACGAGCGCCGGGGCAATGTACTTCGCGACGTTGGCCAGCAGCTTGACGTTGTATTCCACGCCCAGCTGGTTGGGGACCGTGAGCATGAGTGTGTCGGCGGAGCGGAAAGCCTCGTCGGCGGCCAGTTCTGCGGCAATCTTTGCGGGGTCGCCCATGTAGCTCTTGCCGAAGCGCGAAAGGAGCCCGTCGATCATCCCCACCTGGTGCGACTGTCTTCCTGGGCACGCAGGCCAAAGTACATCTGGTCCACGTCATCGACGACGAGGATGACGCTGCGGCTGACAGAAACTCGCGGAGTGAAGCCGTGGCCGGACTCCGCCCACGTGTCGCGGAAAAGCTGAATCTGCTCGGCCTAGAGCTGGTCAAAGGGCATGCCTGTATATTCGGCCAGCAGCGTGAAGCTCGTGCGTGTGGATGCGGTGTGTTGGTGGCCACCAAGTTATTTCACTGCACCTACACGAATGCTCCAGCCACGAAGGCAAAGGCTTTTTGTTGATGCCGCGGAGTGAACTACGCTGGCATCTTCGCGCCCTTCGTGCGGTTGCAGCGCCAGCAAAGCGTCTGCAGGTTGTCAGGCGTGCTGAGGCCACCCTTGGACACAGGGACGAGGTGGTCGACTTCGAGCAGGAGATGCGGCTCAGCTGCAACCGAAATCTCGCACTGCACGCACCTGTGATTATCGCGATCCTTGATCCAGCTGCGCAAGCGAGCTGTCATCAGCGCGCGCTGGCCGGCTGCCGACTTCGCCCAGTGGATCTTCTGAGCAAGCGTCTCGGACAGTGCATCGAGGGTTGAAGTGTCGAGCCGGATGTCCACTGCCTGACCGCTGTTGCCTCCTGCGGAAATGTATTGAAACTTGTAGCTCGGGTAGGGCACCGTGATCGGTGACAGGTGGACTCCCACCAAGTTCCAGAACTCGTCTGCATATCGCTTAAGGATGAACGTGGGCGGGTTGATCCTCGCGACAATCTCGGTCTCGCGGCCTTGCACGTTGCGGACGGCTTCTTCCAGGCGAGAGACGTCGTCCGCGACGTGCTGAACGTCCGTCAAGGTCTCCTTGTCAGCCTTGATCGAGAAGTACTTCATGAGGTATTTGATCGGATCCATGCTCGCGTTACGTACGACTTGCAGGGATGCGTTGTGCACATGCGGAGCGTACTCGGCGACGTTGCGGTCGCGTCGGTTGTTCCACGACGACGTGTTCTCAAATGTCGCTAGGTGCGCATACTGACCCGTGGAAGAAGCGCCGAGTTCAAAGGAACCCTGCGCTCGGATCTCCGCCACGTAGTTCACTACATCGTTATGCTCAGCGGCCACAGAAGCCACGTCCGTGCGAAGCGCCTGAAACTGCTCCGAGTTAAAGTAGCCGTCTTTACGAACCTTCCAGATGATTGGGTTGGCGATCAGCACCAGCGCGAGCCCGATGAAGACGCCAAACCCGCCGGCGATCCCAAGAAAGACGATGGGAACTGCCATCAACAATGTGATAAAGAGTGGTTACGGCATACTGTGTCCTTCCGTAGCCTCTGTGGGATTAAAAACTTCATCGGTTCATATACAGTTCTACGCTATCGGTGACCACTGACACTGATCGCTGAAGCCCATTGCAGCTCGATTGCTGCTCGTGGATAAACGGTCACCCTCCGAATCCCTTACGCACGGCGAGTGTCTGCTGGCGAGGCCGCGACGGCGCAGTTCGGTCCTCGGCGATGATGCGCTGGCTGTCAGTTCGGATTGGGTTCTTCTTGCCTGTGTCCGCCCCTTGTTGACCTTGTCGATCTCGGCCTCATCCGGCCATCTCTTCACGGTCATGCACTCTCGCATAGTGGTCTGATAGTCAGAGAGCTTCGCTTTGACTACGATCGATATCCCGGCAGTGGCGTGCTTAGACGCGGAGCAGTCGGTTCAACCTGGCCACCATGCCCGTCGCCGATTACCCGGATGCTAACGACCTGATCATCGACGGTGGTAATTCCCGCTTTACTGAAGACCACTTAGACAGTCCTAGACCGTCTCCCCCTGAACTGGACTTTCCCAATTTGCCGTCCAGCCGAGCGCGGGGGCAATGTACTTCGCCACGTTGGCCAGCAGTTTGACGTTGTACGCCACGCCCAGCTGGTTCGGCACGGTCAGCAGCAGCGTATCGGCGGCCTGCACGGCCTCATCGGCGGCCAGCTGCTCGGCCAGTGCGTCCGGCTCGCCGATGTAGCTTTTGCCGAACCTGGACATGGAACCCTCAAGCACCCCGACCTGGTCCCGGCTGTCCGCCAGCCCCTGCTGCCCGAAGTAGTAGCGGTCCTCGTCGTCGACCACGGGCAGCACGCTGCGGCTGACCGACGTCTGGGGCCGGCGCGCATGGCCGGCCCCGCCCCCTGCCCCGTCCCAGGTCTGGTTCCACGTCTCATGGAACAGCCGCAGTTGCTCGGCCTGCAGCTGGTCAAACGGCACACCCGTATCCTCGGTGAGCAGGGTGGAACTCATCAGGTTCATTCCCTGCTGGGCCGCCCACACGGCGGTTGCGCGGGTTCCGGCGCCCCACCAGATCCGCTCCCCCAAACCGGGCGACGACGGCTGGACCGGCAGCAGGGCGGCGCCGCCGCCGCGGTGGTAGCCTGTGTTCGCCCTGGCAACGCCGGCACCGGTGAGGGCATGGCGGAATTCTTCCGTATGCCGGCGCGCCATATCCGCCTGTGTCTCGTCCTGCAGCGGAACGTGGCCGAACGACGCCGGGCCGTCGAGGGCGGGCTCGGGTGAACCGCGGCTGATGCCCAACTGCAGCCGCCCGGAGCTGATCAGATCCGTGGCCGCGGCTTCTTCGGCCATATAGAGCGGATTTTCGTAGCGCATGTCGATCACGGCGGTGCCCATCTCGATCCGGCTGGTCTTCGCGGCGATCGCGGCCAGCAGTGGGAACGGTGAGGCCAATTGCCGGGCAAAGTGATGCACCCGAAAGAATGCGCCGTCTATGCCCAGCTCTTCTGCGGCCACGGCCAGATCGATGCTTTGCAGCAGCGCGTCCGCCGCCGTGCGGGTGCCGGAGCCCTGGAGGGGACCCCAATGGCCAAAGGAGAGGAAACCTATTCGCTTCATATGCTGTCCAACCCCGCGCACGCGGCTGGCATTCCGCCGGAAGTGGCCGGCCGCGGCGAGGCGTCCGCCTAGCTCCGGCCGCCGGGCGGACCAATAACCAGCAGCGTGCCCATGATAACGACAACGGCGAGCACAAAGACGCCGCCCAGGACGGCCGGGCGGCGAAGCATCCAGCGCAGCAGCCGGCTGACCGGGGTGTGATCGCGCGGGTCAGCTGTCGCGGTACGCCGCCAGGCGCCGTCGAGTTTTCCGTTCCGGTCCATCACCAGATCGAACGGAATGGTGGCGTAGGGGATGATGGCGGTTGCGACGGCCAGGGTGGTCAGCCGCTTGGGCCAGTGCTGGTTCACGCCCACCAGCCCGGCGGTCAGCGCACAGCTGATGAAGACGAAGCCATGGATGGATCCGGCGATCTGCACCGGGAGACCGCCGGAGTTAAAGGCGTACTTGAGCACCATGGCGATGATCAGCAGGGTCCAGGTGACGGCCTCGGCAAAGGCGAGCGTCCGGTAAAAAAGGCGTGGTGACATGCGTAATTCCAGTCCTAGGGTTGTCGGGTTGTCGGTTGTCGGGTTGGTCGATCGGTCTGTCAGTGCCCGCGGTCTGAGGGCAGGGCGGTGCGGGTCAGGGGACGTGGACCGTGGGCAGTCCGTTGATGATCAGTTCGCAAGTGACGGCGCTCAGCTGTGCCGCATCGGCACCGTGGCCGACCTGCCGCGTGGCGCCGTCGATCATTCCCTGGATCAGTGCGGCGTATGTTTCCGGGGAGGGAACGTCGAGGTAGACCAGGCTCCGCAGCAGCGGCTCGGTGAGGTCAACGTGCAGGTCCCGGAACCTCTCGCGCTGGGCCGCGGTGAAGTCCACTTTGTCCAGCGCCGCGGCGATGTCATGCCTTCCCTCGGACACCATCATGAGGGTCCGCGAAACATAGGCCTGCAGCTGCGGCCAGCCGGGGTCGGCGTCGTCGACGGCGGCTCTGACGTCGGCGGCCCACTCGCCGAACGCCAGCACGGCCACCTCGGTGAGCAGATCGCCGGCGGAGCCGAAATACTCATAAACACTGCTCCTGGCGAGGCCCGTTGCGCTGCCCACCCTGGCCAGTGTGACGGCCGCGGCGCCCCCATTAAGCAGGTCGTGACGGGCCGCAGCCAACAGGGCAGTGCGGCGGATTTCGCGGTGTCCGGGGCCCATCATCATCCGGCTTCCTTCCCGCCGACACCGTGTCGGTTCCTCGTCAGCCTACCGCGAACCGACACAGTGTCGGTAATCGGGACTGTGTCGGTAATCGGGACAGTGTCGTAATCGGGGCCCAGCAGCAAGGACCCACTTTCGTGCCGCGAGGCCCCTCGCCATCCCGGGCACTCCCACCAGACCGGGGCCAGGCCGCCGAATGGACCCACCATTGCGCCGCAAGGAAAGAGCGCGGCCCCAGCGAGGCAGGGGCTGTCCCACGAAACCGGGGCCGGGCAGCACCGTTCTCGTGGGCCGGCCCCTGCTTCGCGGACGAGACCCCTGGCCATGTGGCCTTCGGGGCAGCGTGCGGCCCGGGAATTCGTCATTGAACCGGGGCCGAGCCGTGCATCACCACCAAACCGGGGCCGGCCGCCAACACCCACCTTTGTTCAGCGAGGCCGGGGCTCCTCGCCATCCGGCCTTCGGGGCAGCGTGCGGTCCGGAATCCGTCACCAAACCGCAACCCGCCGTCGTCGTCATATGGTCCAGATCACAGCGGTGGCCGCTGTAGGGTCGGCACAAGGCGCTCTCCGGCGCACCCCCGATGAGAGAAGCAACCTATGCGATCACGATATGCCGCCGTCTCCGTCCTTGCCGCTGCGGCCCTCATGCTCACGGGGTGCGTTGACAACAGCACTCCTGCTGCGGGTAGTGGCGCCTCCTCCGGTTCCGCCGGCTCTGCGGACGCGGTTGCGGTCAAGAAGAACGACGCGATCGCCGCCATGCTGCCGGAGAAGATCAAAACCGCCGGGGTCCTCAACGTCGGGATGGCGAACAATTACCCGCCCAACGAGTTCAAGGACGGCAATGGCAAACCCGCCGGCTGGTCCGTCGACCTGACCAACGCGCTGGGCCAGGTGCTCGGCCTGAAGGTCAACTTCGACATCGGCACGTTCGACAACATCCTGCCTGCCATCAAGGCCGGCAAGGATGACATGGGTATGTCCTCCTTCACGGATACTGCCGAGCGGGAGAAGCAGGTGGACTTCATCAACTACTACTCGGCCGGCATCCAGTGGGCCGCCCCGGTGGGCAAGACAGTGGATCCGGAGAACGCCTGCGGCCTCAAGGTGGGTGTGCAGGCCACCACCTATGAGGACACGCATGAGGTCCCTGCCAAATCGAAGGCCTGCACCGACGCGGGTAAGGCGGCCATCGAGATCTTCAGGTACGACGCGCAGGATCAGGCCACCAATGCCCTGGCGGTTGGGCAGGTGGATGCGATGAGCGCCGATTCGCCGGTCACGCTGTACGCAATCTCGCAGACAAAGGGCAAGCTGCAGACGGCCGGCGGCGCGTTCGAGGTCGCGCCGTACGGCATACCCGTGGCGCAGAACAGCGAGTTCACCCCGGTGCTGCAGAAGGCCCTGCAGGCGCTGATCGATGACGGCAGCTACACCAGGATCCTGGCCAAGTGGGGCGTGGAAAGCGGCGGGGTCAAGACGGCCGACCTCAACGTCGGCGCGAAGGGGTAGCCGACAATGACGGATCCGGAGCAGGCCCGTAGCGCCACTCCCCCGGACTCCGGCGAGGAGGGCGAGGCCATCAAGGCCGTACCGCTGCGGCACCCGTGGCGGGCCCTGATCGCCGTCGTCCTGGTGCTCGCCCTCGCGGTCTTCATTCTCGACGCCGCCCAGCGCGAGGATTACGGCTGGGCCGATGTGGGCAAATACATCTTCGACAAGCGGATCAGCCAGGCCGCGCTGGTGACCCTGCAGCTGACCGTTTATTCCATGCTGATCGCCATTGTCCTGGGGCTGCTGCTGGCCATCATGCGGCTCTCGCCGAACCCGGTGGTCAAGAGCGTCGCCTGGCTGTATCTGTGGATCTTCCGCGGCACGCCGGTGTATGTGCAGCTGGTGTTCTGGGGCATCGTGGCGCTGATCTACCCGGTGCTCACGCTGGGCGTTCCCTTCATGACGCCATGGGTTACCCTTCCCAATGACGTTTTCCACAATCTCTTTATCACCGCGGTGATCGGGCTGGCGCTCAATGAGGCGGCGTACATGTCCGAGATTGTGCGCGCCGGCCTGCTGTCGGTGGACGAGGGGCAGGAGGAGGCATCCAAGGCCCTCGCGATGTCCTGGGGGCAGACCATGCGCTACATCGTGGTGCCGCAGGCCATGAAGATCATCATTCCGCCCACCGGCAACGAAGTGATCTCGATGCTCAAGACCACGTCCCTGGTGGCGGCGATACCGCTGAGCATCGACCTCTACGGCGTCTCCCGCGGCATTTCGGCGGTGACGTTCACCCCGGTACCGCTGCTGATCGTGGCCTCCATCTGGTATCTGCTGTTCACCTCGGTGCTGATGGTGGGCCAGCATTTCATTGAAAAGCGCTTCTCCCGCGGGACAGGGCGCCGCAAGGAAGATAAGCCGACGACGGGCGGCGATCCGGCCGCCTTCACAGGTTCACATGCCGGCAACGGCCCGACGACGGCGGCACTGACCAACGCGCCCGCCGGCAACGAAGCAGGGGGCAAGGGATGACGGGCATGACCATGGTGCACGCGGACCGCGTGTCCAAGAGCTTCGGGACCAACACGGTGCTGCGAAGCATCAGTCTGAGCGTCGACGCCGGCGAAGTGCTGTGCATTGTGGGTCCCAGCGGCTCCGGAAAGTCCACCTTTCTGCGCTGCATTAATCACCTGGAACGGGTCGATGCCGGCCGGCTCTCCGTGGAAGGCCAGCTGGTCGGCTACCGGGAAAAGGGCGGCAGGCTGTACGAGCTCAAACCGAAGGAAGCAGCCTTCCAGCGCCGTGAGATCGGCATGGTGTTCCAGCGCTTCAACCTGTTCCCGCATCTGACCGCGGTGGAGAACATCATCCAGGCACCGATGCGGGTCAAGCGGATGTCCAAGGCCAAGGCGACCGCGCGGGCGGTGGAGCTGATGGAACGGGTGGGGCTGGGCGACAAGGGCGATTACTACCCGGCGCACCTCTCCGGCGGCCAGCAGCAGCGCGTGGCCATTGCCCGGGCGCTGGCGATGGACCCGAAACTGATGCTCTTCGACGAACCGACCAGCGCCCTGGACCCCGAGCTGGTGGGCGAGGTGCTGGATGTAATGAAGGGTCTGGCCAAGAGCGGCATGACCATGATTGTGGTGACCCACGAGATGGGCTTTGCGCGTGAAGTGGCGGATTCGTTGGTGTTCATGGACGGCGGCGTCGTGGTGGAATCCGGCGATCCGCGCCAGGTGCTGACCGACCCGCAGCACGAGCGGACCAAGGCGTTCCTCTCGAAGGTCCTCTGACCGGGATGCTCTGACGGGGGAAACGCTGATCCGCCGCCTGCCGGCCACTCGAAGACGGGGCGAACTCAGCGGGCCGGTTCCAGCGGCTGAGACCATGGCCGCCCGTGAGGGCTGCAACTCCCTCCCATACACGTTGCAGCACGCTCATGATGCCCATCCGGCGGTCGGGCACGATGGAATCACCGGCAATTCCGCCCGCCTGAGGCACGGGTCCGGTCCGCGGCGTTGGCGCAGGTGCGGCAATGTCCAGCCCCAGCGCCGGGTCCAGTCCTGCGTCCAGCGCCGGGTCCCTACCCGGCCCCGGCTCCCGGCCCAAGTCCATATTTCGGACGGTGGTCAGGGCCCGTCGTCCCATCCACGTGCCCAACGCCGCCACCCACTTCCGGCCCGTCGGTGCATAAACACGGTGCGGGACCGCCAGGTGAACGCCGGTCACGGGTGCAGCGGCCGCGCAGACGCTGGGCAGGAGCAGGCGCGCGGCCCGCGCATAGCCCAGCGGGGAGGAATGGAAATGGTCGGTGGCGAACATCTGCCCCGGGTTTTCCAGAAACTGCGGCCCGAGCATACCGCCAATCGCAACCGCCCGGCCACCCGCGCGCAGAACCACGAAAGTCTGCGCCACGGCCAGGACCCGGCTGTACCATCCAGCGATGAAGCGCAGCGGCGGCACCAGCGCCTGGATGGTCCCCATATCCGGACAGGTACCGACCGCCACCTGACCCCCCTGTGACTGCAGATGCCGGATCGCGCGGGCAAGCAGCGCAGCCGACGCCGGGATGGAACGCAGCTGCATTACGTCGTTGCCGCCGACGAGGATCACTGTCACATCCGGAATCCCGGTCAGCAGTCCGATCTGCGCGGCCAGATCCCTCGATTCGGCACCCGAAACCGCAACGTTGTCCAAGAACACCGGTCGCGCGGCCTTCGCGGAGAGACCGCGGGCCAGCAGTGCGGGTATGGTCTGGCTGCGTCGCGAGGCGCCGACTCCGAGGGCGTTCGAATCCCCCAGCACAGCCAATCGGATGGTGGCACCTGCATACCCGGCACCGTAGCTTCCCGCCGCCCGGGGAGTCTCCTCGGCCGTGGCCCTGCGGAAGTGAACCCCGACCCAATACGCCTCGACGACGGCAAGTACTACGACCGTGGCGAGGCTGCCAATGCCCACCCGTGTTAAACGCAGGACCGCAACAACGAGCTTCCTGGCCCAAAGCGGCCGCCGGCCCGCGCCGCCGTCGTACTGACCGATCGTCATGGTCACGCCCTCATTCCCGAAAGGAAGGCTCGCGCCCTGCTATGGGTCACTCGTGGCCGGCCGGCCGTATCCTCCCACCCTACCCGCAGTGCGGCCGACTTCAGCGGGAAAACTGCAGCCCGGGGTCAGCGGCACTTCAGCCGGGCCAAACGGGAGGGACGATGCCTCCCTCAGCGACCTGAGGACGTACACGCGCTACATGGCCTTCAAGGGCCACTTAGACATCGCCACGTCGCTGGGCCTTGACACCAAGAGCGTGGAAACGCTGCCCCGCGGCAACTCCGATCACATGCCTACCCTCGTGACCGCCGAGTACAGCTAGGGCAGTTCCTGTTCGGGGGCGCCATCGGCAGCGCCCAAGTCTTGACGACGGCAGTCCAAACCGGCCGGCGTCGTCCCTTTCGCCCCGCAGCTACCCAAACTTTGTATAGTGAGGTCATGGCAACCCAACGTCCGCTCGGATTCTGGCTGAAGCTGGTTGACGGGCTCATTAACCAGCAGTTCGATGGTCTCGTGGAAGAACACGGCGTCACCCGCCGGCAATGGCAGATTATGAATGTGCTGACCGGCAGTCCGTCCACCGAGGCGGAGCTCACGAAGGTGCTCAAGCCGTTTTTCGATTCCGAATCCGATGTCTCCGCCGCTGAGCCGGTCGCCGAACTGGTCGACAGCGGATGGGTGGCCGACGACGGCGGTCAATTCATGCTCACCGCGATCGGGCGTGAAAGCCTGGCCCGGCTAAGTGAAGTAGTGGAACGGAACCGGACGCAGATCGCCGAGGGCATCCCCGAAGAAGAATACGACGCCGCCGTGGACGTACTGCAGCGGATGGCCCACAACCTTGGCTGGAGTGAATGACCCATGTTGCCCGATGCTGAACACCCCACCGTCATTTTGAATGAGGCCGAGTGCTGGGACCTGCTGCTGGGAGCCTCGCTGGGCCGGCTGGCCGTAAGCGTGCACGATACGCCGGAGATTTTCCCTGTGAACTTTCTGGCCTACGACAAAAAGATCATGATCCGCACTGCGCCGGGCGAGAAGCTGCTGCAGCTGACCATCAACGGATCGGTTGCCCTTGAAACGGACGGCCGCTCCAGCAGCTCGGTGTGGAGTGTGGTGGTCAAGGGCCAGGCACGGCAGCTGCAGAGCGGGGCGGAGATCGAGATGGCGGAGAAGCTCGCCCTGCGGCCGTGGACCTCGTCGGTGAAGTCCGCATTCGTCGAAATAGTCCCCAGCCAGGTGACCGGCCGCCGGCTGCATACTGGCCCGGAGCTGGAGCGGACCGACCTCAGCGGCTAATACGTGTTTTGTCCGGGGCACTGGATACCCTGAGAGCAGGGCAGGCGTTCCGCTGGGAGCGATCGACTGATGGCGAGGATGAAACATGACGGAAGCACAATTCACCGTGGACACCGCAATGGTGCTGGCGGAGGTCGCGCACTCCCGGCAGAAGGACAAACTTAAGCGCCCGTATGTCGAACACGTGCTGGCCGTCGGTGATGCGCTGGCCGATTTCGACGATGATATCCGGATCGCCGGCTACCTGCACGATATTGCCGAGGATACGCCCATGACGCGGCAGGGACTGCTCGACATGGGTGTACCGCCGCATGCCGTCGAGCTCATTGAGCGTGTTTCCAAGAATCTGCAGGACGATCCGGACGACTATCTGGCCTGTATCCGCGCCGTTGCGGAGGATCACGACGCGACGCTGGTCAAGATCTCCGACAATGCGCATAATTCGCTGCCGGAGCGCGTGCAGGCCTTGGCCAGAAAATGGCCGGAGAAGACGCCGACCACCAAGTACGCCGACGCGCGGGAAATTCTCTACCGTGCGGTACCCGAATCCGAGGTGCTGCTCATCCTGAACCGGGCAAACCCTGACCTCATCCCGACGCTGGAGGCCATCGTCGCCGCGGACAACACGGATTCAGCGGAAGCGCATGATCCCGCGGGACACGCCGACCGGTGACACCCGAAGGGAGATAGCCGGTGCGATAAAAGCCTGGCGGAGCCCGCGATGGCCTTGAGCTCCGGATGGCAGACGGAGCCGACCTCCGGAAAGCGATCGGTGAGGCACGGCCGCGCCGCCGTGGACGGTTCACGTCGTCGGAACCGACGGCGCTCAGCGCTCCCCGGGTCACGACCACCGGCTTCACGCCCTGCCGAGGGCCCCGCGCCCGTCACTACCAGGCGGTCCAGTCCCCGGCGGGAAATGTCAGCACCCGCTGATACGTTGTCATCACCAGTACAGAACAGTCGGAGGCAGCGTGTTTCTTCTTGAGCCGGAGCATGCGGGCGATCCGCAGGACCTTGTCTATTCTGCAAGCGATCTGGTGATCGCGGCGCAGTGCGAGTACCAGCTGCTGCGCAAGCTGGACGAGTGCCTCGGCCGCACGCCGAAGGTGGTTTTCGCCGCGGACGACATGCTGGAGCGCGCCGCGAAACTCGGCGATGTCCACGAGCATAGGGTCCTGGAGCGGTATCTGGCCGACTTCGGACCGTGGAATCCGGCCGCCGGCACGGGCGTCTACAACGTTGTTCCCGCCACGTCGATGGACCGCAGAACGCTGCAGGCCAAGCATGCCGAATCCATCGCCGCCCTGACGAACGGTGCGGACGTGGTATTCCAGGCGGCGTTCTTTGACGGCACCTTCCACGGCCGGGCGGACTTCCTGGTCAGGTCCCCGCGCAGAACGGACGACGGCGCCGGGACATACCCCGGCGACGGCGCCGGCACACCATGCGCCGCAATCGGTGCCGGCCGGGGTGTCGGCCGAGGTGCCACAGACCATCCGGATCCGGGGACTACCGACGCTGCGGCCACGTATGCCGTGTTCGATACCAAACTTGCCCGGCACGCCAAGGTTACGGCGCTGCTGCAACTCGCCGCCTACGGTGACCAGCTCCTGAACGCCGGGATCACGCCGTCGCCCGTTGTGACCCTGCTCCTGGGCGACGGAAGGCACAGCGATCACCCCCTGGCGGACGTCCTGCCCGTCTTCCGGGAACGTCGGCGCCATTTCCTGGGCATTACCGCTGAACACCGGGCGGACCCGGGCCCGGTCGGATGGGGCGACAGCCGCTACACCGCGTGCGGGCGGTGCGATTACTGCGCCGAGCAGGTCCGGTTGCACCGCGACCTGCTGATGGTCGCCGGCATGACGCTAAACCGCCGCCGGAAGCTGATGGACGCCGGCATTGCCGGGATCGACCAGCTGGCAGCCATGACCGACGACGGCGGCGCTGGGCCGGATCCGACCACCGTGCGGCTGCGGGAGCAGGCCCGGCTGCAGACCGGCACCGCCGTCCCGGACGGCACCGTGGCATACCCGGGGCCGGACGGAACACCGCGGGAAATCAGCTACACCGTGCTGCCGGACAACACCCTGGGCCGCTTACCTGAGCCCTGCCCCGGTGACATCTTTTTCGACTTCGAGGGCGATCCGCTCTGGCAGGACCCGGCGACCGGCAAGTGGGGTCTGGAATACCTCTTTGGCGTGCTGGAAAACCCGGAGTCACCGGGCGGGGAGCCGGTCTTTCGTCCGATCTGGGCGCACGGCCGCGGCGAGGAACGTCATGCCTTTCTGGATTTCCTGGCCTATGTGGCCGAACGCCGCGCCGTCTTCCCCCTGCTCCGGATCTATCACTACGCCCCGTATGAGAAGACGGCCCTGCGCCACCTTTCGCTGATCCATGTGGTGGGCGAGGACGCCGTGGACGGGCTGCTTCGGGACGGCATCCTGGTGGATCTGTACGAGACGGTCCGGCACAGCCTGCGGATCTCCGCGGAGTCGTACAGCATTAAAAAACTCGAACCCCTGTACATGGGCAGCCATCTGCGCAGCGGCGATGTCACCGATGCCGGCGCATCGGTGGTGGCCTATGCGGACTACTGCGACGCCCGGGACGCCGGCGACCCGGAGCGGGCCGACCGGATTCTGGCCGGGATTTCCGACTACAACAAATACGATTGCCTCTCGACCCTGGAACTGCGCAACTGGCTGCTGCGGCTCGCAGCCGAGCGCGGAATTCGATCGGCCCCCGCGCGGACCGCCCCGCTGGAGACCGAGCAGCCCGGGCCGTCGCCCGAAGAAGCCCGGCTGCTGGACTACGTCGCCGCCCGCAGCGCCACTCTGGCCGGCGCGGCGCTGACCGCGGAGGATCAGGCCATCGCCATGGTGGCCGCGGCCGTCGGTTATCACCGGCGCGAAGACAAGCAGTTCTGGTGGGGGCATTTTGACCGGCTGAACCAGCCTGTCCCCGATTGGGCGGATACGCGCGATGTCTTCATCGTGGACCGGGCCGAGGTGCTCCAGGACTGGGGCAAACCCACCGCGCGCAGCAACGCGGTGCGGACCCTCCGGCTGACCGGCCGGATGGCCGATGGCTCGGGTTTCGCGCCGGGAAAAACCTTCTTCCGGATGTATGAACCGCCCTTCCCGCAGGCCCTGCAACAGAGCGACGACGGCACCAACGGGCGGGCGGGCTGGTTCAGCACCGAGGTGCTCGAGGTGGAGCACCGCAGCGATGCGGACATCCTGGTGGTGACCGAAAAACTCCGTAAGGGTGCTGACGAGCATGCCGACTTCCCCGTCGCGCTGACCCCGGACAGCCCGATTGCCACCAGGGGACAAAAAGACGCCCTGTCCGAACTGGCCGCCAGGGTCGGTTCCGCCCTGCCCGGGCTGCCCAAACATCCCGCGCTGGATCTGCTCTGCCGCGCAGCACCCCGGCTGTCCACGCTGCCCGTGCTGCCGCCGGTGGCGGCCGGGCCCGACGGCTACGCAGATGCCATCACCGCGGCGGTCGCCGATCTGGACCGTTCTTATCTGGCGGTGCAGGGACCTCCGGGAACCGGCAAGACCCATGTCGGCTCCCACGTCATTGCGAATCTCGTGGCGCGCGGGTGGAAGGTCGGCGTTGTCGGACAGTCGCACGCCGTCGTCGAAAATATGCTCCGCGCCGCCATCGACAAGGCCGGCGTCCCGGCGGACCGGGTGGCCAAGCGGCCCACCGATCCCCGGGCCGCGGTTCCGTGGGCCGGGAAGTCCGACGACGCCGCCGCGGAGCTCCTTACCACTCCGGGCGGCGCCCTGATCGGCGGCACGGCATGGACCATGACCGGCGCAAGAATTCCGGAGAATGCCCTGGATCTGCTGGTGATTGACGAGGCCGGGCAGTTTTCGCTGGCCAACACCATGGCCGTCTCCCGGGCGGCGAAAAGGCTGCTGCTGCTCGGGGACCCGCAGCAGCTCCCGCAGGTGACGCAGGGGACACATCCCGAACCGGTGGACGAATCGGCGCTCGGCTGGCTCTCCCGCGGCGCCCACACCCTCTCCGCCGACCTCGGGTATTTCCTGGCAACATCGTGGCGGATGCATCCACAACTATGCGCGGCCGTGTCGGAACTGTCCTACGACGGCCGGCTCGGGTCGGCTCCCGCGGCGTCCCAGCGGCACCTGACGGGGACGCCTGCGGGGCTGAGCTGCAGCTATGTCGAGCATTCCGGCAATTCGACCTCCTCCCCGGAGGAGGCTGCCGAGGTGGTCCGCCAGGTGCGCGCGCATCTGGGACTGGGCTGGTTGGATCCCAAGCACGGCGGGCAGGAACGTCCCCTCCAGCAGCAGGACCTACTGGTGGTGGCCGCCTACAACGCGCAGGTCCAGCTGATCCAGCACGAGCTCCGGCTCGCCGGGCTAGCGGATGTGAGAGTCGGTACGGTGGATAGGTTCCAGGGCCAGGAGGCGCCGGTCGTGATCGTCTCCATGGCGGCTTCCGCGGCCGGTGACGTTCCCCGCGGGATGGAATTCCTGCTCTCCCGGAACCGCATTAACGTCGCGGTTTCCCGCGGGCAATGGCGCGCCGTCATCGTCCGCTCCCCGGCGCTGACCAATTACCTGCCCGTCCATCCCGAAGGGCTTGAGCAACTGGGCGGATTCATCGGGCTGTGCGACCGCGCACGGCCCGATGCGAACGGAAGCCGCCACGTGAGAGCATTATCCAGTGTCTAATCACGCCGCCCGGCAGCTCGGCCTCCCTCCCCTGGTGGATGTTGCGGACATCGTCCGGTTGGTCGGCGAGCCCACCTTCGACCGTGGCCGCGGCTACGCCAGAGATGGCGCCGTGCGGGAATTCAGCTGGGATCCTGGCGCCGGCCTGCTGACTGGCATCATCCTGGGCGGCGCCGGCGCCCCGTACCACTGCCGGATCAACCTGACTGCACGCGGCGGCGGCCGGCTCATGCCCGTTGGGAGCAGCTGCAGCTGCCCGGTGGGCTACGACTGCAAACATGTCGCTGCCACCCTGCTGAGCAGCAATACAGCCCGCGTGCAGCAGGACATGGATGCCTTGGCATCAGCGCAGTTTGCTGCCATGAAATCCGCGCTGACACCCTCCGGCGCACCATCAGCTGAGCCAGCTGCGCCGTCGGCTGACGGGAAGGCGGTGGCAGCCTGGAAATCCTCGTTGAGCGCGCTCGTGCGGCCCGGAGGGGAGCGCGAACCTGTCGCGGGGACGAGTACGGCACCGGGGATTCCCGGCGCGGCGCGGACACCTGTCACCGCGATGGGACTGCAGTTCGAGCTTCGTGCGCCGGCCCCGCGGCACCGGGACCGCTGGTCGCCTCCCGGATCCACCCCGAAGCAGGCCGGACCCGGCGGCTACCGGCTCGGTGTCCGGCCGGTCATCCTTAACAGCAAGGGCAACTGGGTGAAGGGGAGCCTGACCTGGAACACGGTCAGTTACCAGGTGCACCGGCTGAACCTGGACCCCGAACAGCACCGCTGGTTCTGCCAGTTCGCGCCGCTGCACCGGGCCAACGGCCAGGTATATTTCGGCCAGGACAATGACTGGCTGTTCCTAGATGATTTCAGCAGTCCGTTGCTGTGGAATCTGTTCGAGGATGCCGCCCGGCTCGGGATTGCACTGGTGGGAACCACGAAGGACGCCCTGATTACCGTCGGCACCAACGCAGCCGTGAGCCTCAACGCCACCGCCGACGGGGCCGATGGTGCCATCGAGCTCACCGCTGCCCTGAGCATCGACGGTAGTCCGCACCCCGTGCAGTCCGCTGGCCTCATCGGCAACCACGGTGTATACGGCTACGCGCTGGCCCCCACCGTCATCACGCTCGCCCCCACCGCCGCACCGCTGTCCAAGGAGCAGCGGTCCGTGCTGCACCAGGTCTCTCCCGTGGTCGTACCGGCGCCGGACGTGAACGAGTTCATGGCAGAGTTCTACCCGAGGCTGCGGCAGTCCATCCGAGTGGCCAGCTTGGATAATTCGGTGCCGTTCCCGGAGATCGAGCCGCCCGTACTCGTTCTCACCGCTGCCTACCAGCCCGGCCACACGCTGCTGCTGCACTGGGACTGGGAGTACCGGCAGCCGGACACCGCCGCCCGACTCCCGCTGCACCGGGCACCGGCGGAGCCCGGCTACCGCGATGTGCCCGCGGAGACCGCGCTGCTGCGGCTGGCGGAGGCGGCCCTGCGCCCAGCCGTGCTGAGCGAGGAGTCGACGCTGGTGGGCATTGACGCGGCCGAATTCAGCGAACAGGTCCTGCCGAAGGTGGAAATGCTCGACGGCGTCCGGGTGGATGTGCTGGGCGAACGCCCGGACTACCGGGAACTGACCGATCCCCCGCAGCTGACCATCAGCACCGTGGAGACGGACCAGCGCGATTGGTTCGATCTCGGCGTCCTGGTCACGATTAGCGGACGGAAGATCCCGTTCGACCAGATTTTCCGGGCGCTGGCCAAGGGCAAGACGAAGCTGCTGCTGGTGGACGGGACGTACCTGTCGTTGGATCAGCCGGTCTTCGCACGGCTGCACGAGCTCATTGACGAGGCCCGTGCGCTGCAGGAATGGGACACCGGATTGCGTATCAGCCGTTACCAGGCGGGTCTCTGGTCCGATTTTGAGGACCTGGCCGAGGACACGGAACAGGCGCAGAGCTGGCGCGCGGCCGTCACCGGGCTGCTGGAGCTCGGCAATGTGGAGCCCACCACGCCGCCGGTAACCCTGCAGGCCATCCTGCGCCCGTACCAGCTGGACGGCTTCAACTGGCTCGCGTTCCTCTGGCGGAACCGGTTGGGTGGCATCCTGGCCGACGACATGGGCCTGGGCAAGACGCTGCAGGCGCTGGCCCTGATCCTGCACGCGAAACAGCCCGCAAAACAGGCTGCAGGACAGGCCGCCGGGCAGGCGCCAGGACAGGCGTCAGGGGAGCCTCCGTTTCTTGTCGTTGCCCCGACGTCCGTGGTCCCGAACTGGCTCTCCGAATCCGCCCGCTTCGCTCCCGCACTGAAGGTTGTGGGCGTTACGGATACGCAGGGCAAAAGCGGCGTTCCGCTGGCCCGCACGACTGCAGGAGCCGACGTCGTCGTCACCTCGTATGCCCTGTTCCGGCTGGATTTTGAGGGCTACGAGGCACAGAATTGGGCGGGTCTGATCCTGGATGAGGCGCAGTTCGTGAAGAACCGCGCCGCCAAGGTCCATCAATGCGCCAAGGACCTCAATGTCCCGTTCAAGCTGGCCATTACCGGAACGCCGATGGAAAACAACCTGATGGAGCTGTGGTCGATTTTCTCCATTGTCGCGCCCGGCTTGTTTGCGTCGCCGCGGAAATTCACCGAGGATTACGTGCGCCGCATAGAACGCGGCGAGGACGCAGCGCTGCTGGCGCGGCTGCGGCACCGGATCCGCCCCTTGATGATGCGGCGCACCAAGGACGCGGTTGCCAAGGACCTGCCCGCCAAGCAGGAGCAGGTGCTTGAGGTGGAGCTCGGGCCGCGGCATAAAAAGATTTACGAGACGTTCCTGCAGCGCGAACGGCAGAAGCTGCTGGGCCTGATCCAGGATATGGACAAGAACCGCTTTATCGTCTTCCGCTCCCTGACACTGCTGCGCATGCTCAGTCTGGACGCGTCGCTGGTGGATGCGAAGTACGCTTCCGTGCCGTCGGCCAAACTCGAGGCCCTTTACGAGCAGCTCGAAGACGTCCTGACGGAGGGCCACCGGGCCCTGATTTTCAGCCAGTTCACCTCGTTTTTGAAGAAGGCGGCCGAGCGTCTCGATGAGCAGGGCATCGCCTACTGCTATCTGGACGGCTCCACCCGTCGGCGCGCCGAGGTCATTAACCGCTTCAAGGATGGCGCTGCGCCGGTGTTCCTGATCAGCCTCAAGGCCGGCGGCTTCGGGCTGAACCTGACGGAGGCGGACTACGTCTTCCTGTTGGACCCGTGGTGGAACCCCGCGACCGAGGCCCAGGCCGTTGACCGGACGCACCGGATCGGCCAGACCCGCAACGTCATGGTCTACCGGATGATTGCCAAGGGCACCATCGAGGAGAAGGTGATGGCGCTGAAGGAACGCAAGGCGAAGCTATTTAATTCGGTAATGGACGACGACGCCATGTTCAGTTCCGCGCTGACCGCCGACGATATCCGCGGGCTGCTGGAGTAGACGCCAGCGGAAACCCGGTAGCCCACCAAGCCAGCCCGCGGAACCCGGTGGTCGGCCGAGGCGGCCCACGGCCGCGTAGAGACCCAGCCCACTCCGGCATGAGGTCCAACAGGGGTTCTAACGCAGGGGTTGCGGCGACTGCGCGGGAGGCTCCCCGCCCGGATCCCCCAAGGGTTCCACATCGGGATTCTCGTGCGGATCACCGAACGGACCGGTGTCCGGATCATGCGTGGGATCGCCGAGCGGTTTCGCATCCGGGTTTTCCCGCGGATCACTTCCGGGTAGCGGCTCCGGGGGAATACTCCCGGCTGCGTCCGGACCCGGGCGGGCGCCCGCAGATTCCGTATTCTGATGTCCCATGTCCATGCCGCTTCTCCTCGCTGGTAACGCGGCCGCAGTTTCGTGGCCTTGGACCCCTTGTCCAGGCCACTGGCCGCAATTTCACGGTACCCGCGTTGTCCAGGACGCGGAAGAGGGCGCGGCCAGGTCGGCGACGTGGGCCTGAACATATCGGAGGCGGATTGCAGCCTCCCATGGGAACCAGGCGGAGGGCCGCCCCTTGATACTCACAGTGGCAGGGCACACACTTCTCGGAGTACCCGTTGTGCACTGACGGCGGACACGACCTCCTCATGGGTACTTCGATGAACCCAGTCAGCTAAAACCAGTCAAGGGGAAGAAACGATGGCGTACCCGGCGAAGTTTTCCACTCTCAACGCGCTGCAGCTGACGGACGAGGCCCGCCGCACGCTGACCCGGATAATCCGGGTGGCGTTTCCCCACCCGAAGATCCCGGACGGGCCCTACGAACGGATGGCCGACAAGATCATCACCGAGGCGGCCGACTCCACCTGGTTCCGGGTCGCCCTGACCCAGGGGCTGCTCACCCTTGATTCGCTCACCACGGAGCACTTCCTGGCGCTGACCGAGGACAGGGCTCTGGCCGTGCTCAAACGCATCGCGGACCTGGAGTTCTTCGGCTTCATCCGCAGAACCACGGTGTTGAACTTCTACGATGATCCGGAGGTCTGGGCGGTGCTCGGCTACGAGGGTGAGTCCTTTGACAAGGGCGGCTACCTCCACCGCGGGTTCAATGACCTTGCTTGGCTGCCGGAGCCTCGGATCGAAGAATGCGAAGAGGCGCTGGCCGAGGTGGGTCCGCTGGGTTACGTCATTGCAAAGACCGGGCCCGACGGCGGGGCGGCGCCAGCAGCGGCGCCCGTATCTGCCGCCGAACCAGCGAAGACGGCACTGACCGATGAACAGTTTGACGACGTGTTCAAGGGAACCGGCATGGTCGAAGGCGGCGAAACAGCATGAGCGGGAGTCAATCGGCAAGCTTCGCGCACGATGACAGTTCCGTCGTCGTGATTGTCGGCTCAGGGGCTGGCGGGGGCACGCTGGCCCACGAACTAACGGAAAAGGGCGTCAAGGTGGTCCTGCTGGAAGCCGGCGGCCACCTCGGCAATGAGGACTATGTCAACAACGAGTGGGAGGCGTTCAACCAGATGGCCTGGCTGGACCCGCGGACCACGTCCGGCAGCTGGCGGGTCGCCCGGGACTTCCCCAATCTGCCGGCGTGGGTCGTGAAGGCCGTCGGCGGCACCACCACGCACTGGGCCGGTGCCACACCCCGTTTCAAGGCGCACGAATTCAAAACCCGCAGCACCTACGGGCGGATTGACGGTGCCAATCTGTTGGACTGGCCCATCACCTTGGCGGACCTGGCCCCGTACTACGACAGGGCGGAGCAAAAGATCGGCAGCACCCACCGGCACGGCCGCCCGGCCCTGCCCGCGAACAACAATTACAAGGTCATGGCCGCCGGTGCCCAACGGCTCCGCTACCGGCACTACGCCACGGGCCCCTACGGTACCAATGCCGAGCCCTACGACGGTCGCCCCGCGTGCATCCAGGACGGTTTCAACTTCCAGGGAGACAAAAACAAGTCCAAATGGTCCACCTTGGTCTCGGAAATTCCCAAGGCCCTGCGCACCGGAAAGCTTGACCTGCGCCCCAACAGCCAGGCCGTGCAGATCACCCACACACCCGAAGGTTCGGTGGACAGTGTGCTGTACATCGACGCCGACGGAGAGCTCCAGCAGCAAAGGGCCCGGATAGTGGCCGTGGCCGGCAATTCCATCGAGACACCCCGGCTGCTGCTGCTCTCCGGCTCGCCTCTCTTCCCGGACGGGTTGGCAAACTCCTCCGGCCAGCTGGGACGCAACTATATGCGCCATACCACCGGCTCCGTGTACGCCAGATTCGACAAGCCAGTGCACATGTACCGCGGCGAGACCATGGCCGGACTCGTCGCAGACGAGTCCCGCCATGACGCGGACCGCGGATTTGCCGGCGGCTACTATCTGGAAACCATCTCGCTGGGACCGGCCTTCCTGGCCAGCTTTATCGATCCGGGTGCTTGGGGACCTGGATTCACGGCGCTACTGGACGATTATGAGAACACCGCGGGGCTATGGATTGTGGGTGAGGATATGCCGCAGGCAAGCAACCGCGTCACCTTGAACACGTCCGTCACGGACCGCCTTGGCCTGCCGGTTCCTAACGTGCACTATGACGATCACGCGAACGATGCTGCCATGCGCGGTCACGCCTATCGGCAGAGTTCACTGCTCTATGACGCCGTGGGCGCACTCTCGACCCATCACACGCCGCCCTACCCGTCCACCCACAACATGGGCACCGCGAGGATGAGCGAGCGCCCCGAGGACGGTGTGGTCAATCAGTGGGGTCAGACGCATGATGTCCCGAACCTTTTCGTCTCCGACGGCTCACAGTTCACCACCGGTGCGGCGGCCAACCCGACGCTGACCATAGTCGCCCTGGCGATCCGGCAGGCGGAATATATTGCAGAGCAGATGAAGGCGACCGCGATCTGACCGCCGCGAGGCGGGTCCGCGCGGAAGCTGTCCGCCGCGGAGCCGCTACCCGATCGTGAGCTCGCCCATCCGGCCCCAGCCCTCGGCTCCGATCTTTTCGCTGATGATGTGCGGTGTCTCCACCAAGGCCTGCGGCATGATCTTCATGGCCTGTTGGAAGTGTGCACTGTTGACGTGCTCTCCGGCCGCGTCGTCCTGGAAGGCCTCCACCAGAATAAATTCGTGGGGGTTATCCACGCTGCGGGACCAGTCGAACCAGAGATTGCCGGGCTCTTGGCGGGTAGCCTCGGTGAAGCCACCGGTCAGGTCCAGCCAGCGGTCCGACCAGTCCGGCTTGACGTTGAATTTAACGACGATGAAGATCATTGCGGGGCCGCCTTCGTAGCTGCTTTTGGTCCATCCTGCCACACACTCACGGCGCCGGAGGGGACGGCGGGTTCCTCGACGCCGCGATCCCGGCCGGACTCGTCCGTTACGTTGGTTAGTGCCCCAGCACCGGATAGTCGGTGTATCCGCGTGCCCCCTCGGTGTAAAAAGTCAGCGGGTCCGGCGTATTCAACGGCAGGTCCTCCCGCCACCGGCGGACCAGATCGGGATTGGCTATCGCCGGCCTGCCCACCACGACGGCATCAGCATGGCCGTCCGCCATCAGGGCCAGCGCTTCATCACGCGTTGTCAGGACGCCGAAGCCGCTGTTGATCAGCAGCGGACCTTCGAACCTAGCGCGTAAAAGGCGCACCAGGTCTCCGGCCGGATCCTTATGCAGAATACTCAAATAGGCCAACCCCAGCGGCGCGATCGCGTCCACCAGCGCACCGTAGGTGGCCCGGACGTCGTCGGCATCGGTTTCCATCGTCCCCTGGACATTGTGCTCGGGTGAAACACGGATTCCCACCCGGTCGGCCCCGATCTCCGCCGCCACTGCCCGCACAACTTCGACAACAAAGCGCGCCCGGGCTGCCGGAGAGCCGCCATAACCGTCCACGCGCCGGTTAGTGGAGGGAGCCAGGAATTCGTGCAGCAGATAACCGTTCGCGCCATGCAGTTCAACGCCGTCGAATCCGGCCTCTACCGCGTTACGGGACGCCTGGACAAACTCCGCGCAAACCAGCGGCAGCTCTGCAGCGGTGAGCTCGTGCGGGACAGGATACGGCTGCTTACCGTCGTACGTCCTGGTAACCCCATCGATCGCGACCGGGCTGGGCCCGACCACGGCGTATCCGCCGGTGGTGGCCTCGTGGGTGACACGGCCGGCATGCATGACCTGGGCAAAGATGCGGCCACCGTCGGCGTGGACCGCCTCCGTGACCTTTCCCCAGCCGGCAAGCTGTTCCGCCGTCACCAGGCCAGGCTGGCCCGGGAACCCCTGGCCGGCATGGCTCGGGTAGGTTCCTTCGCTGACGATCAGTCCAAGCGAGGCACGCTGCCGGTAATGTTTCACCATCAGCGGCCCGGGTACACCATCGCGTCCGGCGCGCGACCGGGTGAGGGGGGCCATCACCAACCTATTGGGCAGTTCCAGGGGACCGAGGGTCAAAGGGGAAAACAGATTCACGGGGCTCTTTCCGGTTGGGGCGGGTTCAGCTGGCGCAACGGGCACCGCGCACCGACTATTCCCCGGTGAGAGCCCGGTCACGCGGTACAAAGTTCTGGTACCACGTCAGGGCCGGAAACGCGGTCCTCATGGCCGCTGACGACTACGCCGCATGGCAGGAGAGCGCATATCTTTCCCCTGGTGGTCATCCAGGGCCGCCATCACTATGGCGAGTACCTCTGGCGCTACGTCAAATGATCCTGGCCGCCGTCCGGAGCCGAACCCGCAACCTGTCCCGGACCATAAAAAAGTCCCGCAGGCCGAAACTTGCGGGACTTTCCTGATGTCAAACCGTTTCCAGTCTGAAACTGCTAAGCGTGCGCGAGGGGGGATTTGAACCCCCACGCCCTTTCGGACACTGGCACCTGAAGCCAGCGCGTCTGCCGTTCCGCCACTCGCGCGCTGCTGTCTTGTGGGCTTCCGGTTCAAAAACCGGAACCAAAAGAACAGCGAGATCAAGATTACCGGACACCTGGCCGAAACACCTAAACGGCTCCGGCGCGGGCTCCATCCTCCGACCGCAGGCGGTTCGATGAGCTCGTCACGGCCGGCGCGCGACAGCCACAGGGGGAAACAGATGGAACCAACCCGGCACATACGAAACCGTACCCAAGGATGAATCTACGCCCTGATCCGTTGGCAGATACGGTTTTCGCAGACTGGCCCAGTAGTATCGGGGTGAGCGAACTTTTGCCGGACCTCCCGCTATTGGAGCGTCCGCACTGCGCCGCAGCGCCGGAACAGCTGCCAACCCGTAAGCTGACCGGCGGCGGCGCAGGACTGGCCGGACAACGAGAACACGTGAGGAGAGAGCCGATGGGATTACTGGATAATGTCGAAAAGGGCATCGAAAAAGCCGTCCGCGGCGCCTTCTCACGCGGTTCCAAGGCCCAGATGCAGCCGGTCGAAATCGCAAGCCGGCTGCGCCGAGAGCTGGATGATAAAGCCATGACGCTGGCCGCCGGCCGTACCTTGACCCCCAATGTCTTTGAAATCCAGCTCAGTGAGCAGGACTTCGAACGCGCCCGCAGCTGGGGCACCGCACTTGCCGAAGAGCTGTGCGACGTGGTCATCGATCATTGCCGCAGTCAGGGCTACGTGCTGCAGGGCCCGGTCCGGGTGGCCTTCCACCAGGACGCCGGACTAAAGACGGGCATCTTCGAAATCAGCTCACGGACCGAAAAAGCCGGCCGGCGTCCAGCCGAGCCCGATCCTGAAGAAAACCAGGCCTCCGTTCCGGCGCACCCTGGATACCCGGCCAATGTACCCGCTGCCCCGCCGCGTCAGCCCGCCCGTGCCGCCGTGCAGAATCTTCAGCCCGTGCTGGACATCGACGGGCAACGCTACTCGCTCAACGCGCCGAGCATTATTTTGGGCCGGTCCTCGGAGGCCGACATCCTCATCGATGACACGGGCGTCTCCCGTAAGCATCTTGAAATCCGCACCGAGAACGGACAGTCCGTCGCTGTGGATTTGCGTTCCACCAATGGGAGCTATGTCAACGGACGCAAGGTCTCCGGCACCGCCGAGCTCACCGACGGCTCAACCGTGACGATGGGCCGGACCAAAATCGTTTTCCGGCTGCTTCCGGTCAAGAACGGCGGACGCGGATGAGCGAACTGACCGTCACCGTTTTGCGCTTCGGTTTCCTCCTGCTGCTGTGGGTGATGATCTTCAGCGTGGTGAGCGCCATGCGCCGGGATCTCGTGATCGGCCGCATGACGAAGGTTGGAACACCCACCGCCCGGCAGGCCCGCAAACATCCCGAACTGGTGGATGAGCAGCCTCCGGCCCGTGCTCAGGCGCACCGTCTTGTCGTGACGGAGGGCCCGCTGGCCGGGCAAACATTGGAGCTGACCGGAACGCCGATTCTGCTCGGACGTGCACAGGAAGCCACCCTGGTCCTTGAAGATGACTACGCCTCCGGCCGGCACGCACGCCTGTTCCCGCAGGGCAGCCGCTGGTTCATTGAAGATCTCGGCTCGACAAACGGCACGTATCTGGGCGATCAGCAGCTGACCCGGGCGTTGCCCGTGGAGCTCGGCGTCCCGGTTCGGATCGGTAAGACGGTCATTGAATTGAGGCCGTGATCATGGCTGAACGCCCACTGGTCCTGCGCTATGCCGCGCGCTCAGACGTTGGCAAGGTCCGGGCCAAGAACGACGACTCAGCATATGCCGGCCATTATCTGGCCGTCGTAGCCGACGGTATGGGTGGGCACGCCGGCGGAGATGTTGCCAGCGCCTCGACAGTGCTGGATCTGATTCACCTGGACCGGGATGGATATCAGGGCGACGCGGGTACCTACTTGGCCGACGAGATCCAGACGGCCAACTCGCTGCTCTCTGACCTCGTTGATGTAAACCCCAAATTGGCGGGCATGGGCACTACGGTGACGGCGCTGCTGCTCTCCGGTGCCAGGCTGGAATTCGCCCACATAGGTGATTCCCGCGCGTACCGGCTCAAAGACGGCGTTTTTGAGCAGATCAGTAAGGACCACACCTTCGTTCAGCGCATGATCGATGAGGGCCGGCTGCGTCCGGAGGAAGCCGAAAGCCATCCGCACAAGAACGTGCTCATGCGGGTGCTCGGCGACGTCGATGCGTCCCCCGAGCTGGACCTGACCACCTTCGACGCCGTTCCGGGCGAGCGCTGGCTGTTGTGTTCGGACGGGCTGAATTTCGTACGCCACGAGACAGTGGAGGAGGTGGTCCGCACTACGCGCAGCCTTGCCGACTGCGCGGACACACTGATAGAGCTGACTCTGGCCGCCGGCGCGCCCGACAACATCACCGTGGTCGTTTTTGAAGTCGTGGAGGCCACGGCGGAGGACCTTGACACCGCCAGGCTGCCCGCATTGCCCGTTCCCGGCCGCACCGAAGGGCCGACGGCGGCACCTCCTGCCGTCCGAGCCGCGCCCGCCGCTGTGCTTTCCGAGCGAAAGCGCCCGGTCGAGGTTGCCGGCGTGGAGGTAGGCACCCTGCAGGCTGACAGCGTACACCCTTACAGCGTGCAGGCTGACAGGGCAGATGTCGACGGCGCGGCACACGCCCAGCCGGGAGCCGCTGTGAATTCTGCCGGACCTGCGGCTTCCCCGACGGGCGAGGCGGTGGACGAAGAGTCCGCCGAATTGGGTGCACATCTGAGTGCCGAGGTCATCAGCGCCGAACTTGCCGGCCGTCCACATGAACTGGTGGGCGCAGCCGTCACGGCCGCCGCCGAAGGTAAAATCCCCGCACTTGCCGGCCGCCCGGCAGCGCTAAGGGCCGCGGCGGTCCTCACCCATAAGCCCGAATCCGTGCCCGAGGATGAAACGGACGATGGCTACGAAACCGAAAATTCCATTCCGCCCCGGCGGCGGAATGTTCTCTGGACGGTGATCGCCGCCGTCGTGCTGGTGGTCCTGATCCTGGGCCTGTGGCTCGGTTATGCGTGGACCCAGACCCGCTATTATGTGGGCCAGGCCAATGGACACGTGGCGATCTTTAACGGCGTCTCGCAGTCTCTGGGACCCATTGCGCTGTCCCATGTTTACCGTGAAACGGGCGTCGACGTTTCCACACTGCCGGATTTCTCCCAACAGCGCGTTGCCCAGACCGTTCCGGCCGCCGGCCTTGCCGACGCACAACAGATCATCATTGATCTGCAGCTGGGCACCGGTACCGGAGCTCCCCCCTGCCCCTCGCCTTCGCCGGCGGTCTCGACAAGCCCCACCCCCGCGGGTTCGACGGGCGGGACCGCATCGACCGCCCCGAGCGGAGGGGCCGCATCCACCTCCCCGGCCGGAGCAACCGGAAGAGCATGTGTGGGAGGTTCTCAATGAGTCAACTGCAGACCGTCGCCAAACCGAGGCGGAATATCGAACTGCTGCTCCTGATATTGGCTTTGGGCGTCGGAATTTCCGCCAACGCTCTCGTGGATATCAACTTGGACCGCCCCTTCGATTCCGATTTTTACTCGCAGGCGGCGGTGCTCGCGGTACTCGCCCTGGCCATGCATATGTCGCTGCGCCTTCGGGCTAAATATGCTGATCCGGTAATACTTCCGGTTGTGGTTGCCCTGAACGGCATCGGACTGGCCATGATCCACCGGCTGGACATAGCCACCGGCGACTCCGCCGGACCGCGTCAATGGTTATGGACCACGGTGGCGGTTGTTGCTGCGGTGGCGGTCATCTGGTTCCTCCGTAACCATCGCATCCTGCGGCGGTTCACCTACATTTCCCTCATCGTCAGCGTCGTACTGCTCCTTCTGCCCCTCATTCCCGGCATCAGCGCCGGCGACGTCAACGGGGCCAGCGTCTGGATCAGAATCGGAGACAATTCCTTCCAACCGGGCGAAATCGCCAAGATCACCCTTGCAGTATTCTTCGCGGGGTACCTATCCTCGAACCGTGACCTGATCCTGCTGGCCGGAAAGAAAGTCGGTCCCCTCCAGCTGCCGCGGGCCCGTGATTTGGGACCTATGATCGTCGCGTGGCTGGCGAGCGTCGGCGTTCTCGTCTTTCAACACGACATCGGCACGTCAGTGCTGTTTTTCGGGCTTTTCATGATCATGATCTACGTGGCCACCAGCCGGATCAGCTGGGTCATGATCGGGCTGGTGCTGATAGCCTTCGGCGGTTTCATGGCAATCAGGATCTTCCCGCACGTCGGTTTGCGGGTCAACACATGGGCGCATGCCTTTGACCCAGAGGTCATCGGACGGAGTGTCGGCAGCAGCTACCAGATCGTGCAGGGATTGTTCGGGATGGCCAGCGGTGGCCTGGTCGGTTCCGGACTGGGGCAGGGCCGCCCGGACATCGTCCCGTTGGCCAACAGCGACATGATCATCGCGTCCCTCGGCGAAGAACTGGGCATGATCGGCCTGTTCGCCGTCGTATTGATGTACCTGCTGCTCATCACCCGCGGTTTCCGGGCCGCGCTCGGCACCCGGGACGCCTTCGGCAAACTACTCGCCGTCGGCCTTTCTTTCGCTATTGGGCTGCAGTGTTTCGTCGTTATTGGCGGCGTGACCCGGTTGATTCCGCTGACCGGATTGACGACGCCGTTCCTCGCAGCCGGCGGCTCCTCGCTGCTGGCCAACTGGATAATCGTGGCGCTGCTGCTGCTGATTTCCGATGCCGCGCGGCGGCCTATTTCCACATCCGCGCCCAAGGATGCCGGTACGCCCCACGGGCAGCCCGCAGGTGCGGCATCCGCCGGATCCCGTGTGCCGACTCCGCGTTCCATCAAGGCTCCTACCGAGGCGGTGAACAAACCGTGAACCAGGCCATCCGCAATTCGTGGGTCGTCGCCATCGTGCTCTTTGCCTTGGTCTTCGGCTCGATCACCTATGTGCAGTTCTTTGCCGTCGACGATCTCAAAAACAACGCGTTGAACAGCCGTGGGCTGATCCAGCAGTTCTGCAACGACCGTGGCTCGATTCTGGTCGGCGGTCAGCCGATTGCCGAGTCTGTTCCGTCCACCGACAAGTGCAAATTCCAGCGCGTCTATAACCAGCCGGAGCTGTATGCCGGCTTGACCGGATTCTTCTCCCAGGCATATGGACAGTACGGGATCGAAAAGGCGGAGAATCCGCAGTTGACCGGCGAGACGCCCGGTGCCTTCTACGACCGTGTGGTATCGCTGCTCTCCGGCGCCCAGCCCAAGGGACGGTCGGTGGAGCTGACCATTGATCCGACGATCCAGCAGATGGCGTACGACATGATTCCGGACGGGCAGAAGGGTTCCATCGTGGTGATGAATCCCAAGACCGGTGCCATCATCGCCATGGTCTCCAAGCCGTCCTACGATACGAATCTGCTGGCCAGCCACGATTTTGCCGCGGTGACGGAAAACTACAACAAGCTGCTGGGAATCGACGGCATTAATATGTTCGGTTCCAGTGCGTACACGAAACTGTATTCCCCGGGTTCTGTTTTCAAGCTCGTGGACACCGCCGCTGCCCTGGCCTCGGGCAAGTACACCAAGGACTCCGTCCTGCCGAACCCGCCCGCCCTGAGTTTCGCCGGGACGGACGCGACGCTGCCCAACTACGTCAACGGCGGTTGCGCGGCCAAGAGCGAGGCCGATTTTTCGTTCGTCCTGGAACAATCCTGCAACACGCCATTTGCCCAGATCGCGCTGGATCTTGGCCAGAATGCGATTACCGACCAGGCCAATAAGTTCGGTTTCAGCGACAACTCGCTGTTTATTCCCGACCAGGTCACTGCCAGCAAGTTCCCCGGCAGCAAGGGACAGCTCGGGCCCGCGGAGCTGGCCCGCAGCGCCGTCGGTCAGCAGGATGTTCAGGCGACCCCGCTGCAGATAGCGATGATGACGGCGGCCATCGCAAACGGCGGAACGCAAATGAAACCGAACATGGTCAAGACCATCCGCACGCCGGACCTTAAGCCCGTCCAAGAGCTGACCCCGCAGGTGCTGCGCCAGTCCACCACTCGGGAGATTGCCGCCCAGATGACCCAATGGATGACCAACGTGGTGGACAAGGGAATCGCCCACGCGGCGAGCGTCCCGGGCATCGAGGTGGCGGGAAAGACCGGCACCGCCGAGGGTATTCCCGGCGTTGTGAACAACAACGCCTGGTTCACTGGATTCGCCCCGGCACAAGACCCTCAAGTGGTGGTATCGATCGTCATGGCGAATGTCGATATCGCCACCGGAGCACAGTTGACCAGTCCTAACGCAAGCAAACTTATCGAGGCGGTGTTGAATAAGTGAGGCCTACTTCGGGAATCACCTTAGGCGGCAGGTTCCAGCTCACATCACGCATTGCGATTGGTGGGATGGGCGAGGTCTGGCGGGCAAAGGACCTGGTCCTGGGCCGGACTGTGGCTATCAAAATCCTTAAGGAGGAGTACACGGGGGATCCGGGCTTCCGGGAGCGGTTCCGGGCGGAGGCCCGCCATACTGCCTTACTGAACCACGTCGGCATCGCCAATGTCTTTGATTATGGCGAAGAGGACGGCTCGGCGTACTTGGTGATGGAGCTGGTGCCCGGGGATCCGCTGTCCAGCATCATCGAACACGAACATGTGCTCTCCTCGGACCGGACGCTGTCGATCATTGCACAGACCGCCCGGGCGCTGTCCGTCGCGCATGCGCAGGGGCTGGTGCACCGGGATGTGAAGCCCGGAAACCTGTTGATCACTCCCGAGGGCCGCGTCAAGATCACCGACTTCGGCATCGCCCGGCTCGCGGACCAAGTCCCCCTCACCCAGACCGGCCAGGTCATGGGCACGGCGCAGTACCTGGCCCCGGAGCAGGCCACCGGGCAGATCGCCACCGGTTCCAGCGACATCTATTCCCTCGGCATCATCGGTTACGAGTGCATCACCGGCCATCGGCCTTTCTCCGGCGAATCGCAGATCGCGATTGCCCTGGCCCAGGTCAATGATGCCCCGCCGCCGCTGCCGGAAACCCTTCCGACCCCGGTCCGTGCCTTGCTGATGTCCATGCTGGCCAAGGACCCGGCCAACCGTCCCGCCAATGCCAACAAACTGGCCGACGCGGCGGAGGCCATCCGCAACGGCGACATCAAGGCCGCCCATGCGGCCGCTCCTGGGATGCTGCTCTTCGAATCTACCACCGGGCCCATCACCGCGCCCGTGGACCTGCAGGGAACCGCCGCGACCACGGCTGTCCCGGCGGATCAATCCGCCATGGCAACGTCGGCCCTGCCCACCGTGGCGGCCGCTGCCATCAGTGCCGAAGCCGGTAACGGCAATTCGCTCTCCCGCGTGGAGGCTCTGACGGCGGAGCGTGCCTGGGAGGATGACGACAACGGCGAATCCGACGGAGAGACTCCTGCCAGACGGGACCGCAGCCCGTGGACCTGGCCGCTTGTTGCCCTGATCCTGCTGCTGCTCTTTGTCATCGCGATGGTGCTGCTGCAGCAGTTGGGAGTCTTCACGCCCAAGTCGACGCCGGTAACGTCCAGTCCCGGCACGAGTGCCACCGTGACCCACGCTAGCGCGGCGCCGACCAGCACCAAGGTCAGTCCGACCGCCATCAGCCCCACAACAGCCCCTCCTACGACTGCCTCCGACTTGGTCACGCTCTTCCCTGACCAGTACAACGGCAGGCCGTTCAGCGAAGTCCAGACCGCTCTCACCAATTTGGGGATGCAGGTGAAGGCCAATCCGGTCTTCGATTCGACTAACGCGGTCAACGTTGTCACGGGCATCGACCCGGCGGGAGCCGTCGAAAAGGGCAGCACCATCACGGTGACATACTCCAAGGGACCGGAAATGGTGACTGTTCCCGCGGTCTCACCGGGTGCTACTGTCGCCGAGCTGAACAGTGCCCTTACCCAGGCAGGTCTCGTTCTCGGAACGGCTACCCAGCAGCCTAGTGACACAGTGGCCAAAGGTGACGTGATCTCGGTGTCACCGCAGTCGGGTGTCTCCGTTGTCAAGGGTTCGGTGGTGAACTATGTAATCTCCTCCACCGGCCCACGTGCGACGGTACCAACGCCCTGCAAGCCCGCCGAGACACCCGGAACCACGTGTACCGCCGCGCCCACCGCATCTGCACCTGTTGCCCCACAGGCACCCGCACCTGTTGCCCCACAGGCACCCGCACCTGTCGACCCCCAGGCACCTGCCCCCGCCCCGGCCCCCGCACCCTAGGCAACCCGCCGCCGTCGTGCTTCACCCGCAAGCACATAACCGCATCAGATTTAATGCATCACAATGACCTCGTCACACGGAAGGGACCGCTGATCCATGAATATCCCGCGCGTCCTTAACGGTCGCTATGAACTGGGCCGGCTGCTGGGCCGCGGCGGCATGGCGGACGTCTACATGGGCCGGGACACCAGGCTTGGACGCACCGTGGCGGTCAAACTGCTGCGCGCGGACCTGGCCCGGGACCCGCAGCTGCAGGCCCGGTTCCGGCGTGAGGCACAGGCCGTGGCGGGACTGAACCACCCCTCGATCGTCGCGGTCTACGACACGGGTGACCACAGTGTCGGTGACCCCCTGAGCGACGGCACCCGAATGCCGTTCATCGTGATGGAATACGTTTCCGGCCGGACGCTGAGGGACCTGGTCAGGAGCAAGGAACTGAGCATCGACCATGCGATCGACTACACCCTGGGCGTGCTGTCCGCGCTGGAGTACAGTCACCGTGCGGGCATCGTGCATCGGGACATTAAACCCGCCAATGTGATGGTCACCCAGGACGGAAATGCCGTCAAGGTGATGGACTTCGGCATTGCCCGTGCCATCGCCGATTCATCCGCCACCATGACGCAGACCCAGGCCGTGATCGGCACGGCACAGTACCTGTCGCCCGAGCAGGCGCGTGGAGAAACGGTGGATGAGCGCAGCGATCTTTACTCGGCCGCCTGCCTCTTTTACGAGTTGCTCACCGGACGCCCACCCTTCATGGGGGACAGCCCGGTTTCCGTGGCGTACCAGCATGTGCGCGAGACTCCCGAAGCGCCGAGCTATTTCAACTCGTTGGTCTCGCCTGCGCTGGACAGCGTTGTGCTGCGCGCCCTGGAGAAGAATCGGGCCGATCGGTTCCAGAATGCTGCCGCTTTCCGTCGGGCATTACGGGCCGCCAAGGGCGGCGTGCAGCTGTCCCCCTTCTCCGCCAGCGAGGCGCCGACCGAAATGTACGGTCTCCAGCCCGCGCACACGCCGCCCGCGGTCACCGCCGTGAGCAGTGTCCCACGGCCTGCCGCGGCCGATCACCCGCACGACGGCGGCCCCTCCACCCGCGCGATGGCCAAGGTGCTCGCCGGAGGCCCCCTCACCACCGGGGACGCCCCGGATGAGGATCCTGACGCGCTGCCGCTGGGACTTCCCGCGGAGAAGGAGCGGGACCGGACTTCCAAGCGGCGCCGCCGGGCATGGATTGTTACACTTTTTGTCCTGCTGGCCCTGATGCTGGCCGGGGGCGGCGTGCTCGCTTACGGCCTATTCAATGCAAAACCGGCGGCGACGGTCCAGATCCAAATCCCCACCGTGCGCACCATGGCGGAGACGGATGCGATGGCCAAACTATACAGCGACGACCTGCGGCCTACGCTGCAGCGCCGCTATGATGAGGCGCTTCCCAAGGGGCAGGCAATTGGTACGGATCCCACCGCCGGGCAGCGGGTGGATCCACGGTCCAGCATCAAATTGATTATTTCCGATGGGCCGTCCACCGTGCAGATTCCCAGTTCCCTGGTGAACGTCACCGAGGCGACCGCTCGGGACGCGATCAAGGCGCTGGGGCTGCTTCCGGGCGAGACGAAGCAAGTCAATGACGGAACCATCGGCGCTGGCCTGGTGGTGACCACGAGTCCCTCCCCCGGACAGGTCGCGGCGGCAGGGTCAAAAGTGGATCTGATGGTATCCACCGGCAAGGTCACGATGCCCTCGCTGTTTGGCTTCACGCAGGCGGAAGCCGAACAGGCCGTCAAGAACGCCTCCGGCACTCTACAGATGGCCTTTGTGGAGAAGGAGAATTCGGTGGTGGAGGCGGGCAAGGTGACCAATCAGTCCGCCGACGCCGGCTCCAGCGTCGATCAGTTCTCCACCATCACGGTGGAAATTGCCTCGGCCCCTGCACCACCACCACTCCCGACCTCAACGCCAACACCCACACCCACAGCGTCAGCGACGCCGTCGGACTGCGCTTCCAAGAAGAACAAGGACTGCACGGCATCGGGGGCGCCGAAAGGCTGACCGCCGCCTCCGAGGGACAGGTGCCCCGTTATTTGCTGATCAACGGACTCATTCCGGCAGCCTTGGCCGCCGCTCCGGCCAGACCCAGGGACTCCAGCCAATTGCCCAGCATCAGGTATCCGCCTTCGGTCAGCACCGACTCTGGATGGAACTGCACGCCATACAGTGGGGCGGTGCGGTGGGCCAGACCCATGACCACGCCATTAGGCGTTGCCGCCGTGATCTCCAGCTCGGCCGGAATTGTCTCCCGCACGGCCGCCAGCGAGTGGTAGCGCGTCGCGGTGAAGGGGCTCGGCAGACCGGCGAAGACGTTCCGCCCTACATGTTCCACCGGGGACGTCTTGCCGTGCATCAGTTCCGGGGCGTGCGTCACCCTGCCGCCGTAGGCCTCCGCCAGCGCCTGATGGCCCAGACAGACCCCCAGCATGGGCTTGGCCTCGTGCCCGCACCATTTGATCAGCTCGATGCAGATGCCTGCCTCGGCCGGGGTCCCCGGGCCGGGCGAAATCAGAACGCCGTCCCTTGGGCCGGCGAGTTCCATGGCCTCGGCCAGTGTCACGTCGTCGTTGCGTACCACGGTGGTTTCGGCACCGAGCTGCTGAAGGTATCCCACGAGGGTGTAGACGAAACTGTCGTAGTTGTCGACGACTAAAATGCGTGTGCTCATGGTTTTCTGGCACCTATCGTTGAGTCGGTGAGCGGATTGAACTGTGAACGCCGACGAAATACGCAGACCATCAGCAGCAGTACCGTCTTCCTGGATTCCGCTTCGAGTCCCGGTGACCCGATTTCGCCGCGCTTACAGCTAGAATTGCAGCCAGCAACCGAACAGATCCGGTCCGGTGGACTGCCCCCCCTATGCAGGATATCAAGCGTCCGGACTGCCCCCAATACAGCAAGAGCGCACCACTGGTGCCTGCCCGTCAAGGAGATCCTGTGCCCGAGTCAAAATCGCGCCGCCAGCCAAGCCGTGGCGGCCAGAAGCAGCCGGCAGCCAAGGCAAACATGCCCAACGCCGTCTGGTTCAAGCCCGTTATGTTCGGACTTATGCTGATCGGGCTTTTCTGGATCATTGTCTTTTACATCAGCAACGGCGCATTCCCACTGCCGAACATCGGCAATGGGAATATCCTGATCGGCTTCGCAATCGCCATTGCCGGTTTTTTGATGACCACCCGCTGGCGGTCCTAGCTCCGGGCCGACCCGAACCGACGCAGGCCCGGCCCGGCCGGGGCCGGCTGAGAGCGCCTTTCCACGGGTAACGGGAACGACGACGACGGCGGGGGTCCTTTTGGGGAAGCTGTCACCGTTTCGTGACGGAACTAATCGTTCCTGACCGGGCCGCTACTGGCCGTCCCGCTACTGACCGGGCCGCTACTGACCGGGCCGCTACTGGCCGTCCTTGGCAGACCTGTTCCGCGGCTCCACGGTTCCCCCGGTCCCGTAGTCACCCTCGGCGTACTGCCCAACCTCGAATTCGCCGGTGCGTGGCGGCACCGCACCGGCCTCGCCGTAATCAGCCTCCACAAATCGACCGGTTTCCTCCGCCGCGCCAGGTTCCTCTGCGCCGCCCTCGCTGCCGGCCTTCCCGTAGTCGCCCTCGACGTAATGACCCTCGCCCGATCCGGCACGGTGCCCGGGCTCGCTGCCGGCTTTGCCGTAGGAACCCTTAACGTAGCGGCCGCGGTCCTCGCCCCCATTCGGCACGACGGCGCCGTCGTCAGGTACGACGCTGGGGTCAGGCTCGTCGGCGCCGCCATGCGACCCCGCAGTTTCTTCAAAATCGCTGTTCCTGGTCATCGATCTGCCTTTCCCACGATGCGGACTGCTTCTGTTCTGACGCAATCCCAGTCTACGGACGGCCGGCCTGCCGGAATAGGGCAGGTGCCAAAGCGGGCAGCCGTGATGTGGCGCCCTGGCCTGCCCGGGAAGTAAGTCCTTGCCCTGGAGTTGATGCCGCCATTTGGGTGTAATCCTCGCAGTAGCTGTCATTTCGATCCATGCCCACGCCGATGGGCCAGTGGATGAGTGGTGGAAGAGTGGGTCTTCGCAGCCGGAGCCGACCAGGCCGATTCTCGCCGTGAGCGCGTTGGCGACCTCTGAACGGGTGCAGTCGCCTTCGGACATTCAGCGCGGCCGTTGTCACTGGTGGCTGGCCTCGGTATTCGTGAGGCTAGCGCTCGAGAGCCGATGCTGTCAGATTTGCAGTTTTTCGACGCCCCGCGGAGAATCAATCATCTTCGGTAAGATACTTCTCGCCGCTTTCTGATTCGTGACTGGTGAATTTTCTGTCCATTTCGGTCATGGCAGCCGATTCAGCCTCGCTCGGGGGTTTTACCGGATCGTCGACAGCTGAACGATCCGCGTCCCCGAAAATCGCTCCGAGCCCTTTGGCATCCTTAGTCACTTCACCAGGAGCCAAGTTTTCAGGGGAACCACGACGGTTGTCGGATTCTTTACCCCTTGCCTCCGAAGAACCACGAACAGTGGAACCGGGCTCTTCCTCATGAACTTCTTCATTCGCCATTTTAGATTCCTTCTAATCCGTCGAGCCGGGCGTAAATCTTCATCATATCGACCGAGTTCCAACAGGCCCAGCATGGCTCTGGCCGAGCCGCCCTTCCAGTTCATCGCCGAGGTTGAGGTCGGCGCTTATAGCCTCACAGCGACTGTCCTGGAACACGACGGAGCGGAGGCCGTCGTTTGGCTCCGCTCCGTCGGCCTATGGCCGCCCCATGATCCGCAGCCGCCGCTTCCTAGTGTTGCCCGCTGACGTTTCCGCCCGGCAGGTTTGGCGGAAGAATCCGACTGCCAGTGTCAACGTCGTCTTCACGGTCTGCCACGCTCTTGGTGTCACTCTCTGCGGTTCCATCCGAATCGCCGCCGACATCGATGAGGCCATTGGTCTGGTCGAAGGGGTGCGCATCGGATCTCTCGCCGGCAGGCATTGGCAGGCGCGCACCGCCCGCAACAGCGTCATCGGCTGCGATGACATGACCCGGCGTCGCCGCATAGGCGTCCTCCGGCCGGTTCGGGGCAACAACCTCAGGAGCGACCGTATCCGTCTTTTCCTTCGAGTCTTTGCCGGACGCCGCTGCAGCGACCCCCACGGCCGCTGCTGCAGCAGCCAATCCGATACCGGCCGCCACCTTCCCGGATACGCCGGCCTTGCCGCTGTCCCCTTGTGATTGGTCGGCGTCCCTCACACCAGGTGTTCCGACGGCTGCGCCTTCGCTGATCGTCCCCCGCCAGGCTCCGGAGGCGTACCCCTCCGCCTCGATAAATGTCTTGAACCGGTCCAGATCACCTGCCGCCTGGTTCTCCACCACGTTCAGCTTGTCACCTATCTTCTCCACCAACCCCTCCGGCTCATAGTCGAGGGACAGATGAACCTGCGTCTGCCCGCCTCCCACGTCCTCGAACGTCACCGAACCCGCGTTGGTGGCGCCCTCAGTCGCTGCCCAGGCGATCTTACGGTCCGGCACCTGCTCCAGAATTTTGGCCTCCCATTTCCGGCGCACGCCGGCGATTTCAGCAACCCATTCCAGCCGGTCATCGCTGAGATGGGTCACGCTTTTCACCCCACCCATGAAGTGGGGGAAGTCCTCGAACTGGGTCCATTGGTTGTACGCAGTGCTCACCGGCACGTTCACCATGACATTTTTCTCAACCTTCGTACTCACAACGTCTCCTTCGACCGGAACGACAGGGATGACGATCGTGGATTCAATCGTCAGTACGCTTACCATACTCCCGTCCCGGGTGATGGGTCATGTTCCTGGGTTGGCCAGCTAAACCACGACGACGATGAAGGTGCCACGACGAGAGACCTGCCATGCGTCCCTCGGGCGCCTCCAAGCCTCCACGCCTCCACGCCTCCACGCCTCCACGCCTCCACGCTGACGGAACGGGACGCGACCACGCGAAACCCTGATTCCTACATTCGATAGCGGAGACCCAGATTTATCCCCAGCGTGTTGACATACTTATCCACAGGGGTGGACAAGTTGCTCGGGAAAAACGTCGAATTTGCGCATTGCCAGGGGCTCGCCGCGTGCATAGCTGTGAATGACAGCTATGTAAGTTATACCCATTGTGGATAGCGCTGTGGATAAGTGGATAACCCATCACGGATGAGGAATCGAACTACAGACGTGTAACTTATGCCCAGCTGTGGATAGACCTGTGGATAACCGGCTGGTCCGGGCGTGGCACGATGGAGAGATGGAAAATCCGGAGCCGCTTCAGAGCCGCCTGCTGACATCACCGGAACCGTCGGACGAGGACATTGCGCTCTACCGCGGGCTCAGCGCCGACGCAGCTTCCGGGGTCGCGGTCGTCAGTACCGTGGTGCGTGGGCGCGATTACGCCGCGACGGTGAGCGGGTTCCTTTCGGTCTCCTATGATCCCCCGACTATGCTGGTGTGCCTCTATGCTGAGTCCCGTATTGCAGAGGCTGTCAGGACATCGGGCAGCTGGGCGTTGAGCCTGCTTGGCAGCACGCATCAGGGCGTGGCTAACTGGCTCGCCAGCCCAGGAACTCCCTTGGAGGGGTTGCTGGCACAGGTACCATACCGCCGCGGAAAGGCGACGGGCGCCGCCGTCGTCGACGGTTCCTTGACGTATTTCGAAGTGCGAAGCACTGCTGTCCACACGGCGGCAACCCACCTCATTATCGTGGGCGAGGTAGTGGCCATGGGCAGCATCGCCTCGGGAATCAACGCCATGGATCCACTGATTCATTTCGGCTCTGCCTACCGGCAGCTGGCTCAATAGCGGATCAAGCGTTTCGGCCCTGGAGCTCCGTCCGGCGGGAGGCTAACGGACAGCGTAGGCGGAAGCCAAGGGCCTAAAGCTGGTACTGGACGGCGAGATTGTGGATCATCGCTGTCCTGACAATAGTCAGCGCTATCAGCAGCACAACCAGTACCGCCATACCACCGAACTGAATGCCGGCTTGGCGCGGCCCCTTCGGTGCATGTGCAAATATTAATGCGGCCAGTCCACCGGCGATCAGACCACCCAGATGGGCCTGCCAGGCAATGCCGGACACCATGAAACCAAGGGCCGCGTTGATGACGATCAGGATGACGATCTGCCGTACGTCTCCGCCGCGCCGACGCTGAATCACGAACAGCGCCCCGAAGAGTCCAAAAATGGCGCCGGATGCACCCACCACGGGACCGCCAGCCGGGGCCAGCAGCAGTACGCCGACGGAGCCCGCGAATGCCGATACAAGGTAAAGGGCCACGAATCGCAGCCGTCCGAGAGCGGGTTCGAGGGCGCGGCCCATTATCCAGAGGGCATACATATTGAACAGAATGTGCGGCAGGAAGTCCTGCGAGTGCAGAAAAGCTGACGTCAGCATGCGCCACGGCTGCGTTTCCGTATAAACGGGTGCATACCAGCCGGATTGCTCCAGATTCAGGCCGGGGACCCATTCGAGGAGGTAAACCAGCGCGCACAGGCCGATGATCACGTAGGTGGCCAGCGGCCGTCCGGGGACCGCTTCCCCACCGAACGCGGTGCGGTTTACCGGCGCCGCGCGGGCCGCTGCCTGCACACAGTCAACGCACTGGATTCCGACGGCGGCACCGCGCTGGCATTCCGGGCATGCCGGCCGGCCGCACCGCTGACAGAGCACGTAGGAAACGCGGTCAGGGTGGCGGGGGCAGACAGGGACCGCGGCTGGGGTGCCGGCCGTCGGAATCGGGTACGTCACGGTATGGGTGTTAGAGCTGCTCGACGGTGATGCTGCTAATCACAACGTCCTCGCGCGGCTTGTCGCCCGGGCCGGTGGATACGCCTTCGATAACGTCGACGACGGCCTTGGAGTCAGCATCGACAACTTCACCGAAAATGGTGTGCTTGCCCTGCAGCCAACCGGTGGGAATGGTGGTGATGAAAAACTGCGAGCCATTGGTCCCGGGGCCGGCATTGGCCATGGCCAGTTTGTAGGGCTCGTTGAAGTTCAGTTCCGGATGGATTTCGTCGCCGAACTGGTAACCGGGACCGCCGGTTCCACGCCCCAGGGGGTCGCCCGCCTGAATCATGAAGTCTTTGATGATGCGGTGGAAGATCGTCCCACTGTAAAGTGGTGCGTTGCTCTCTTCACCCGTGGCCGGGTGCTTCCACGCAATCTCTCCGGTTGCCAGACCAACGAAGTTCTTGACCGTCTTCGGGGCGTGGTTGCCGAAGAGGTTAACCAGGATATCTCCGTGATTGGTATGAATGGTTGCTTTTGCGGTTGGGATAGCAGTCATGGCGCCATTCTGCCACGTTAGGCGGTGAAGACACCGTACCGCTGCCGGAGTTCAGCGTTCAGTGAACCTGTGCGCCGGCGTGGAGCGGAATTTCCGCTTAAAACAGCGATTCAACGGAGTATCTGGGCGTCTGCCGCCACCGGCCGACGCTGCGGGAATAGCCGGGAGCAGCCAATCAACGTAGGCTAAACAGGGAATTGTCAAATAATCCGGGAGGTAGTTGTGAAGAAAGCAGACCGCATTACCCACGACCTGGAGGACACGCTGACCAACAGCGTGGAAACTGCGCGCGACTGGGCAGCTCCTCATGTAGAGGCGGCCTTGAACTGGGCCGTCCCGAAATTGGAGAAAGGGCTTGAAAGCGCCTCTCCCATGGTGCAGGACACCCTCCGCAAGGCAGCACACTACACCGCCGAGGGCGTGGCGAATGTGACTCCGAGGATTCAGGAGGGACTGGAAAGGCTGGCCCCGCGAATTTCGGACGCGGTGGATGGGGCAACGCCTCGCATCCAGGAAACCCTGGACAAGGCTGCACCCGCCATTTCAACGGCCAAGAACAAGGTAGTCGGTGACTACCTGCCGCTGCTTTCCGGAAAATTGGGCGACGCAGCGCAGGCCTTCGGCAAGGCACTCGAAAACGCCAAGACACCGGAACAGGTCAATGTTGTGGTTGCAAAACTCACCGGCGACAAGAAGACTATCGCCAAAGCGCAGAAGGCCGCCGCGAAGGCCGGCAAGAAGACCGCCGCGGAGCTGGCCCGACAGGGCAAGAGTGGCCATAAGGGCTGGCTCGTCGTCGGAGTGGTGGCCGCTGCGGTGGCTGCCGGTGCCGCCGCTTGGAGGGCTTCCCGACCGGTCGAAGATCCCTGGCAGACCCCGGCTCCGGTCAGTCCTTCCCCATCGACCTCCCTGACCGACGCAGTCAAGGACAAAGCAGGCGACGTCAAGGATGCCGCAGCGGAAAAGGTTAACGACCTGGCCACTGCCGCCAAGGACAAGGCCGACGACGTTAAAGACGCGGTGGGCGACAAGGCCGACGACGTTAAAGACACGGTGGGCGACAAAGCCGACGACGTTAAAGACACGGTGGGCGACAAAGCCGACGACGTTAAAGACACGGTGGGCGACAAAGCCGACGACGCAGCCGAGTCCGCGGTCAATGCCGCAGATGAAGCACCCGGCGTGAGCAAACACGTAGCCAAGGACGCCAAGACCGCCGTCAATAACATCGCCGCGCATATTGATCATCCAGCGGACAAAGCCAAAGATCAGTAGACAAGTTAATGTACGGGCCGGTTCTTTTTTCTGAGCCGTCCGGGTTAGGCAGCGGAGGGACTCCCGGTGGGGTCCCTCCGCTGCCGTGTTCAGGGTGCTAGATTTGGCCTAATGCCATACGAAACAGCCGATGAGGGTTCCCCGGAACGGTCCTTTGCAGCGGCAGAGGCCCGGCCGAGCGTTTCCATCGTGATCCCGGCATACAACGAGGAAAGCGTTATCCGGCAATGTCTCACGGCGGCCGTCTACCAATCGGTCCCCGCAGACGAGATCATTGTCGTGGACAATAGATCCACGGACCAAACCTGCCGGATAGTCCGTCAGATGCAAACCGAATACCCCGAAAGCCCGATACTCCTGGTGCATCAAAGTGCGGAGCAGGGGTTGATTCCAACACGCAATTTCGGTCTCAACCGGGCGAGCGGAGATGTGCTGGGCCGCATCGACGCCGATTCTGTCCTGGAACCGGATTGGGTGGAACAGGTCCAGAATGCCTTCCTGGATCCCGCCGTCTCCGCGGTAACAGGGCCGGTGGTCTACTACGACATGCCGCTGCGCCGCTTCGGTCTCAAAGCCGACGACAAAATGCGCCAGCTGATGCTGCGGCTGGCCAAGCACCAGTACCATTTCCTCTTCGGCTCTAATATGGCTCTGCGCCGTTCGGCGTGGGAGGAAATCCGGTCTGAGACGTGTCGGGATGAACGCGATGAGATGCACGAGGACATCGACGTTTCGCTGCATTTGGCGGACCATCTGCTCAGGGTTCAGTACGTTCCCACCATGGTCAGCGGTATGTCCGCGCGCCGGCTGGAGGATTCCCTTAAGGATTACCGCTATTACGTTAACCGCTTCGAGCGCACCTACAAGGCCCACAACGTGCGGAAGATTGCGCTCAAGGCTCCTATGGTGGTGTATTTCTCGGTCTATTTTCCCGCCAAGGTCCTCAGGTCCTTGCATACCGCCGGTGTCAATCAAATGGCGCGCCGGCCGCGCTGATCCGGAGCGGCGGCTGGGTTACTGCGGAGGATGTGGCGCTTTCACCCCGGACCGCCCCTGCCTCAGCACCACGACCGCCAGGCCGACCAGAATCAGTCCCAGACCCACATAGGTCCCGCCGGGAAGTTTCTCACCCAGGAAAACCGCCGCGAGCACAGCTGCACCGGGAATCTCCAACAGGATAATCATCGAGACCACCAAGGGGCTGATCGTCGCCAACAGGTGATTGAAAATGCTGTGCCCCATGATCTGCGCCACCAGGGTTACGGCTAAAATTCCGAGCCACGCCTTCCCATCAAATCCCGTAAGGGGCTGTCCGAGGGCCGCGCACATCACGGCCAGCAGGAGGGCACAGGCTCCGTAGCACAGGGTGGTGTAAACGCCTGTCGACATGGTGCGGCGCGCTTGCCCGCCCGCCATAGTGTAGAAGGCTGCCAGGGCGCCACCGGCCACTGCCAGCCCGTCCCCCAGAATCGCCTCTGGCGACACCGTCAGGTCAAAGCCGGAAATCACCAGCACCCCGGCCAGGGCCATTCCTAAACCGCCGAGGACAGCACGAGCGGGCCGGATGCCGCCGAACAGCTGATAGAAGGCGATCCAGGCGGCCTGCAGACAAACCAACGCGGTGGCGGCAGCCACGCTGGTCAGTTTCAAGGCGGAAATGAAACAGGCAAAGTGCAGTGCCAGCGCCACGGCGGCAATGGCCGACCATTGATATTCCGCCGTGCCAAGCTGACGGAAACGCGTGCGCTGGCGGATCCCTGCAGGGACACCCATAATGACGGCCCCCAGCGAGTTCCGCCAAAACGCTATGGCAAGAGCAGGCGCCGCCGTTGCCGCCATAATGGGACCGGACGCAGAAACGCCGATGACACCCAATGCGGCCAATAAATAGTTCACTTTTCCAACCATAAGTCACCGGCCCAGCCGCCGCGTGAAGGCTGCCCAAGGGCCACCGGAGGCGACGACAAAACGTCCCGGTCAGCAAATGCTGACCGGGACGTTTTCTATGGTGGAGGCACGGGGACTCGAACCCCGAACCCCCTGCTTGCAAAGCAGGTGCGCTACCAATTGCGCCATGCCCCCATAGGAATACTTCGTACTACCAGTGTAACCGGACCTATTCCACCTTATCGGTCGCCTGGTTCCAGTTGGTTTTCTGAACTTTGGATTCCTGCCACTTCCTGCGAAGCACCAAAGCCCCTGCAACAGCCGCTCCAATAACCAGCAACTTCTTCACAAGTACCTCCGGAGGGTAGGTTCCGTGGGCGCACCAGGACTTGAACCTGGGACCTCTTCGTTATCAGCGAAGCGCTCTAACCGCCTGAGCTATGCGCCCTCCGGCCCTTGGCGGGCCGAAATAAAACTTTACAGCACCTTCACGTTCTGCCCAAATCGTGGCGACTGAACAGATGGCACCGTCCCGGACCGATGAGGGATCAGTCATCCGTGAGGGTCACGCCGATGCCGCCCACCAGGGTGGCGGAGATGTTGTACAGCACGGCGGAGAGCATCGACAGCGCCGTCAGCAACACCACGTTGACCACCGCGATGATCGTGGCGAAGGACGCAACCTGTCCCAGCGAGGCAAATTTCTTCAGATCAAACCCACCGCCCTCCGAACCCTGGATATCCGTCATGAGCGAGTTGACTTTCTCGAAGACGCCGGTTAAATCCAGCACCGTCCACAGCACAATCGAGGCCACCACGGTAACAATACCCAGCGCCACGGAGAGCAGGAAGGCCATCTTCAGGACGGACCATGGATCGATCTTACTGACCAGCAGACGGGCCCGCCTGGCCTTAGCCTTCGGCGCGGGTTTAACCAGGGCGGGCCTGCTGTTCGTGGGCCGCTGGGCTGCGGAGGGGGCAGCGGGGCGCTGCGGCGGCCGCGCCGGCGCACTCACCCGCGGGCCGGTAGACGGCCTGGGGTTTGAGTTACTCGTGCTCAATCGGTACCTCCACTGCTAGCGTCATCGTCAGTTAACGGTACTTCATGGACGTGCTGATCGCCGCTTTCAGCGGACCCGTGCGCGTCCGCAACCGGTGCGTTGTCCACGGTAGAGTCCTCATCGGGCTCTTCGGACTCCTCGATTTCGATGCCACGCTCACTGTTGCGCGCCACCTCGATGATGCGGTCGTTCTTGTCTGGCTTGGCGAAAACAACTCCCATGGTGTCGCGGCCCTTTGCCGGGACCTCGCTGACGTTGGAGCGCACGATCTTGCCGCCGCCCATGACCACCAGTACTTCGTCGTCCTCCTGAACGATGAGCGCGCCCACCAGATCACCACGGTCCTCGGCCAGTTTTGCCACCTTGATACCCAGCCCGCCCCGGCCCTGCAAGCGGTATTCGCTGACGGCGGTCCGTTTCGCATAACCGCCCTCAGTGACAATAAACACGAAGGAATCCTCGGTCACCACATCCGCGGCCAGAAGCTCATCGGTGCCACGGAATTTCATCCCGGTTACACCGGATGTCGCCCGGCCCATCGGCCGCAGCACCTCGTCGGTGGCCGTAAAACGGATCGATTGACCCTTACGTGAAACGAGCAGCAGATCGTCCGTTTCGGAAACGAGCTGCGCCGACACCAGCTCATCAGCGTCCCGCAGGTTGATGGCAATCACTCCAGCGGATCTGTTGGTGTCATAGTCCTCAAGCCGGGTTTTTTTCACCAGGCCATTTTTCGTGGCCAGCACCAGGTAAGGCGACTGCACGTAGTCGCGCAGGTCCAACACCTGGGCTATCGTTTCGTCCGGCTGGAAGGCCAGCAGATTTGCGACATGCTGGCCCTTGGCATCCCGGCCGGCTTCCACCAGTTCGTAAGCCTTCGCCCGGTACACGCGGCCCAGGTTGGTAAAGAACAACAGCCAGTGGTGTGTCGTGGTGACAAAGAAGTGTTCCACTACATCGTCGCCACGAAGCTGAGCACCCTTGATGCCCTTGCCCCCGCGGTGCTGTGAGCGGTAATTATCGCTGCGGGTGCGCTTTACATAACCGCCGCGGGTAATGGTGACCACCATTTCCTCTTCGGGAATGAGATCTTCCATGCTCATGTTCGGGTCATATCCAAGCATGATCTGCGTACGGCGGTCATCGCCGTACTTGTCGGCAATCTCCTGCAGTTCCGTGCTGACAATGCCGCGCTGAACGTCCTCCGAAGCGAGAATTCTGTTGTATTCAACGATCTCGGCTTCGAGTTTGGCGTGCTGATCCTGGATTTTCTGCCGCTCCAAAGCGGCGAGACGTCGCAGCTGCATATCCAGAATGGCCTGCGCCTGGATCTCATCGATCTCCAGCAGGCCCATCAGTCCATTGCGGGCATCCTCAACGGTCTGCGACCGACGGATCAGCGCAATGACTTCATCCAGGGCATCGAGGGCCTTGAGATAGCCGCGCAGAATATGCGCCGCTTCCTCCGCCTTGCGGAGCCTATACCGGGTACGTCGGGCAATGACATCCATCTGGTGCGTAACCCAGTGTCTGATGAACGCATCAAGGCTGAGGGTACGCGGGACGCCATCCACAATGGCCAGCATATTGGCACCGAAGTTGTCCTGCAGCTGGGTGTGCTTGTAGAGGTTGTTCAGCACTACCTTTGCGACGGCGTCGCGCTTAAGTACGACGACGAGCCGCTGTCCCGTACGACCTGACGTTTCATCGCGGAGGTCGGCAATACCGGAAATCTTGCCGTCCTTGACCAGTTCCGCGATTTTGATCGCCAGATTGTCAGGGTTCGCTTGAAAAGGCAGTTCCGTAACAACCAGACAGGTCCGGCCCTGAATTTCCTCCACATTCACGACGGCGCGCATGGTGATCGACCCGCGGCCGTTTCGGTAGGCGTCCTCAATGCCGCTGTGACCGAGGATCTGGGCACCGGTGGGAAAATCGGGTCCCTTGATGCGCAGGATCAGCGCCTCCAGCAGCTCTTCGCGGCTTGCCCCAGGATTGGCCAGGTACCACTGCACACCCTCCGCCACCTCACGCAGGTTGTGCGGCGGGATGTTCGTCGCCATGCCGACGGCTATGCCAGAGGAGCCGTTGACCAGCAGGTTAGGGAACCGGGCCGGAAGAATCGTCGGTTCCTGATTCTTACCGTCGTAGTTGTCCTGAAAATCGACAGTTTCCTCGTCAATATCGCGGACCATCTCCATCGCCAGCGGAGCCATCTTGGTTTCCGTGTAACGCGGAGCTGCGGCTCCGTCGTTACCGGGCGAGCCGAAGTTCCCCTGCCCCAGCGCAAGGGGGTACCGCATGGTCCAGTCCTGGATCAGGCGCACTAAAGCGTCGTAGATCGACATATCTCCATGTGGGTGATACTGACCCATGACTTCGCCCACCACTCGGGCGCACTTGTTGAACGAGCGCTCCGGCCGGTAGCCACCGTCAAACATGGCGTAGATCACCCGTCGGTGCACCGGCTTCAGGCCATCCCGTACATCGGGCAGCGCCCGGCCCACGATGACAGCCATGGCGTAATCCAGGTAGGACCGCTGCATTTCAGTCTGCAGGTCCACCTGTTCCACACGGTCGGTCAGTACCGCACCTTCAATAACATCTTCAGCGCCCGCGGGCACTGCAGGGGTTTCGTCACTCATTGTCTAAAGATTCCATTCCAGATATATATCGGATCAGTAATATAAAGGGTCCTCGTTAAAGCCCTAGATATCGAGGAACCGGACGTCCTTGGCGTTCTGCTGGATAAAGTTCCTCCGTGACTCGACGTCCTCTCCCATCAGAATGGAAAAGACCTGATCCGCCGCGGCTGCATCTTCCATGGTGACCTGAAGCAGGGTGCGGTGATCCGGGTCCATGGTGGTATCCCAAAGTTCCGTGTAGTCCATCTCACCGAGGCCCTTGTAACGCTGGATCCCGTTATCCTTGGGAATACGGCGTCCGTTGGCAAGCCCGTTAGCCATCACGGCATCGCGCTCACGGTCGCTGTAGACGTAGTCATGCGGAGCATTGGTCCACTTGATCCGGTAGAGCGGGGGCTGTGCCAAGTACACGTAGCCGTTTTCAATCAGCGGGCGCATGTAGCGGAACAACAGCGTCAGCAGGAGCGTGGTGATGTGCTGGCCATCCACGTCGGCGTCGGCCATCAACACGATCTTGTGGTACCGCGCCTTGAGAACGTCAAAGTCCTCACCAATTCCGGCACCAAAGGCTGTGATCATGGCCTGTACCTCAGCATTGCCGAGGGCACGGTCAAGCCGTGCACGCTCGACGTTGAGGATTTTTCCGCGCAGCGGCAGGACGGCCTGGGTCGTTGGATTTCGGCCACGCACTGCCGAACCGCCGGCCGAGTCGCCCTCGACAATATAAATCTCGGAAAGTGATGGATCCTTGGACTGGCAGTCCTTAAGCTTTCCGGGCATTCCGCCGGATTCCAACAGACCCTTGCGGCGCGTGCTTTCCCGGGCCTTGCGCGCAGCTAGCCGTGCCTGGGATGCCTGGATTGATTTACGGATCACATCCCGGGCCGGTCCGGGGTTCCGCTCCAACCAGTCGCCAAGACCGTCCGTCACCACGCGTTGAACAAATCCCTTAACCTCGGAGTTACCCAGCTTTGTCTTGGTCTGGCCCTCAAACTGCGGCTCGGACAGCTTAACTGAAATAACCGCCGTCAAGCCCTCGCGGATATCGTCTCCGGTGAGATTTTCATCCTTATCCTTTATGATGTTCTTCTCACGCGCATAGCGGTTGATCAGCGAGGTCATGGCGGCACGGAACCCTTCTTCATGGGTACCGCCCTCATGGGTGTTGATCGTATTCGCGTAGGTATGGACACTCTCCGAATAGGCGGTGGTCCACTGAAGTGCCAGTTCAACGGCCATCTTCCGGCTCGAATCCTCGGTTTCGAACGCGATGACATCCTCATGGATCACATCGACCTTCTTCGAGGAATTCAAGTACTTCACATAGTCGAGCAGCCCCTCGTTGTACTGGTAGACCACTTGGCGGGGCCCCGCGGTTGCCTGGCTGCCAGTGCCGAGGGAGTCCAAATCAAGATCTTCCACGTCCGAGACCGGCACACTGGCGCGGCGCTCATCCGTGAGCGTGATCTTCAGCCCTTTGTTGAGGAAAGCCATCTGCTGGAAGCGGGCGCGCAAAGTCTCGAAATCGAAGGCGGTGCTTTCAAATATGGTCGGATCGGCATAAAACGTCTGGGTGGTCCCCGTGTCCTGGGTTTCCTCGCCCATGACCAGACTGCCCTGGGGCCTCCCGCCTTCAACGAATGTCATCCGCCAGACATGGCCCTGCCGGCGAACCTCGGTATTGACCCGCTCCGAAAGCGCGTTAACCACCGAAATACCAACACCGTGCAGACCCCCGGAGACCGCGTAGCTACCGCCGCCAAACTTTCCTCCGGCGTGCAGGATCGTCATCACAACTTCGACGGTAGGCTTGCCCTCCGTTGGATGGATATCCACCGGTATCCCGCGGCCATTGTCGACGACCTTGACGCCGCCGTCTGCCTGCAGGGTTATCTCGATGTGATCGCAGTACCCGGCCAATGCCTCATCGACCGAATTGTCCACCACTTCATACACCAAGTGGTGCAGTCCTCGGGGGCCGGTGGAGCCGATGTACATTCCGGGGCGTTTACGGACTGCTTCGAGGCCCTCCAGGACAGTGATATCGCTGGCACCGTATTCCATCGGGTGGGCCGGAGTGCGATGGTTGTTCTGCGAAACCACTTGGTCGGCGCGGGTCACTGCATCTTCTGTCGCCGTCGCCGTATTCTCCGTGTCCGTCACGTGGTCCGTATTCTCCGGATTGCTGGTAGTCACAGGCGCGTTCGACCCCTCTATTCTTCGTTTGTGGCTGAGGATACGGTCTGTCCGGGCGATGAACCCGGTTCGGGCCGCTCCAGCAGCAAACACATTCCTAGGTCCGCCGTTTCATGTGAGCCCATGGCCCGAGCAGTCTCCGGCGTCCCGTGTTTCGTTCAATTCTACCTTGCCGGCATGCCAATGCATGTACGAATAGGGTCTGAGAGGCCGAAAAAGCAGGGCAGGAGACTATTTCGGCGCCTTCGTCGAGGGGATATACGCAATGGGGCCCTTCCGCCGTCCTGTATGGCGTTTTTGCCGCGGACGTTTCAGCCTGGGTTACCTACCCATAGGTGTCACGGGGCCCGCGTCCTTTGACTGTCCTGTAACCCTTGCGCCAATTTGGAGCAGCCGGCGCCAGCACCTGGATCTTCGTTACGACGCCGGTCCCAAGCTCGGCATCGAAGCGCGCCAGCAGTGAGGAACTCAGCAGCCTCAGCTGAGTGGCCCAACTGGTTGAGTCACAACGAACCTGCAAGGCGGTGCCGGTAAAACTCTCCGGCTGGCAATGGGCCGAGATATCCGGGCCCACCAACGTATTCCACTGCGCCATCACCGAACCAACCGCTACGGGGGAGGACCAGCCCCGTTCGCTGATCAAACGATTGACCACGTTTCCCAATCCCAACGGATCGCGGCCGGAATCCTTGATATCCAGGAAGGAGCGCCGCTTGGATTTTGGCTTGTCAGGTGGACGGCGGCCCGGGGCCAGCCGTATTTCGCCGCGGTTGGCGGCAGCGGCACGCATTCGATTCAATGCCGCCTGCGCCGCATCAATCCCGGTGGGCTGCTTGGCCGGATCCGGATCCTCATCCTTCATCGACTACTACTCCTCCAGGAATCACACGGATCTGCGCACCCGAAAGCTCCGCGGGAATGTCCGCGTCCACTGCGGCCGTTACCAGGACCTGTTCTGCCCCTGCCACGATTGATGCCAGTTTTCTGCGCCGCTGGACATCCAGCTCGGCAAAAACGTCATCCAGAATCAAAATCGGTGCGTTGCCTTCCACCTGTGCATCTTCCAGGAGAACATAATACGAGGCCAGCCGCAGCGACAGCGCGACGGACCACGTTTCACCGTGTGATGCATAGCCCCTTGCCGGTGCGCACCCCAATACGAGTTCCAGTTCATCCCTGTGGGGCCCCACCAGGGACAAGCCACGTTCCAGCTCGCGTCGCCGCGATGCGGCGAAACTCTGCACATACTTCAGCGTCAGTTCTTCGATGGACAATCCGGCCAACCCTCCCACTGCCCGTGGCTGCGGCGCTTCCGTCCCGCTGTCCTCTGCGGTGTTCCCGTCGTCGGAGAGGTTGTCCTCCAGCGTTGAGCGGTACTGCGCACTCAGTTCCTTGGATCCGTCGGTCAGCTGGCGATATGCCGCAGCTAAATGTGGTCTTAGTCTTTCGATCAGTTCAAGCCGGGCCGCCAGCAGGGCGGCGCCGGCAGATGCCATTTGCTGATCCCAGACATCCAGCGTTGTTTCGTTGGCCGCACTCACTCCAGACCGTGAAAAGTGCTGGCTTCTCGCGGACTTCAGCAAGGCGTTGCGCTGCTTGAGCACCCGTTCGTAGTCACTACGGGTGGCGGCATGCCGCGGCAGTAGAGTAACCAGCAGTTCATCGAGAAAGCGCCGTCTGTTCCCCGGATCCCCCTTGACCAGGGACAGATCCTCGGGCGCGAAAAGCACCGACCTGCAGATGCCCAGGACATCGCGGGCCCGGACCGGATTGGCCCGATTGATTCGTGCCCTATTCGCCCGCGACGCATTGATCTCAACCTCGATGCTGACCGCCTGCTGACCGCGTACGAGTCTGGCCCGGATAATGGCCCGTTCACTGCCGAAACGCAACAGCGGTCCGTCAGAACTGACCCGGTGGGAATTGAGCGTGGAAAGATAACCCACGGCCTCCACCAGATTGGTCTTGCCAAAACCGTTGGCTCCGATAAGAACGGTAATGCCGGGCTCCAGCAGTAGTTCGACCTGTTCGTAGCTGCGGAAATCGGTCAGGGACAGGTGCTGCAGATACACGCCGTGCTCAGGTTCCCGTCCCTTAGGACGACGCCGGTTTGGCCGCTTTGGTGGCGTGCCCGCCGAACTGATTGCGCAGCGCAGAGACCATTTTCATGGCCGGGGAATCGTCCTGACGGGAGGCATAACGGGCGAAGAGCGCCGCCGTGATGGCGGGGGCAGGAACGGAGTTCGAGATAGCCTCCTCCACTGTCCACCGGCCTTCACCGGAATCATCAACAAAACCGGCAATTTTGGCGAGTCCGGGGTCCTCTTCCAACGCCTTGACCATCAGATCCAACAGCCAGGAGCGCACGACAGTACCTTTCTGCCACGCCGCGAATGTCCCGGGCACATCCTTGATGATGTCCTTGGCCATCAGCAGCTCATAGCCTTCTGCATAAGACTGCATCAATCCGTATTCAATTCCGTTGTGTACCATTTTGGCGTAGTGTCCGGCACCGACATCGCCCACATGGACAAAACTTTCTGAACGGGTTCCTTCGGGCCGCAGGGCATCGAAGATCGGCATGGCTGCGTCGACGTCGGCGGCTTCCCCGCCGGCCATTAGCCCATAGCCGTTTGCCAGGCCCCAGACTCCGCCGGAAACTCCACAGTCGACGAACCTGATCCCCTTTTCGGCCAATGAGGCCCCGTGCTTTTGATCTTCGGTGAAACGGGAATTTCCACCGTCGATGATCATGTCACCGCTCTCCAACAGGCCTGATAGTTCATTGACGACGGCGTCCGTAACGTCGCCTGCTGGAACCATCACCCAGATGATCCTCGGGGTCGGCAAGGCCTTGACCAGTTCCGCCGGTGTGGGAACATCGGTTACTTCGGGGTTCCGGTCGTATCCGGTGACGTCAATGCCGGCATCCCGGAGGCGGGCCCTCATATTGAAACCCATTTTTCCAAGACCGATGAGACCGATATGCACGGTATTTCTCTTTTCTGGAGGTGATAACTGCTGTTGGTTCAGGGCGGGTGACAACCATCCCGGTGCTGTCAGCTGGGCAACCGGACGGGCATCACCAAGTATCGGTAGTCATCGTTATCCGCACCGTCGAGTTCTGCCTGTGCGGTAATCATCGCCGGTTTAGGCGCCGAGGTGAAGGAGAATCTGACAAATTTACTGTCAAAGGCACTGAGTCCTTCACTGAGATAATGCGGGTTGAAGGCAACGGTGATGTCCTCGCCCAGCAGGGAAGCCTCCAGAGCCTCGGAGGCCTGGGCGTCTTCACCGGTGCCAGCGTCGAGACTGAGCTGCCCATCGGTGAAGGCCAGCCTGACCGGAGTATTGCGCTCGGCTACCAGGGACACTCGACGTACGGCCTCGGCCAAAGCGCTCGTCCCCACGGTGGCATGAATCGGCGTGTTATCCGGGAAAAGCGAACGGATCTTTGGATAGTCGCCGTCGATCAGGAGGGACGTCGTCCGCCGGCCACCGCTTTCAAAGCCAATAAGTTCACTGTTGTCAGACAAGGCAATGTTCAAATCGCCGGAACCACCAAGGGTCTTGGCCACTTCATTGAGCGTTTTGGCCTTGACCAGCGCACTGGTCGAAAGGCCGGGAACAGCGGGCCGCCAGCGTACCTCACGCAACGCGAGCCTGTACCGGTCGGTTGCGAGCAAGGTGATCAGGTCATCTTCAATTTCCATCTTGACCCCCGTCAAGATGGGCAGCGTGTCGTCTTTGCTGGAAGCAATGATGACCTGTGAAACAGCCTGGGCAAAAGCCTCCCCAGATACGGTGCCGCTGATGTTCGGCAACGCAGGCAATTCGGGATAGTCAGCCACCGGCATTGTTGTCAGGTTGAATCGACTGCTCCGGCAGCTGAGCGTGACTTTCGCTCCGTCGGTTTCGATTGCGACTGGGGCGGAGGGGAGGCTTCGGCAGATGTCCGCCAGCAGACGGCCAGAGACCAGTATGGTTCCTTCTTCGGCGATGTCGGCGGGAATTTCCAGTCGGGCGGAAATTTCGTAATCAAAACTGGCGAGGCTGACAGTGCCTGCCTCGGCTCTGAGCAATAATCCGGACAGGACCGGGACGGGGGGCCGCGGAGACAAGGACCGGGCTGTCCAACTGACGGCCTCGGCCAGGACATCCCGTTCAACTCGGAACTTCACGGAAGGGTGCCGCCTTTCATCCTAAAATTTATCGTCGCAAAGTGAGCCAGCAGAACGCCGGTCGATGCAGATCCGGCAAGGGCGCAGGGCCCGGGCATAAAAGAATTCGGACCGGAATTCCGACGGCCGGAAGGACCTGGTTGGAACTACACGTCTGAACTTCATGCTTGCAGACAGCTTAGCGCCTTGGCCAGCCGGCGAATGCATCCTTGGGTGGCTCTGCGATCGAGGGTTGGAGCAGTAGGTAAGTGTTGTTTAGAAGAACACAGTTTTTAGGATTCGTAGTGTTAATAACTGTTGTGGATACTGTGGATAACTCTGTCTGGAAGCGGCCCTCCGGGGATGTCCCCTGTGCAAAGGTTGTGTACCAAATGCAGCCGAGGTTCAGGTGCCGGTGGACAACTTTCCTTGTAGTTCCGGGGATTCACAGGGTGCGCAGAGTTGTGCACCGGCAAGGTGCAGTTATCCCCGCAGTTATCCACAGACATATCCACAGTGGCTTTTGTGACCTGACTATCCCTCGCGCTGTTGCTGCTTGATCCGGTTGGTCAGTTCCGTGACCTGATTGTAAATGGCCCGTCGTTCGGCCATCAGTTCCCGGATTTTCCGGTCAGCGTGGATAACCGTTGTGTGGTCACGTCCGCCAAGCTCCTGACCGATTTTGGGCAGTGACATGTCTGTAAGCTCGCGGCATAGGTACATGGCGATCTGGCGCGCAGTGACAAGGGTCCTGGTCCGTGACTTGCTGCAGAGCTCTTCCAGCGAAAGGTTGAAGTAGGCAGACGTCTGTCCAAGGATGGCCGTTGCCGTGATTTCCTGTGCACCTTCATCGGTTATCAGGTCCTTGAGTACAATTTCCGCCAAGGCAACGTCCACCGGCTGGCGGTTAAGGCTCGCGAAGGCGGTAACCCGGATCAGGGCCCCCTCAAGTTCGCGGATGTTCGTGGAGATTTTGGAGGCGATGTATTCCAGTGCATCATCAGGGGCCGAGAGCCCCTCCCCTATGGCCTTTTTACGCAGAATGGCGATGCGTGTTTCCAGCTCGGGCGGCTGGACATCCGTCAGCAGGCCCCATTCGAAGCGGGACCGCATCCGTTCCTCAAAGCCGGAAAGCCGCTTCGGCGGCAGATCCGAGGTAATGACGACCTGCTTATTGTGATTGTGCAGGGCGTTAAAGGTGTGGAAGAACTCTTCCTGGGTGGCATCCTTATTCGCCAGGAACTGGATGTCATCGATGAGGAGGATGTCTACGTTCCGGTAGAGCTGCTTGAAGCTCGCCCCCTCATCATCACGGATCGAATTGATGAAATCGTTGGTGAATTCTTCTGAATTTACGTACCGCACACGGATCCCGGTATAGAGGCGGCGGGCGTAGTGGCCGATCGCATGCAGAAGATGGGTCTTGCCCAGTCCGGAATCACCATAAATGAACAGCGGGTTATATGCCTTGGCCGGCGCCTCGGCGACGGCGACGGCGGCAGCGTGGGCGAAGCGGTTTGACTGGCCGATCACGAAACTATCGAACACGTATTTCGGATTCAGGCGTCCGAACTCCTGCGAGGTGCTGGGCAAAGTGGGTGCGGGTTTGGTCTCCGGTTCGCGGCGGACCACGATCTGTTCCTGGGGCTCTTCTTCTGCTTGAACAGGCATCAGGTCAGCGTTGATACTGAAGGCACACAGGATGTCATCGGAAAAGACCTCGCGGAGGGCATGCTCCAGGGCCCGTTTGAGCTGCGTCTGCAGCACCTCGCGGGTAAGTTCATTGGGGACGGCGACCAACAATGTGGTCCCGATCAATCCCAAGGGCTGTGCCAGGAAGACGAATCCCCGCTGCCGGGGCGTGACATGGTCGTTTTGTTCCAGGATCCGGACGACTCGGCGCCATGAGCTCCCGACATCATTAATCTCGTCAGTGCTCATTCGTACGCCTGCTCATTTTTTCCTCGTGATCTTCGGTTACGCGGTGTGGTTCGTCGCTGCGCGAAGTCTGCACAGTGCTGCTGCGGAACGGTCATCCACAGAGTTATTCACAGCCGGTGGATAACTTGCCACTGGGCTAGCCTAAGGGATGGAAACGGCAGAAGATAGCAGGGAAAGACCTTGTGGATAATTCTCACAGTGCGGCAGCCCAGGTGCTTGAAAGCCGGTGCCCGGGGGTCCGCATTGAGCTTTCTCGGCCTACGGCAACCCAAGGCTTGGACCAAGCGCCATTTGACTGCAGGGTACCGGATGACCTAACGTGGTGAAGTCCTTTGTGTCTACTATGTGCCGTCTGGCATGCGCCGATATTTGGCGCCGGTGGGCACCTGATTCTTCGCGTCGGCCTGTTCTTCCCCTGTATTACGGGCAAGGCGCATCTTTGATTGTCTTGGAGTAACCCAACGTGAGCAAGCGGACTTTTCAGCCGAATAATCGCCGTCGTGCCAAGAAGCACGGCTTCCGCCTTCGTATGCGTACCCGCGCAGGCCGTGCCATCCTTTCGGCACGCCGCGGCAAGGGCCGCATCGAACTGTCGGCCTAATCCACAACACCGGACTTTTGTCTAATACCGTTTTGTTGAATCCGATCCACCCGCAGTTGATCTGACGGTGCTAGCCACCCGAAATCGATTACGGGCCTCGGCCGACTTCTCGAATACAGTACGTTCCGGCGTCCGCAACGGACGCCGGAACTTAGTGTTATATGCGGCGCTTTCCGCCGCGGATGAACCGACGAAGGTCGGGTTCATCGTGGCGAAGACTGTAGGGAACGCTGTTGCACGGAACCTCGTTAAGAGGAGACTAAGAGAAGCCGCGGCAGCAACTGTGCGTCAGAATCCCGCCGGCCTCAATATTGTAGTCAGGGCACTGCCTGTGTCGGCCGGGTCTTGTTGGCCGGAGTTGGTGAAGGATTATCAGAATGCCTGCCTCAAAACGCTCGACCGGCTGGCCGCCGGAAGGGTAGCGGCGCCGGACAAGGAAGGGAATAACACGCCATGACATTCAGTGGTGCTGTTCACTCCCCGTCCGTCCCTCCGATGTACCGGTGGCAACTGCCGGCTTCCGGATCCCGGCGCCGGCTTATCCTGTTTCTGGGTCATTTAATCTGGAATCTGCCGCGCGACCTATTGATTCTGCTGCTGACCCTGTACCGAAAACTGATTTCGCCGCTGTACGGACCTGTCTGTAGGTTCTTCCCTTCATGCTCCGCCTATGCCTTGGAAGCCGTTCTGCTGCGCGGCGCGGTACAGGGCAGCTGGCTGGCGGGGCGGAGACTTCTGCGATGCCACCCATGGAATGCAGGAGGCGTAGATCACGTCCCCGGCGCCCCGCACTCGCACGGCACCGATCCCGCTGCGGTCCCGTACATAATCCAACTGAACCATCCAGACGAGTTTCTAGCTGTTGAGTCAGACGCAGAAGGCCGTGAAGCGGCTTGAGGAGAATAGAAAAGAATGTTTGATTTCTTCGGGACAATCCTGGCGCCATTCAAATGGGTGGTGTCATGGATCATGGTGGTCTTCCATGATGGGCTGACCAGCATTGGACTACCGTCCTCCTCTGGCTGGACCTGGACCCTTTCCATCATCGGCTTGGTGCTGGTGATCCGCGCCGCCCTGATACCCGTCTTCGTGAAACAGATCAAGGCCCAGCGGGGCATGCAGGCCCTGCAGCCGGATATGAAGAAGCTACAGGCCAAGTACAAGGGCAAGACCGATCAGCTCTCCCGCCAGGCAATGGCGCAGGAACAGATGGCCCTGTACAAGGAACACGGGACCAACCCGTTCTCGGCATGTCTGCCGATGCTGATCCAAATGCCATTCTTCTTCTCGCTCTTCCAAGTGTTGTCCGGCGTATCCAAGGCAGCCACCCAGACGCAGGAAGGAATCGGCGCGCTCAGCCATCAGCAGGTGCTGCAGTTCGACCAGGCGCAGATCTTCGGTGCGCCCCTTTCCTCTGCGTTCCTGCCCCAGGTGCAAAACGGCGACGTCAACGTAGCCGTCGTCGTACTTTCGATCATCATGATCCTCGCCATGACTGCCTCACAGTTCATTACGCAGAAGCAGATCATGTCCAAGAACATGTCCGAAGACGCCATGGCGAGCCCGTTCATGAAGCAGCAGAAAATGATGCTTTATGTCCTGCCGCTGGTGTTCGGCGTCGGCGGCATAAACTTCCCCATTGGTGTCCTTATCTACTGGACCACCACGAACCTGTGGACCATGGGTCAGCAATTTTTCGTGATCCGCAAGATGCCGACGCCCGGCTCGCCGGCCTACCGCGAGTACCAGCAGCGCCGCGTGGCGAAGGGGTTGCCGCTGCTGAGTGCCAGCAGGAAAGCGGAACCAATCGTCGAGGAAATTGTTGAGCCCACCGGCCAGCGCCAACAACCGCAGCGCAAGAACAGGAAGAAGAAGTAATGACTGCCGATAGCCCCGCCGAGCTTGCCCCCGATGATGCCGCTCAGGCCTCCGACGCAGCACTCAGTACGGGTGTAAGCCGGCTCGACGAGGAAGGCGACGTCGCCGCGGACTACCTTGAAGAGTTGTTGGACATTGCAGATATAGATGGAGATATTGACATTGAAGTCCGCAACGGGCGGACATATATTTCGATTGTCTCCGATGAGGAAAGTTCCAAACTGCAGTCACTGGTCGGCGACGGCGGCGAGGTTCTGGAAGCGCTGCAGGAACTGACCCGGCTCTCGGTGCTATCGGCGACCGAGAGCCGCTCCCGGCTGGTGCTCGATATTTCCGGCTACCGGCTGGAGCGCAATGGTGAGCTGGCGAAGCTGGCCCAGAACGCCGTCGAACTCGTCAAGGATAACGGGCAGCCCGTTTCGCTTGCCCCCATGGGGGCCTACGAGCGCAAGATTGTCCACGACGCCATTGCGGAGCTGGGTTTCATCAGTGAATCAGAGGGCGAAGGTACCGATCGCCACATTGTGGTCTCCGCGGCGCAGTGACGTTGGTTTGTTCGATGCCATTCCGGGCGCCGGGTATGGTGCAGGTCCGAGGAGATATTTGTGGTTGAACTGAACGGTGCCGAAACTATTGCCGCCGAAAAAATTTTTGGCGCGCGGTTGGGGATTGCCGAACGGTTCGTCGAGCATCTGGCAACGTCCGGCATTGAGCGCGGGCTCATTGGTCCGCGAGAGGTTCCGCGATTGTGGAGCAGGCATGTGCTTAACTGCGCTGTCGTGACCGAGCTGATAGCCGACGGCGCCAGGGTTGCCGACGTCGGCAGCGGGGCAGGACTTCCGGGCCTGACGTTGGCGCTGGCGCGTCCGGATCTCCAGGTCACCCTGATCGAGCCGCTGGAGCGGCGCGTGACGTGGCTCGAGGAAGTGGTAATGGATCTCGGGCTGGATAACGTGGAAATCATGAGGGCGCGGGCCGAACAGGCGCTCGGGAGGGTTACGTGCGACGTTGTGACTGCCCGCGCCGTGTCTGCACTCAACAAGCTGGTGGGTCTGACAATCCCCTTACTGGACGGGGACGGAGAGCTGCTTGCCATCAAGGGACGAAGTGCCCAGGAGGAGTTGGATAAAGCAGCCAAGGCCATCCGCAAGTTAGGCGGCGTGCAGACGAGCGTTGTAACAGCCGGAGTCGGCATTTTGGACGAGCCGACGACGGTCGTGAGAATTCGGGTTTCGAAGAGGTAGAACGTCGTTCTCCAGTGGGGCACGGCTTGCGCGTCCCGCCGTCCAGGACAGGGACCGGATCCGCTGCACATCAGGGTTGGCCGCACATGAGGGCTCGCCAGACTGCCGTTTCTCCGCCGGGTTTGTCTACTGCAGCGGCTAGGCTAGAGAACGGCAAGCACAGCTTTATGAAAGTGAGAGTGTCATTGTGATCAGCAGCGAAGCGGCTTCGCGGCGCATCCCGCCCTTTGTATCCTTGGGCTCGGCACGCTCGGGGTCACAATCGGTCACCGCACAGACAAAAGCGGCCAGCCAGTTCATGAAACAACCATTTAAGGTTGATAAACGCAGCGGTGGTTCTGTTTCACGTGAAACCGTCATTGAACCACCAGCTGGCGCGATGGACAACATGGACGAGGGCAGTCCTATTGCGCGCCAGCTCGTCAGCGAAACAAAGCGGCGCGAGCGGCTGTTGGGCCGTAGTTTGCCGAAGCCCAGGAAGACCCGGATCATGACAGTCGCCAACCAAAAGGGCGGTGTCGGCAAGACGACTACGACGGTGAACATTGCCGCCGCCTTGGCCTCGGCCGGCCTGAAAGTCCTCGTTGTGGACATCGATCCGCAGGGCAATGCTTCGACCGCTCTGGGAGTGGAGCACCACGCAGATGTGGACAGCATCTATGATGTCCTCATCAATGATTTTGCGCTAGCTGACGTTGTTGCACCCTGCCCGGATATTGTCAATCTGATCTGTGCTCCCGCCACTATTCATTTGGCCGGCGCGGAAATTGAACTGGTATCTCTGGTGGCACGCGAGCAGAGGCTGCGGCGGGCTTTGGATGCGTATGCCCAGCACCGCGAGATGTCCGGGGAAGAACGACTGGACTACATTTTTGTTGACTGCCCCCCTAGTCTCGGTCTCCTCACCGTTAATGCCTTTTGTGCTGCCAACGAGGTGCTCATACCTATCCAGTGCGAGTACTACGCCTTGGAGGGCCTTAGTCAGCTACTGAATAACATTGAAATGATACAAAAGCATTTGAACGGTGAATTGGAAGTATCCACGATCCTGCTGACAATGTACGATGGGCGGACCAACCTGGCTGCGCAGGTCGCCGCGGATGTCCGGGAACATTTTCCGGATCAGGTTCTCAAGGCGGTTGTTCCGCGATCTGTACGGATATCCGAGGCGCCCAGTTATCAGCAGACAGTAATGACTTACGATCCGTCCTCGACCGGCGCATTGTCTTATCTGGAAGCCGCGGCAGAGATAGCTGAACGCTAGACTCTCTTCTATCGCCGGCACTAAGACTTCACCAGAACAACATGGCCCGATGCTCGTTGGGCCTTTCCAGCGGAGGGATCTGTCCATGACCGAAAAACGTAGGGGACTCGGACGAGGTTTGGGCGCGCTTATCCCCAACTCGGCCGCAGCGGACGGGGGCGCCAGCGGGTCTGCGCAGTCCGGATCACGGCCCGTAGACCTATTCTTTCCTGAAGCCACCATGAAAAAGGTCTCCCGGTCCGCTGTTTCACGTGAAACAGCGGAGGCGCAGGGATTAATGGAGGTCCCCGGGGCGCGGTTTGCCGAGGTGCCCATCACCGACATCCACCCGAACCGTAAGCAGCCGAGGACCACCTTCGATCAGGACGAAATGGACGAACTGGTCCACTCCGTGACGGAAGTCGGAGTGCTGCAACCCATCGTGGTTCGTACGTCCTCCGAAAAAGGCGGTGAGCCATACGAACTGGTGATGGGTGAACGTCGCTGGCGCGCTTCGCAACTCGCGGGACTGGAGTCCATTCCGGTCATTATTCGGGACACTACCGACGATAATCTGTTGCGGGATGCGCTGCTGGAGAACCTGCACCGAAGTCAGCTGAATCCCCTGGAGGAAGCGGCGGCATACCAGCAGCTCCTCGAGGATTTCGGGACAACACATGAAGAGCTAGCGGACCGCATTGGTCGTTCCCGCCCGCAGGTGTCCAATACGCTCCGCCTGCTTAAACTACCGGCCGTGGTTCAGCGCCGGGTTGCCGCAGGTATTATCTCCGCTGGGCATGCGAGGGCGCTGCTTGGCCTGCCGGACGCAGTGGCTATGGAGCGGATGGCGCAGCGGATCGTCGCGGAGGGAATGTCGGTACGCGGAACCGAAGAGGCTGTAACTCTTTATCAAGCCCCGGACGCGGATGGCCGCGTTCCAGCACCGAAGACCAGTCCCCGTCACGAACGCCTTGACTACTTGGCCACTTCTCTTTCGGACAAGCTTGATACAAACGTGAAGATCACGCTTGGAGCCCGGAAGGGAAAGGTCAGCATCGAATTTGCCTCCGTAGAGGATCTTAACCGGATTATGGACGTTTTGGCGCCCGGAGCGAGCTCCTAGCAATACGTCTACCTGGTCTCTCTCTCAGGCCGGGCCTTAGTGTCAGCTGATGGTCCGACGATATGAGGCTGCTCCGGCTCTCGGAGATGTGTCGCAACGTCCTTTTGTTCCTTAGTCGAAATATTAAAGGATGCCGCAGGGTCCGCTCCCCGCCGCCATTTCAGACGTCAGCGGGCGTGTCAGGCTTCTCCAGGATCGATTCTAAGCCATGTCCAGCATGCCCGTTTGGCATCCCGCGCGGCGTGTTTCGGCCCCATCTGGTCCCCCGGTGGGCAGCAAAACAGGACAAAGGGTACTGTTGACGCGCTCCCACAAGGACGAGCTCTAGCGCGGAACGTCTAGCCGCTGGGCACCTGCCTCGTACCAGAGACGGAGATGCCGCATCTGCCGTAAATGTTATAGCGCGCGAAAAAGGAGGAAGCAACGGAGGTTTTTGTTGCTGTAGGATGGGTTGCTGTAGGACGGGTGGATTCGTGCGCCCAGCGTCAGCGGGCCGATCTCCCGGTTGGGGTCGCTGCGTCCTGGGTTCGAGCCGATGTTTCACGTGAAACAAGCGTCCGTTGTCCGGGGTCCCCATTCAGACGACGTGAATAGTCAGACCGTTTCACGTGAAACGCGCTGGCGGTGGCGGTTGCTTGTGGCGATGCCGATGGCGGAAGAGGTACGCGCGGATGTCTTAAATAGGCACGTAGGCCCCAGTCTGGCGTGCTTTCTGTTCACAAGAAGGGGTCGCCGGCTTGGTTCGCGCCCAACGGCCCTTGGAGCACAAAGATTGCGATGGTGCAGGGGGGAATGCCTCGCCGGTTTCGAGGGTTGCGGACGTCACCGATGTAGCGGATGCTGGCCGTTGCTGGGTATCCGCCGCGGCAGGCCCACTTGAATCCGGGAGCGATATTGCGGGCAATTAGGAAGGTCGGTGCCACTGCTGATTCGTGGACGATGATTGGGGCCTTCATAGGGGCGACAGTGTTGATGTCTGGATATCCGGTAAGTATGGACACCTGGCAGTCATCGCCTAATGGTTGTGGCAGTTATTCGTCTTGGGAGCGCCCATCGAGGCACCGCCCATCGAGGCCCCGCCCATCGTGGCCGCGCTGCGATATTGCCCCTGCGGTTCTCTCCGGGGTTTCTGCAGTCGTACAATTTGGAGATTACTTGGATGCAAACAGGTCTTTATTGATAGTTTTCGGGCACATGGAGCCCGCAGGATCATCGCTACAGTGAGCACATCAGACCGTTTCACGTGAAACGGATCAAGCCGTTTCACGTGAAACCGAAATTCACCGTCAGGAGGTCTTCCAAGCTTGGAGAGGAAGGATGGGCGAGTCGTGCAGACGGACATGGCAGGCACGTAGCCGAGCTCCCTGGGTGATTCTCTCCGCATTAATCAACTCGGATTGCCAAAAGCGATTCTTCGAACGAGGGGATTCGCGGCGTACCAGCAGATTAAAATTAACATTGCCCCCGTCGCCCGTGAATCGTCCTACGCCCTCATCACGCGGCTGGCGTCCTCCAGGGACTGAAAGTGCGCGAAGGGCAGCTATAGCTTCCGGCGTGTACTGCTACCACCACGTGGTTTCACGTGAAACAGCGAGCCCCCAGGCAGCCGAGGCGGCAGGGAATGCGGGAACGACGCCGGCTCTGTCTTACTGGCTCTATTTAGGGGAGCTGGGGAATAGGGGCAGACTCTGAAACAACCGGCAGCGAGGACATAGTCGAGTTCACCCTCCATCCGTAAATAAGTCGGTGCTGACGCCTCGGAGACGTCCCTTAGATGCATGTTCCCGCCGTCGGAGAGGTCCTTTGGGAACACGGCTGTAGGGGCTTCTAAGGGCTGATTGGACTGCGTCGGGCGCCCATACCCTCTTTGGTGTTCTGCGTCCGTCGCGTCGCTCTCTGTCGGCCCAGGAGGCGGTACCGTACAGTCCCGCGTCCGTCGCGGTGCTCTCCGCGGTCCTAGCTGGCGGTAACCTACCGTCCTGCGTCCGTCGCGGTGCTCTCCGCGGTCCTAGCTGGCGGTAACCTACCGTCCTGCGTCCGTCGCGGTGCTCTCCGCGGTCCTAGCTGGCGGTAACCTACCGTCCTGCGTCCGTCGCGGTACTCTCCATCGCCCCAAGAGGGGCTTTCCTGCTGTCGTCCTGCACCACATCAACAAGGATGGAACTACGGAAACGTTAGGGGAAAATCGGGAGCGCGTGGACCTGCGGGTAGTATTATCGGGCTGGCTCCCGCTGCAACGCAGATTGAAGACGCGACCGTTGGCCGGCTCGGAAAGCTCATGTTGGCATTTGCTCGTGCAGCGACAGGCGCCAATTTCTGAGAAGCTGCGTTGCACCAGCCAAGAAGGCGTCGTGCGCCGGAGCGGGCGCCCTCCTGAAAGATACGGCAAAGGTGGCGGCGCGAACGCACAACTAAGGTCTGGGGTTTGCGGACGAAGCGGTGGCGCCGGAGTCGGAGCCGTTCCGTGATCACCAGCAGCGAGCCCGTTCGCTTCGGTCGTTTCACGTGAAACGAAACTACCGGCCAACGCGCCTCGGACGATGCCAGGCCGTGAACCAGCACACCGGGCATCCAGAACCCAACGGATGCCGCTAGCCTCCAGACCGGCATTTTCGGGCTGCCCGTTGCGGCTGGGCGTGGGGCGGAGGGCCCGATGGGTTTCCTCAGGAACGATTCTGAGCACCGAATAGTCGACGAACGCAATCGCTGCAAGCTCCATCACGTTTCCCATGAGCGCTTTTCCCACGAGCACTCCCTGGCTGGGTCACGGTTCGGCGGCGTTATTGGGTTCCACCTTCGGATATGCACTGTACCTGATCCGGCCCGGTGCAGGGCCAAGTGAAGTGGCGGTTCCACCGTCGCCGGGAGACATCGGAGTTGTTGTCCGGAATCAAAGCAATTCGTCTGGTCCGCAAACAACTGTCCGCAACAATTGTCCGCAACAATTGTCCGCAAACAAGTGTTCACAAACGGCCGTTCACAAACGGCTGTTCACGAACAAAAGAAGCCGGCGCGGACTGCCCATCACATCGGGTCACTCCGCACCGGCTCCCTAAAGTCCGTTTGCCTTTGTCCGGCCGCCGTCCACCAGGCGCTGCCGAACCCCGTCTCCAGCTGAAACTTCTTTAGCTGAAATTTCTCTAGCGGAAATTACTGCAGGTAGTCGGCAAATTCCTTCTCAAAGTATTGTTTCGGCCGGGCACCAATGACGGTGCTTTTCACTTCACCGGCCTGGAACAAATAGACAGCAGGGATGGACGTTATGCCGTACTGGGCTGCAATGGCCGGGTTTTCGTCGATGTCCACCTTGACCACATCGATCTTGTCCGCGTAGTCAACCGAGATCTGATCCAGGATCGGTCCCAATTTTCGGCAAGGTCCGCACCATTCGGCCCAAAAATCGACAATTACGGGCCTGTCAGCGGAAATGACGTCTGCCTGGAAGGTTGCATCGGTGACACTCTTGGCATTGCTCATGGCATCCTCTTTCTGATTCGGACGGGTATTACGTTTAAGTTTTCAGGAGTCGAGTAAGTTTTCAGGAGTCGAGGTCGGAGAGGAAGTGCTCCACGTCCAGGGCAGCCGCACACCCTGAGCCGGCCGCCGTGATGGCCTGCCGGTAGGTCGGATCGATGACGTCCCCGGCGGCAAAGACGCCGGGGACACTGGTCTTGGACGATCGGCCGTCGACGGCTATGGTTCCGGCCGCGGTCAGGGTCAGTTGGTCCTTGACGAGGTCAATCCTTGGGTCGTTGCCTATGGCAACGAAAACTCCCGTTACGGCAAGGGGGCTCTTCACTCCGGTAACGAGGTTGTTCAGGCGCAGACCCGAGACCTTGGTTTCGCCGTCGACACCAACAACTTCTGAGTTCCAGATAAAGCTGATCTTCTCATTTTGCAGAGCCCGATCCTGCATGATCTTGGACGCACGCAGGGTGTCCCTGCGGTGAACGACGGTCACGGTGCGGGCAAACTTTGTCAGGAACAGAGCTTCCTCCATGGCCGAGTCACCGCCACCGATGACGGCGATGTCCTGGTCCTTGAAGAAGAAACCGTCGCACGTGGCACACCAGCTGACTCCGTGGCCGGACAGGCGCTTTTCATCGGGCAGTCCCAGCTCCCGGTACGCGGAACCGGTCGAGATGATCACGGAGCGGGCAGCAAACACCTGACCGTCTCCAAGTGTGATGGTCTTCACCTCGCCAGCAAGGTCAAGTGTTGCTGCGTCCTCAAACATGATCTCGGTGCCGAACCGCTCGGCCTGCTTTTCGAACTGTTCCATCAGGTCAGGACCCATGATGCCGTCGGGGAATCCGGGGTAATTTTCCACGTCAGTGGTGTTCATCAATTCACCGCCGGCTGTGACCGAGCCAGCGATCAGTAACGGCTTCAGGTTGGCGCGGGCAGTGTAGACGGCAGCGGTGTAACCAGCCGGGCCGGAACCCACAATGATGACATCCCGAACCTCTGGGGCCGGACTTGCTTTGGTGTTCACGGGTCGGAGAACCTCTTCCTGCATAGATGGGCCCATTTGGGGTGGGCTTGCCACCATCACAACTGATTCGTGGCGGACCTTATTCCAGATGGGTTGCGGACGCTGCCACAGATTATGTGCGCAACCGCGCCTACTTGATAACGATTTCCGCGATCTTCACACCGTACGGATACGTTTGGAACGTCTGCTGCTTGGGCAGCTGGGTAAAGCTGATGATGACGTACTGTGCCTTCGTGCCTTGCGGCGCGCTGAGGGTGATGCTGGGAGCCGTGAAGCTGCCGGTACCGATCTCAGTGGCACCGTCCAGCGTCGGTGTGGTGTTGGTCAGCAGCTTGAAGCTGCCGCCGGACCCGCCGAGCTGGGCCAGTGCCACCGTGCTGATATCTGCGGCTGCCTTTAACGTGACAACGAGATTGATGCTGGACGTTAGCCCGGCGAACGTGTCATTGGAGAATTCCAGTGTCTGCCAGAAGGTAGCAGGGTTGCCGTCAAAAGTGGTGGGAAGTTTGTTGTCGAATTCCTGGCCCAAGGTGGGGGCATCCGGACTCAAACGGGCAACCGAAGCGATGGCCGGAACAACCGCCGGTGTGGCTCGCGCAGAGGGAGAACCGGCACCCGTGGCGGAGGAACTGGCCGAAGCCTGCTGTTGCGAGTGGGACGATGCCGGAGCAGCGCTCTGATTGCCGCCGAACCAACTGCCGAGGTTGGTCACGGCCAGAATCAGTGCGGCGACGATGATGATTGAGACGACGCCACCGACAAGCCAGCGCCCGCTCGTCCGCGGAGCGTTGGCCGCGTCGTCATCCTCCTCGGCATTTTCATCGAATTCGACGCTAGCTTCCCGTGCGGAAGCGGGGAAGCTAGACGGCGCACGGGCGGCTCCCGATGACCTCGCCCCGGTGCCCGTGGCGGACTCGGCGGCGTGCTCGTGGTTAAGGAACCCGTAGTCCTCTTCGGACCAGAGGGTCACCTTGGGAGCTAAGGGCTCCGGCGGTGTTGCGGGCTCCTTAGCCGGCGGTGCTACGGGCTCTTTTACGAGCGGCGCAGCCGACGTCCCCTGTTGAGCGTGGCTGGCGGTGGCAGGAGGGGCTGACGAGGCGGGCTGCCGGCGGGGGGCCTTGATCGAGGTGGGACGCACCACGGGCGGCGCGGGACGTTCCGAGGGAGCAGCCGCTGGCTGCTGCGGGGGAACGGCGCCCGTGGCTTTCCCGCCCATCGCGGATGAGGCCGGAGCGGACCTGGTAGCGGCCTCGTCCTGCTCCCGGGACGCGGACGCAGGGGTGGAGGCACCGGGCTCTACAGGGGAATCATCCTCGTAGACATAGTCATATCCGTCGGCGCTGTCGGGCGATTCAGCCCGGGGTATGCCGAAGATTTCGTTTCCCAGCGTGTCGGTGAAGAGGGGCTCGACAAAAGGCTCGGTCGGAACCACCAGATCAAGGAGCTCCGCCGCAGCGCTCTTGTTGGAAATCAGATAAGTGGCGCCATCGCTGGTGCCCAGATCCAGGATCTGCAGATTCGCATGTCTTTCTCCCGTCGCCACCTCACGGGCACCAATAGTGAGGTTCCCGGCATGACCGGGGCCTGCCACCAGAATACTGACGGGTCGGTTCAGGACCTGATCAACGCCGTCCAGCACGGTATCGTGCTCGGCGGTGACCAGGACATGAGCGGTCACTTTGTAGCGTCCGCCGAGGACAGAGCCCACGTCAACGGATTGTGACACCGCATCCTCCTTCAAAGACCAGCGGCGCCCACGCGCCGGAAGGCGGCGCAGGGCGTATCAGCTTCCGATCCTATCGGATCAACCCGGTAGGTTCCGATATGATGTCCCGGCATCTACCGGCGCACGGGCACCCGTCCACGGAATCTGGCCAACAAAGGGTTAAGGAAATCGGCCAGTTCAGAGACCTTGAAGACCTTTAGCACGGCCAGGTAGGTCACCGCCATGACGAGTCCGACGACGGCGAGCGTCACCGCAGCGGTCACGATTGAATGCCAGGAAAAGCCATTCAGGTCAAATCCGCCTAGGGCCCACAACACTGCTGCGCCGAGAATTCCCGCAGCAGCAGCGGCTCCCGCAAACCTCAGATGAGAACGGAAAATGCCAGCCGTTCCGTAGTTACCCAGTCGGGACCGCAGAAACAGATGGCTTACGGCTACGGCGAGTATATTGCCCAGCGTGTAACTCAGGGCGAGGCCAAAAATGATGACGTCTTTGGGTAGGAATGCTGCCGCAACCGCTGTGCCGACACCGAAAATGATCAGCAGGCACTGAATGATGAATGGTGTCTTGGCGTTCTCGGAGGCGTAAAAAACCCTGTTCATCATGAAATTCGCGCTCAAAAAGGGTGAGCCGACCGCCAGGATGGCCAGCGTGATGGCGATATTCAAGGCGGTCTGCCGGTTGCCGCCGCTGAACAGCATGCCGAAGGGGCCCGAAAGCACCAGCAGTGCGACGGCACCGAAGACGGTGGCGACACCGATGGTCCGCAGTCCCTGCGAGAGAAAGGTGCGCACGCCGTCGTCGTCCTTGTCGGCCGCAGCTCGGGCAATTCTGGTGAACAGCACCGTGGCAATCGAGAGCGCAACCACCGAGTGAGGCAGAATGTACACCTCGGTGGCGCGGCTGAGCTCAAAATTGCCCGCGATCGGCGTCCCGTTGCCTTCATCTGTCTGAGCGGCCGTGGCAATCGTGGCAACATAGCCGATCAGCAGGAACGTGAGATTACCGATCACCATGGTCCCCATGGTCCAGGCTGCGATCTTGCCCGTGGCCTTGAGCCCCACGCCGCGCCAGCCGAACCTGGGCCGCAGTCCCAGACCGAGCCTTTTCAGCGGCCAGAGCAGCACCAAAGATTGGAGCACAATCCCGAGCGTGGCAGAACCGGCCAGGATCAGCGTCTGGGTTGATGTCCAGTTTTCGACAGAGTGCGGGGAGAAGGCGTTGCTGCCGGCAACGGCGATGAACGTCACCAGCCCGGCGATGGCGATGATGTTGTTCACGACCGGGGCCCAAGCGTAGGCCGCAAAGGTGCCGTGCGCGTTGAGGACCTGACCCAACAGCGAGTAGAAGCCGTAGAAGAATATTTGCGGCAGGAGCAAGGCGGCGAAGGCGGTGACCAGCGAGAGCTTTTGTTCCGTGAAGTCAGTGGTCAGCATCATGACGGGACGGGCGACAGCGGTGAGCAGCACGGTGACGGCCAACAGGAGAATCACGGCGAGCGTGAGGATCCGGGAAATGAAGTCCGCTCCGCGGTCAGGTCGCTTGCTGGCCTTGACGATCTGAGGGATAAGCACGGCGTTGAACACTCCGCCGGCCACCAAGAGATAAATGATGTTGGGCAGGTTGTTGGCCGCATCAAAAATGCTGGCGACCGGTGAGCCGCCCACCGCAACGCCCAGGATCATGCCCTTGACGAAGCCGAGGACGCGGGAGGCAAGCGTACCAGCGGCCATGTTGGCGCTGGAACGGGCCATCGTGGGAGCAGTGAGAATGCCCGTGCCGGACGCTGGGGGGATGGCGGGACCGGAGGACGGATCCGTTGCTTCTTGCTTAGTCATCGCCACCCATCATCTCATTGAGGGGCTAAAAGTCTGCAGGCAGGATGTCCTTGGCCAGATCGGCGATCCGGCGTTCGTTCGGGAAGGAGAGCCGTTTGGGCAGGTCGGCCAGTTTCACCCAGGCGACATCCACCGCTTCGTGGTCCGGATCATTCTCGATGGTCAGGTACCCTCCGATCGCGCGCAACAGGTAGTGGTGCACCGTCTTGTGGACGCGGTGCCCGCTGACGGTGAACCAATAATCGATGCTGCCCAGCGGCGCCAATACCTGGCCACGGATGCCCGTTTCTTCCTCAATCTCGCGGACGGCTGCCTGTTCATGGTTTTCCTGGTTTTCGGGATGGCCCTTGGGCAGGCACCACTCAAGCCGGCCCCCGCGGTTCAGGCGCGCGATAATCGCAACCCGTAGTTCGTCGTCGGCCTTGTCCACCACTACGCCGCCGGCCGAAATCTCTTCCACGGTCGGGAGCGCCGACACCTGATGGTGTCCTCCGGGCGCGATGTGGGCACCGATTGCCGACGGCAACGGTGTCCTCTTCGGAGCGCTCGGAACTGGGTGGGCCATGACCTCCACTCTAACTACCTTTGCGCGCAGATGAGGACAGACTGTCCGCTCCGTTCTGCACCCCCGTGCGAGTGCAGAACCCGGCCGTCAGCAAAAAGTCTGGCATTGTTAAAGAACTATGGTGCAAGATCTTGATAGCTCGTCGCTGGACCCGGTCGTACTCGAACTGGGGCAGCTCTTTGTGGCCGCCGGGCATGAAATATCGCTGGTGGGAGGGCCGGTCCGCGATCTCTTTCTGGGGCGCGGCTCTCCGGATCTGGATTTCACCACCGATGCCACCCCGGAAGAGACCCTGCGGGTGGCCAAGAAGTGGGCGGATGCTCATTGGGAGATCGGCCGCGCCTTCGGCACCATTGCCTTCCGGAAGAACGGGCGCGACGGCAAACCGCTGACGATTGAAGTCACCACCTACCGTGCTGAGGCGTATGAGGTGGACTCCCGCAAGCCTTCGGTGGCGTTCGGTAAATCCCTGCGGGATGATCTGCAGCGGCGCGATTTCACCATTAACTCGATGGCACTGCGTCTCCCATCCATGGAACTAGTGGACCCTTTCGGCGGTGTCCGGGACCTGCGCGCAGGACTGCTCAGGACACCGGCCGCCCCTGAATCGTCGTTCTCAGATGATCCACTGCGGATGATGCGCGCCGCCCGCTTCGCCGCCCAGTTGGGCATGACGATTCACCCGGACGTGCACGCGGCGATGACCGCGATGGCAGCGCGGATCGGTATTATTTCCGCGGAGCGGGTGCGTGATGAACTGGTCAAACTGATCTGTGCGGCCGATCCGCGTGCCGGGATCGATGTTCTGGTGGATACCGGGCTGGCGGAGCAGGTGCTACCGGAAGTTCCCGCGCTAAAGCTGGAAACAGATGAGCACCACCGGCACAAAGATGTCTACCAGCACTCACTGCAGGTATTGGAACAGGCCGCGGAGCTGGAGACCGGCCCGGACGGCGCGGTGCCGGGCCCCGACTTTGTGCTCCGCTTCGCCGCCCTGATGCATGACGTGGGGAAACCGCCCACACGGCGCTTTGAACCCGGCGGTGCGGTGAGCTTCCGTCACCACGACGTGGTGGGCGCCAAGCTGACGGCGAAACGGATGAGAGCGCTGCGCTTCGACAATGATTCCATCAAGGCCGTTGCGCGCCTGGTGGAGCTGCATATGCGCTTTTATGGCTATGGTGAGGCGGAGTGGACGGATTCCGCCGTTCGCCGGTACGTCGCGGATGCCGGACCGTTGCTGCCGCGGCTGCACCGACTGACAAGGTCGGATGTCACGACCCGCAATCAGCGTAAGGCCGACAGGCTCTCCTTTGCCTACGACGACCTGGAGCAAAGAATCGCGGTGCTGCACGAGCAGGAAGAGCTGGCCTCGATCCGCCCGGACCTTGACGGTGCCCGGATTATGGTTTTGTTGGGCTTGAACCCCGGGCCCATGGTGGGGCGGGCCTACAAATTCCTGCTCGAGGAGCGAATGGAAGACGGTCCGATGGATCAGGCGGAGGCAGAACGTCGTCTTCGCCTGTGGTGGTCGCAGCAGCCCGAGGCCGCCGTTGTCAGGGACAGGACCGACGGCGGCAGCGCGGGTGACGGGACCGGCGACGGTCAGACTGCGGGTCCCCGGTCAAGGGACGTCCATTCCGGAATACCAGATGCACCGTCAATGGAGGAACACCATGAGGGTTGATTCAGACGCAGCGACACGCTCATCCGAGACTGCACCACCCAAGCTCTGGCTGCTGCGGCACGGGGAAACCGAATGGTCCAGGAGCGGGCAGTACACGGGTTTGACGGACCTGCCGCTAACGGAGCTCGGTGAAGAACAGGCACTATCGGCCAAGGCGGCCCTGCAGGGTGTGGATTTTGACCTGGTATTGACGTCTCCGTTGCAGCGGGCACGTCGTACGGCCGGTCTCGCCGGGTTCCCCGACGCGATCGTGGAACCCGCCGCACATGAATGGGACTACGGCGACTATGAGGGCATCAACAGCGCCGAGGTCAGAGCGGAAAACCCCGGCTACCTGATTTGGAAGGACGGTGTACCCAACGGGGAAACACTTGCCCAGGTAGCCTCGCGGGCGGATGGCATCATTGCGCGGGTATTGAGCACCCAGCCGGACGGGGCAATGGTAGGGAATGCCCTACTGGTAGCCCACGGGCACTTCCTTCGGGTGCTGGCCGCACGCTGGCTTGAATTGGATGCGTTTGAGGGCCGGCACTTTTTGTTGGGCACAGCCAAAATTTGCACCCTCGGCTGGGACAAACGCACTCCCGCGATTGAGCAATGGGGCCTCTGAACAGTGCCTGCAGACGCGGAATTCAACCGTCCTTATAACTTTCTTGAGAAACTTTATGAATGGTGTGGTCAAATACGCGCTTTATGGGGTAGCCCGGTGAATGAGTTCACCGCAATCAGCGTGAACGTAAGCCGCACGAGACAAGAAGGAGGTCCAAGATATGAATATGATTATCACCGGTTAACGGGTCTTCGCCACTCCGATCGATCAGGACCGGGTCGATCAGATCCGTCAAAGCACGAACGTGACATTGCGGGACTGAACGTCATCAATATCAGGTAGCGGCCCGGGGTACGGTTCCGGATATGCTGCCCTCCTTTGTCAGCACCAGCCGGTAAGCTCGCAATCATGCAGGATTCCGAACCCCACGCGCGCCGCCGGCGCGTCCGCATCGCCGTTCCCACCCGCGGTGATGCGCTGCTGAGCCGTATGACCGAGGTGGTTGGTGGCCCGCTGGGACGCCGGAGTGCGCCGGGCGTTGTCAGTCCGGGATTCTTTACCGTCGAACGGGTGCTGATCATTATGGTCGTGGCGTCTGGAATCCTGGCGGTGCTGTTGAAATTCCATTGTCGCCAGTCCGGCTGGAGCACACCGGATCAGTACTCCACCACGTGCTGGTCCGAGATACCCAATGTCTTCAAGGAAAAGGGCCTGGCCGTTTTCTTTCCGTACTTCGGTCCCAACGCCACCTTTGACTACCCGCCGCTGACCGGCGGGGTCGCCGGAATCACGGCATGGCTCACCACTGCCGCCGGTGCGGGCGCTCCGCGTCAGCTGGCTTTTTTTGATCTCAACGCCGTCCTGATCATTGCGATGTGGATCCTTGCCGTCGTGGCCACCGCGCGCACGGCGCGGCGCCGCCCGTGGGATGCGGCAATCGTGGCGGCCAGCCCGGTGCTTCTTTTTACCGCACTGACCAGCTGGGACATGTGGGCTGTGGGCCTGGTTTCCGTGGGCATGCTGCTGTTTGCGCGGCGGCGGAACGTGGCCGGAGGCGCCGTGCTGGGGCTGGCCGTCTGCGCCCAGCCGTATGCCCTGCTGATCCTGGTGGCCCTGCTGATGCTGAGCATCCGGACCCGCCGGTGGCTTCCGCTGCTCGAGGCGGTGACCGCCGCCGTCGTCGCCTGGCTTGTTATCATGCTGCCGGTCCTGGTCCTGAATTTCGGCACATGGCGCGCCTACTTGAATATCGGACTGGATAACCAGCCCAGTGAATCCTCCATCTACAAGGCCTACAAACTGGTCGCGGAACGGTTGGGCGGGGCGGGAATGGGCACCGTGGCCGTTGACCTTGCCCAGCTGATCCTGCTGACGCTGGCGGTTTTGGGCATCGGTTGGTTAGCGCTGGCCGCTCCGCGCCGTCCACGGTTGGCGCAGCTCGCGTTCCTGCTGGTCGCGGCTTATTGCCTGACGGACAAGCATGCCGCACCCCAGCACGTCCTTTGGCTGCTGCCGCTGCTGGCGCTGGCGCGTCCCAAATGGCGCACGGTGCTCAGCTGGCAGGCGGTGGAGGTTCTCCACTACCTGGCGCTGCTGCTGTTCCTGGGCCGTGAACTCGGAGATGGAAATGCGCAGCACGCCATCGACATGCCGTATTTCGTGCTGGCAGTGCTGCTGCATGTCGGGGCGACTCTGGCCGTGATGGCACTGGTGGTGCGGGAGATCCTGCGGCCCGAGTCCGATGTGGTGCGGCGTCTGGGAAGCGACGATCCGCAGGCGGGCATGTTGGAATTTGCCCCTGACCGGTTCACCGTGGGCACGGGTTGGTCCCGGGTAGTGTTGAACGGAACGAAGGCCCTGAACGGAACCGCAGGCGCGGAATTCACCCAAGGGTCAACACCGGAATCGGTCGATTGCGGAGGCACGAATCCGAGCCGTACGAGTCACGCCAACATGACTCACTCCAGTACGAATCACGCCAGTACGGATGAAGCCAGTATGAATCACGACAGCATGGATCCAGTTGATTGAGAGCAACCCCAAGGAGAATTCCCCCGGTGACCACCGAGCACTATCGTTACGAAGAGCTGACCGCGGCGCGCTTTGACGAACTCGTTGCCCGACATCCGGACACGCTGGTGCCACTCGAGCAGACGCCGCAGTGGGCCGTCTTTGAGCGCGAAACGGGCCGGAAGCCATTTGGGATTTTCGCCTATTTTGAGGACGACGGCGACGGGCCAGCAGTGCTGGCCAGTTATCTGCATTCCACCCGCCGTCTGCGCGAATCGATGGTGGTGGTTAATGGGCCCGTCTGGTTCGTGGCCCGGACGCCCGCGGCAGAGCGGCGTTTTGTGGCCACCATCCGTGGCCAGTTTGACCGTGATGCGCGGGTCAGTCCCGTCTTCCTGCGCCTGCAGGTGAAACATCCTCAGCCGGGGGTGGCCAAGGCCCTGGAACCGGGCTGGTATGACCGTGAAATTGTGGTGGACCTAACGCAGGACGAAAAGGCCATGCTGGCCGGATTCCGTCCCAACGCCCGGCAGAGCATCCGCAAGGCGACCCGCGCCGGGGTGGAGATCCGCAGGATCGAGCGGGCCGACCGGATGGAGGTATTCCGTCGGGAGCTGTACCCGATCATGGCGGAAACGGCCGCGCGTGACGGGTTTTCTGCCTTCGGCTCCGCCTACTACGAGACCTTGCTGAGCTCGCTGGCAGATTACACGGAACTGCTGGTGGCCTATCTGGACGGCAAGCCGCAGAGCTGGTTGATCAGCACAGAATACCGCGGATATGCCGTCTACTACTTTGCCGCGAGTTCCGCCCGGGCGCGGAAGGCCTTTGCCCCCTACCTGCTGTTGTGGGAGAGTTTCCGGATGCTTAAGGCCAACGGAAACACGAGCTGCTCGCTGACCGGAATCGTCAGCGAGACCTACCCGTCGCTTGCCAACGTCACGACCTTTAAGCGCAATTTCTCCAAAAACGTTGTGGTCCTGCCGACGACATTCGACGTGCCGGTGAAGAAGCTGCACTATGGTGCTCTCTGCACTGCCCTGCGGTTGCGACGCGAAGGATTCGTGGCCGTACGCCGCGGTCTTGTCCGGGCCAGGGCCCTGCTGAAGAGACTGACCAGGCGTGCCACCACGGCAGCCGCAGTTACGCCCGAGGCAGACCATGACTGACGCCGTCGTCGTTGGTTCCGGCCCCAATGGGCTTGCCGCAGCGCTCACGCTGGCGCGGGCCGGACTGAAGGTACGGGTCTATGAGATGGGCGCCGGCATCGGCGGCGGAACGCGCAGCTCCGAACTCACTCTCCCCGGATTCCTGCACGACGTCTGCTCCGCGGTGCACCCGATGGCACTGGCCTCACCGTTTTTCCAGGCCTTCGAACTCGATAAGCGGATAGAGCTGGTGGTGCCGGAGATTTCCTACGCACACCCGCTGGACGGCGGCAGGGCCGGCATCGCCTACCGGGACCTTGACCGTACCGCCGACGGACTCGGGCGCGACGGGGACGCCTACCGGGCGCTGTTCGCCCCGATCGTGCGGCTGCTGGATGGCGTCACGGATTTTACCCAGCACCAGCTGCTGCGGATGCCTCGGAACCCGCTGGCCGCGCTGGTATACGGGCTGCGGACGCTGGAGCAGGGCACGCCGTTGTGGAATGCACGCTTCCGGGAGGACGTCGCGCCAGCGATGATCGCGGGCGTTAACGCCCACTCGATCGGCAAAATGCCGAGGCTTTCCACCGCCGGCGCGGGGATGCTGCTGGGTGCGCATGCCCACGGGCGGGGCTGGCCTGTCCCGCTGGGCGGATCCCAGGCCATCGCGGATGCCATGGCGGCGGATCTGCTGGCTCGCGGCGGTGAGATCGTGCTCAATACAACCATCACAACACTGGCCGAAGCCCGCGCGGACTCGGGTGCGAAGGCTGTACTGCTGGATGTCTCCGCAGCGTCCCTGGCCAGAATCGCGGCCGACGAGCTGCCGCCGTCGTACCTGCGGGCCCTGGCATCCTTCACATACGGCAATGCCGCCAGCAAGGTGGATTTTGCGCTTTCCGGACCGGTGCCCTGGAGCAATGCCGAGCTGGCCGCGGCATCCACCCTGCACCTGGGCGGGAGCCGGGCGGAACTCGCCCGCTCCGAGGCGGAGGTGGCTGCCGGAATCCACCCCGCCAACCCCTACGTGCTGGTCAGCCAGCCGAGCCCCTATGACCCCAGCAGGGCACCCGCCGGACGCCAGGTGCTGTGGACCTACACCCATGTTCCGGCCGGCTCGACGGTGGATGTGACCGAGGGGATCACCGCGCAGATTGAACGCTTTGCACCCGGGTTCCGGGACATCATCGTCGCCCGGAACACGATCACCGCCGACGAATACAGCCGGTACAACCCGAACTACATTGGCGGGGACTTCAGTGCCGGAGCGGTGACACTGCGGCAGCTGATCAAACGTCCCGTGGTTTCGGCCAATCCGTGGCGCACGCCGGCGAAGGGTGTGTACCTTTGTTCGTCGTCGACCCCGCCGGGCCCCGCCGTGCACGGGCTGTGCGGCTGGTACGCGGCGCAGAGTGCACTCAAGGACATTTTCGCGCTGCCGGCGCCGGAGCTCGGCGTCTGACCGTTGGCTTTTCGGTGTCGCGGCTGAGCCTGTTAGGAGGCAGCCGGGCCCGATTCCGCGGGCCTGTCCGCCGGCATTGCGGCGGAGGTGGTCGGCGGCGCCGTACTCCGTCCGTCCGGGTCCTGTCCGTCCGGGTCCCGACGTTCGGCGCTCCTGGCTTCCGGGGTGCCCGTCGGGGCTGGCTCCAGCACCGCACCCGGCCGGCGCTTACGCCTACCGCGGAGCCAGCCACCGACGGAGTCTATGGTCGAGTCACGCACGAAGATGACATCCGCGGCCACCATGGACAAGGAGAAGACACTCAGACCCAAGAAGACGCCGATGCCGGCATGCATGGCGATAAGTCCGAGAACAGCAAGACGCCGGGTCCAGCGGGTGAGCAGCAGGAGCGGAAACAGCACCTGAATGGCCACCGAGCCCCAGGAAATCAGATGCACCATTAAATCATTGGCCACCAGCAGGTGGTTCAATTGCGGCCACGGACTGAAGTTCTCCGCATGCATTGGATAATAGATCGCCGTGCCGTCGCGCCACAGGGTGCCGCGGGCCTTTGCGACCCCGGCCACCAGATAGATGATGATGACCTGTGCGCCGATGGCGACGACGGCGAGGTTGTGCACGATGATGCCAAACCAGTCCGGTGCCGCGGTCCGGGCGATAAGTGACTGACGCCGTGCGGCGGACGACTTCTCGCTGCGGATCCGGCGGCGCCGCGCGTCCAGGGACCACCGCTGCGAACCGTCGGTGAAGAAGCTGTAGATCATCATGATGCGCAGCGCATTATCCGCCGAGTCCGAGGAGGTGGGGCCCAGGGCCGCCAGCGAGATGAACATCAGCAGCGTCACCAGCGTAACGATGCGGGTCCGCCAGCCGAGCACCATGAGTACGCCGAAACCGGCCAGCAGCACCAGTTTGGCCAGCAGCAGGGCATCAGGGTCACCGGCGTTAAAGTACTTGAACAGCCAGAAGTTCCAGATGCTGTCATTGCGGTAAGGCTGCGCCCAGCCAGAGGCGGTACCCCAGATGTATTTACGGTCCATGAAATTGGTGGCAACGATCGCGACCACGGACACGCCGAGCAGAATACGCAGGATGGATGTGCCGTACTTGGCGCGTTTTCCGTCCAGCAGCCAGGATTCGAGCCTGCCGACGACGTTGAGCTTCGGCGCTTCGGCTGTTCCGGCGGCGGGGGCCGACGACGTATTAGTTGCTGACATGGGGTGCCGCCTTCGTGCCGTACATGGCCTCGATGGCGGCCAAATCTATGTCTGGAACCTGGATGACGCCGCGCCAGCCCGCTTCGAAATCCGTCGCCGTGACCTGATAGTCGTTATTGTTCCGCTCGGCGTAGGGTTTTACCGGGATGGTCCGGATCGTGAATTGGACCGCCGTGACACCGTCGCCCCAGCGTGCCCGGGCCACGGAGCTGACCATGGACGTCATCGCCGTTTCATCCTTAACGAACTGCGTGACGGCCGCGGCGTCCGCGGCTGAGCCGGTATCGGCCAGATCCTTCTTCATCCGTTCCAGCCAGTCGGATCCGACGAATGGCTGCTTCGGCACGTTTTGCAGGTTCTGCGGGAGCAGCCCGGCGGATACCTGATAGTGCGAGGTGAGCTGGAAGTTGGTCAGGTACAGCCGGGAGGGCACGGGCTGGTGCAGGATGGACCTGTCCACGTCGGCCTGGGAGATATTGAACCACTCGGTGTCTGTGCCGTTGATCTGGGCCCGGACCAGAAGCTCCGTATCCACCTGGATCGGATCGGGGGCGAATACCGACCAGTACTGTTTGAACAGGGGGGTCATGTAGGCATAGATGGTGCCCTTACCGGCAATATTTGCGAGCTGGCTGGAACCGCTGAGATAGCTGACGGTGGCGAGGCCCTGCCACAGGAGCACAAGCGTCAGCGCGGCTCCCACCAGGCGTACCACTAAGGGTCTTTTTTTCATGATCTCGGCCGGACGCCCCGTGGTCCGCCCGGTGGCGGTCGGGCGGTGCCGCTCCCTCTCTTCCGTTGCGCTCAAATTTCAGTATGGCATGCTGAAAATGAGCTCGGCGCGGGGCACGCCGGTCAGGGCCCGGGCGCCGCGGGTAACAGCGGCGCCCGGATTCCGTCCCCTGCGGGGTACTCCGCTGTATTTCCGGCCGGATCAGGAATGCGTCGGGACGGCGGCGGACAGCTTGCCGTCGCGCATCGTGGCCACGGCATCCGTAAGCGGAACAAACTCGGTGTCGTGGGTCACCATGACGGTGGCCAGCTGGAATTCGTCCGTGACCCGGCGCAGCAGCCGGACAATGGCGTCACTGCGCTCATGATCAAGCGCCGCCGTCGGCTCATCCACCAGCAGCACCGTCGGGTCGCCCATCAGGGCGCGGGCAATGTTGACACGCTGGCGCTGACCCCCGGAGAGCTGGTGCGGGCGTTTGTTGGCCGACGACGCCAGACCGACGATGTCCAGCAGCCCGGCGGCCTTCGACCGTGCCGCTTTGAGCGGCTTCCCGCGCAGGTGGTCGCCGATAACGAGCTGTTCCGCTGCAGTCAGTGCGGCCAGCAGGTTTGGCTGTTGAAAAATGATGCCGACCTTGTCGCGCCGCAGCGTCGTGAGTTCCTTGTCCTTGAGGCCCGTCGCGTCGGTGCCGTCAATGATCACCAGTCCGCTGGTGGGGCGGACCAGGGTGGCGGCCGCCGCCAGCAGACTGGACTTGCCCGAACCCGAGGGCCCGACGAGGGCCATCATCTGGCCGGCGCTGACCTCCATGCTGACGTCGTCCATCGCCTTGATGGTTCCCTCGCCGTCCGGGTATTCGAGGGTGACGTTGATGAGGCCCAACGGTGCGCCGGTGCGCGTCGGTGTAGGTGTCGGTGTCGGGGAGAGCGGGCCGAGAGTGGTGGAAGTCATGAGGAAGGTCCTTTCAGGAACTGAGGTGCTCATATCGGGGGTGTTTTCGTTGAGGGGCCCCATCGCGGGCACCTCAGATTGTGGTTAGTTGCCGCCGAGGGCAATCAGCGCGTCCACCTTGGTCACCCGGCGGACGGCCAGGGCGGAGCCGGCCAGTCCCAGCAGCACAATGCCCACAATCGGCAGCAGCGTGGTGGCGGGTGAAACCAGGAAGGGTGCGGCCGTCGCGGCGAAGAAGCCGCCGGTGATGCCGATCAGGCCACCGATGGCGGCTCCTGCGAGCAGGACGATGGCCGCCTGGGTGATGGCGTCCCGGAGCACATAGGAGCCGGAGGCGCCCATCGCCTTTAGGACCGCGATGTCGCGGGTCCGCTGGACGGTCCAGACCGTCAGGAAGGCCACGATCACCAGGGCGGAGATGCCGTAAAGGAACGCCTGCATGAGCATCAACGAGCCGTTTTCGCTCTTGTAGGAACCCAGGGCCTGGAAGGATCCGGTACGGGAGGTGCTCACCGTGTTGGCGGCGCTGTTGGCCGCAGCCTCATCGACCCTGTCACCAGTCACAGCCCCATCGGCGTAGCTGACCGCGAGGACCGTGCCCACCTGATCCTTGTCCGTCAGGTGCGCCAGCGCGGCCCAGGTGGGCTGGGCGGTCCACACGACACCGGTATGTGAGTACCACTGGTCATCGACGATGGCGCTGATGGTCAGCTCGGTACCGCCCACACTGGCCTTATCGCCGACCGAGAGTGAAAGGTCCTTTGCCACGGTTTTACCGATGACAACGGTGTCTGCGGTTACGGGCGCGGGGGCCAGACTGCCGCCCGACTGGACACCGAAGACCGCCACATTGGTGGTCCCGTTGTTGCCGCCGGCACCCTGGAAACGGGTCTGGCTGATGCCAACAGGCTCGGCATTGGCCACGCCCGGCTGCGTCTTCCAGCTTTGCACCTGTGCGGCGGTCACCTCGCTCTCCGTAAAGGATGCCTTGGGATCATTGCTGCCGGGTGCGCCAAATGCGATGGTGTCGACCGCCGTGGTGCTGCTGCTGGCGCCAAGCTCCGCGATGGCAGACGTTGACTGATTGCCCAGTCCGGCAGTGAGGCCGGAGAGCATGACCAGCAGCACGGTGATCAGGGCGACGACGCCGCCCATGAGGGCGAAACGGCCCTTCGCAAAGCGGATATCGCGGATGGCGAGAAACACGGTTTTTCTTCTTTCAGTCGGGTGCCGAAGCGGCGGAACATCTCGTACTTCCACTTTCCCGCCGATCAGTGCCTTCAACATCGGGGAGTCGGATGATCCCCGCTGACCGGGCGGCTGATCGCCCCATCAACCATTCGGATGATCCACTCGTCTCCGGCAGCGCCTAAGCTGGTGCTATGCCTGCCCCGGAACCAGTCCCCGCGCCGGCCGCAGCGGGCAGCCCCGCCTCCTCCAGCGTCCTGATCCTGCGTTTCCTGCGGGTCACCTTGCATGTCGGCTTCGCGCTGCTGCTGACGATCGCCGTCGTCCGGCTCCTCACCACGGTCCCGGATGGCCCGGCACGCTGGGCGCTGCTGGCCGTCGCCGTCCTTCTGGCGCTGGTGTATCTGGCCGGAACCGTGCTCGAAAAGCGGTACGCGGCAGGACTCTCCGCGCTGGATCCGGGCAGGTATGCCATCTTCTGGCTGGCCGCGGTCACCGCACTCTGGGGCGTCCTGCTCGCCGGAAGTGCCGAATTCTCCTGGCTGGCGTTTCCGCTGTTCTTCCTGCATATTCACGTGCTCCCGCGTCGGTTGGCGATAGTGACCGTTGCGCTCATGACCGCGGCCGTCATCGCGTCGCAGTGGGCCGCCAGCGGGCCTGCCGTACCGGCGGGGGCGGCCGTGGTGGGGCCGGTGCTCGGCGCCGTTTTCTCGATCGCAACCGGGATCGCCTACCGGGCGCTGTACCTGGAGGGCGAACTCCAGCGCCGTGCCGCGGATGAGCTCCGCCGGACCCGGGCCGAACTGGCAAGAACCCAGCACGACGCCGGTGTGCTGGCCGAGCGTGAGCGGCTGGCCCGTGAAATCCACGACACACTGGCGCAGGGTTTTTCCAGCATCGTGCTGCTTTCGCGGGCCGCGGATAAATCGCTGAGCACCGGGGATCCGTTTACCGCGCGGAACCGGTTGGCGATGGTGCAGCAGACCGCGGCGGATTCGCTGGCCGAGGCCCGGAACTTTGTCCGTGGCCTGTCGTCCCCGCAGCTGCAGGAGTCGTCGCTGGTGGAGAGCCTGCGCCGGCTCTGCGAGAAGACGGAGACGGAGGCGGCCGCCCGCGGCGTTGGCCTGCGCTGCAGGTTCGAGCTCGATGGCGAACCCGTGGAGCTGCCGCAGCCGTACCAGGTCACCCTGTTGCGCGCGGCGCAGTCCAGCCTGGCCAACGTCTGGCTGCACGCGAAGGCCGGGACCGCCGTCGTCACCCTCAGCTTCCTGGGGAGTGAAGTGACGATGGACATTTACGACGACGGCGTGGGCTTTGATCCGGCGCCGGCGCCGGCGCGGGCGGACGGCAGTGGATACGGGCTGCGCTACCTGCGTGAGCGCGTCGGAGCGCAGAACGGGACGCTGGCGTTGGAATCCGCTCCCGGCGAAGGCACCGTGGTGGCTTTGCGCCTGCCGCTGGAACCGGCCGTTCCGCCGGATAGGGGCGACCGTGAAGGCGCCGGTCTGGAAAATGGTGTCGGGGACGGCGACGAATTGGAGGTCGTCGATCGCGATAGTGCCGTCCGGGATGGCCCCGCAGACAAGGGGAACGATGTCTGAAATCCGACTGCTGCTGGTTGATGACCACCCCGTGGTGCGCGCCGGGCTGCGCGCCATGCTCACCGATTTCGAGGGCATAACGGTCGCCGCGGAAGCAGCCGACGGCGGCGCCGCCCTGCGCGAGCTGGCGCGCCTGACGACGCTGGGTGAGCAGGTGGACGTGGTGCTGATGGATCTGCAGATGGGCGCCGGGATGGACGGTGTCACCGCCACCGCAAAGATCAGATCCCTGCCGTCGCCGCCCCCGGTGCTGATTCTGACCACGTATGACACGGACGCGGACATCCTGGCAGCGGTTGAGGCCGGGGCCAGCGGATACATGCTCAAGGACGCGCCGCCGGAACAGATCCTGCAGGCGGTAATGTCTGCCGCGGCCGGACAGACCGCGCTGGCCCCAGAGGTGGCGGCCCGGCTGATGGGGCGGATCCGAAACCCCGAGCCGGCATTGTCCGCGAGGGAAGTGCAGCTGGTGGAGCTGCTGGCCACCGGAATGTCCAATCGTGCCATCGCCAAGGCCCTGTTCATCTCGGAGGCGACGGTCAAGACGCATCTGGTGCACATCTACGAGAAGCTGGGCGTGGATAACCGGACGGCCGCGATTTCCGTGGCCACGCAGCGCAGGATTATCCGCGCCTCCGGCCGGTAGACCCGCTGATCAAGCGTGCCGCTGGCCGAACCAGCCGTCGGACTATTCGGGTGTGGCCCGCGGGTTGACCCTGCAGGGCCTCGTCGCTGATCCGCGTCGTCGGGGCCCCGCGGGTAGCTGCAGGGCCGGGCCGGTGCTACGCTCCGAGCTATCGGACCATCACACGAGGGACTTCGGCCATGAGCACTCCACATTCCAGCGTTCCGCAGCTGATCCGTGTTTCTGCACAGGAAAACGGCGACAGGCTGTGCGTACGCTTCCAACTGAGCAAGTCCATGCCGACGCATGGCAGTTATCTGATGGGAATGGTTGCCGCCAGTGAGGACTATTCACACCAGCGCCGGCTGTCCATTGAATTCGTCAACGGCGATCTGGTGGACTTTTCCACGTTCAACCACGAGCAGGTGGACCAGGAACACCACAACCACTCCGGTGTCACTCTTGACGGCACCACAGTCACCGCGGACTTCCCAGCCTCATCCATCGGAGGGTTAGGCAGGGGACGCATCGTCACCGCCTACAGCCACGCCGACGGTGAGCAGCTGCAGTCGCGCTTTCCGGTGGACACCGAAGGATTTTAATGGCCGTTCCACCATCTGCTGATGGCCTGAAAAGTACCTATTGCCTCCGGCCTCATTCGGCGTACCCTCGGTACTACCGTTGGCCGAGCCTCAGGAGGTAGCTTTTGTGTCCCGTTCCCTTGGCCCCGCGTAAAGGCCGCCGCACTGCACTGACTTCCGCGTGCGCGTTCCTGGTCGGTATCGGCCTCCTCAGCGTCGGAACGGGAAGCACAGATCCGCTGAGGACCACCTACGCGGATGGACTGCAACCGGGCGTGATCGACAGTCCAGCCAGCACGGCGCTCGGTGGGAGGACGACGGCGGCCGTCTTGGCGCCGTCCGGCGCCCAGCTGGTGTTCGCCAGCAGTCCCGTGCTCTCGGCACCGGCACCCGCAACCGGTTGGCCAACGCAGATGTTCCCGCTTCCAGCGCGGGACCGCGTCGCCCCGCTCTCCGCGACCGGGCAGCTCGCTGTGGTCAGGGCAGCGTATGCGGGACTGGGGCACCCCTACGTTTGGGGCGGGACCAGCGTTCTTCTTGGCTGGGACTGTTCCGGATTTGTGCAGTGGGCGTACCGGCAGGCCGGTCTCAATCTGCCTCGGACGGAACAGTGGACAGTCATGGTTCCGACATCGGCGCCGCAGCCCGGGGACCTGGTAGCGCAGAATCAGGATGGACCTGATCATTGGTCGCATGTGGGAATCTACGTGGGCGGCGGCATGATGATCAGCGCGCTGAACCCGGACGTGGGGACGGTATTACTGCCGGCCTGGGCCACGGGAACGTCGAGATACTTCACCATGGCCGCGCCGTGGGGTTCCGGGGAGCCTCTGCTGGAGCCGTCGACGGCGCCGGGACTTCCCTTTAGGGTGACCCCGGCTCCCGTGGGGGCGCCGCGGCCGTTGCCGGCCGCGGCATTTGCTCCGCCCGCGCCGCTGGCCCCGTCGCCGCGACCCGCGCCTGACCCTACCCCGTCGGTAAGGCCGAGGCCTATTCCGAAGCCGATGACTACCCCGTCCCCGACGCCTAGCCCGTCCCCGACGCCTAGCCCGTCCCCGACTCCGACTCCGAAGCCGACACCAATGCCGTCGCCGTCGCCGACACCGGCCTCGTCGCCGCTGCCGACCCCATCACGGACTCCGGCTTCGTCGCCGTCACCGACTGCCACCCCGTCGCCGACAGCCACCCCGTCGCCGACAGCCACTCCGAAACCGACGGCAACCCTGCCTGCAACCCCGTCGGCCATCGGGCTCATTCCGCAGCTGGCGCAAAAACAACAGTCCTCTGATGGGCTTCCCGCTTCCGCGGCCGCCGCGCTGGCCGGCATAGGCATCGCCCCAGCCGATACGAGGAAGGTCGGAAAATCCGGCGCGGTGAGCTATTTCGCGGCGGCGAAAGGTGCGGAGAGCATATGTTTCCTCGCTGCTGACCAGTACGGTGCACTGATCCAGAGCCGCTGCACCGACACTGACACCTTCTTTGCCCAGGGACTCCGGCTCACCGGCCTCCCACTCGGTCAGGCTGCGCTGCTCATCGCGACGGATTCAGATCCCGCCCACAGCCGGAGCGCCGGTTGGAACGCGGTGTCGGGGAATCTGCTGGTCAATAATCCGTAACCCGTTGAGCGCGGCCGTCCATACCAGTAGCGGCATGGTTTGGTGCGGGTGCGCCGATACGGCCTTCAGGGTGGAAGACTGGTCACGTGGGCCATATAGACGTTGCAAATATTGATTACTTCCTCTCCGACGGCAGGCAGCTGCTCAACGGAGTGAACTTCCGCGTTGCCGACGGCGCCAAAACGGCGCTGATAGGCCCCAATGGGACGGGTAAGACGACCCTGCTGCGGATTATCGCCGGAGACCTTGTTGCGGATGAGGGAGTCGTCTCCAAATCCGGTAATCTGGGCGTCATGCGCCAGTTCGTCGGGCAGGTCCGGGATGAGACCACCGTGCGGGAGCTGCTGCTGTCCGTGGCATCGCCGGACATTCGGGCGGCCGGGAACGCCGTCGATGCCACCGAACTGACCATGCTGGAGCGCGACGACGAGCCCAGCCAGATGGCGTACGCCCGGGCAATCGCAGACTGGGGCGATGCGGGCGGTTACGAGATGGAGACGACCTGGGACGAAGTGACGATGGCGTCCATGGGCATCGACTTCTACAAGGCCCAGTATCGGAAGGCCTCCACCCTCAGCGGAGGAGAGCAGAAGCGGCTGGTGCTGGAAGCGCTGTTCAGCGGGCCGGACGAGATTCTGCTGCTCGACGAGCCGGACAACTACCTTGATGTGCCGGGCAAACGCTGGCTGGAAGCCAAACTTGCGGCCTCGGAGAAATCCGTTCTCTTCGTCAGCCATGACCGGGAACTGCTGGCCAATGCGGCCAGCCGCATCGTGACCCTGGAACCTGGCATCAACGGTGCCTCCAGCTGGACGCACGGCGGAGGGTTCGCCTCCTATGTGCAGGCCCGCGAAGACCGTAATGCGCGCTTTGAGGAGCTGCGGCGCCGCTGGGACGAGGAACACGTCAAGCTCAAAGAGCTGGTGAACATGTACAAGAACAAGGCCGCATTCCGCTCCGACATGGCGAACCGGTACCAGGCCGCGCAGACACGGCTGACAAAATTCCTTGAGGTGGGGCCGCCGGAAGCGCTGCCGATTGAACAGAATGTGAAAATGCGGCTCAAGGGCGGCCGGACGGCGAAGCGTGCCATCGTGGCCCGGAAGCTGGAACTGACGGGGCTGATGAAACCGTTCAACGCGGAAATCTGGTTTGGCGACCGCGTGGCGGTGCTGGGCTCGAACGGTTCCGGGAAGTCACATTTCCTCCGGCTGCTGGCGGCCGGAGGTTCCGATCCGGACAAGGAACATCAGCCAGTCTCCGACGTCGACATCGCACCCGTCCCGCACGTGGGCTCGGTGAAACTCGGTGCCCGGATCCGCCCTGGCTTCTTTGCCCAAACGCATTCGCGTCCCGACCTCCTGGATCGTACGCTGCTGAGCATCATGCACCGCGGGGATGAACACCGTTCCGGGCTTGGACGCGAGGCCGCGGCCGGTGCGCTGGACCGGTATGGACTGGCCTCGCAGTCGGAGCAGAAGTACGACTCCCTCTCCGGAGGGCAGCAGGCGAGGTTCCAGATCCTGCTGCTGGAGCTGTCCGGCGCAACGCTGCTGCTGCTCGATGAACCCACCGACAACCTGGACCTGCATTCCGCCGAGGCGCTGGAAAAGGCAATCGATGCCTTCGAGGGAACGGTGCTTGCGGTCACCCACGACCGCTGGTTTGCGCGCAGTTTCGATAGGTACTTCGTCTTCGGCGGCGATGGCAACGTCTATGAAAGCGACGAGCCGGTGTGGGATGAAAAGCGGGTACAACGGGCCCGGTAGGCCGGCAGCGGGCTACAGGTCGAGGACGCGGCGGAGACCGCGGTCCACCTCGTCGATGAAGCTAGCTGGGACGTGATCGACTTCGTGGCTTAGATCCGATTTGTTGAGCGTGACCAGGGCCGTGACATTCACTACCGAATCTTGAGGTAGACCCGTCGCAGCGACGGGCAGGAACACATTTCCAGGCATCGCGGCTAGGGCAGTGTTGGAGGTGATGATCGCTACCAAGACAGTTGCCAAGTGACTGGCGTTGTAGCTGCTGGCCTGAATGACCAGGACAGGTCCGCGCTTGGCAGGTCGGCTGCCAATGGCTGGACCTAGATCAGCCCACCACACGTCGCCGCGCTCGATCACCACTGCTCGTCAGCAGCCAGCAGGAGCCGATGACCCCCTTCGACAGCCGCGGCGTAGGACTCGTCTTGCACGCCGATCTGGTTCAGTGCACTATTTATCTGCTCAGCCAGAGAATGAGTGTCCAGTTTGTCAAGGTAGCTGTTTGCGGCAAGCGCGAAGAACTCCGATCGGCTCAGCCCGAGGTCTTTTGCGCGGCGAGAGACCCGGTTAAAGGTGTCGTCGGGAACGGAGATGGCGGTCTTCATGGAATAAGTGTAACCAGGTATAACCAGGTATAACCATCCTTTCACCAAAGTTGGCGCCAGCAGAATCAGCCGGAGTCGCCTTGGCGATATAACAGGAGGGACGCTAGCATTGAATGTAATTGCGGTAATCCGAAGAAGTTGAAGAAGCGGAAACTTCCGCCCGCAGGCTCGATGCGCAACTGTGTGAGGCACGCAAGAGGTCAAATTCATTGCGCTCGGCGCTCCTGCCTTCTCCGGCCAGTTGGTTGACCAGAACCCCAACGACGAACCAGCCTCTACCCTGCTTGAGCGCCTCAAAACCGAGGGGGCCGCGGAAAGCCGGTCCCTCGCCGTCGTACGTCCCGAAAGGCCCTTGTCTCATGAGTAACCACGCCGAACTCCGTCGCCTGGTCGACAAGCTGTGGAGCTACTGCGACGTGCTGCGCGACGCCGGGGTGGCCGCGATCGAGTATGTGGAGCAGCTGAGCTTCCTGCTGTTCCTCAAAATGGCCGATGAGCGCGAGAAGAACCCGTTCAACCCCAAAAAGGTGTTCCCTCTCAAGCTGGATGTCTCCTGGGACCGGCTCGCCGACCTCAGCGGGGACGCGCTGGAGGTGGAGTACCAGCGCGTGCTGCGCGAGCTGGGCAAGGAGCCCACCAACCTGGGCGTGATCTTCCGCAAGGCGCAGAACCGGATCCAGGAGCCGGCGCTGCTGCGCAAGCTGCTCCGTGACCTGATCGGCACGGAGACGTGGTCTGTGGGCGGCGACCTGAACGGCGACGCGTATGAGGCGCTGCTGCAGCGCTCGGCCTCGGACGTGAAATCTGGGGCGGGTCAGTACTTCACGCCGCGGGCGCTGATTCACGCGATGGTGGAGGTGATGCGTCCGGTGCCGGCGGATCTGATCATCGACCCGGCCTGCGGAACGGGCGGTTTTCTGCTCTCTGCCGTGGAATACATCGAACGCCACTTCGGCACCGGCATGACGCCGGACCAACGGGAAAATCTCAGCTCCGGGCAGTTGGTGCGCGGCGTTGAACTGGTGGATTCCACCGCCCGGCTGGCCACCATGAACCTTTTCCTGCACGGGGTGGGCCGGGAAAACGGGGAACCGGTGATCGACGTGCGCGACGCCCTGTCCGGGGTGCCGTCCACGCGCGCCACGCTGGTGCTGGCGAACCCGCCGTTCGGCAAGAAGTCCTCCATTACGGTGACCGACGATGAAGGCCGGGCGGAACGGGAGGACGTTTCCTACTCCCGCCCGGACTTCTGGGTGACCACCACTAACAAGCAGCTGAACTTCCTGCAGCACATCGCTTCACTGATGGCCGTTGGCGGCCGCGCCGCCGTGGTGGTTCCGGACAATGTGCTCTTTGAAGGCGGTGTGGGGGAAACCATTCGGCGGCGGCTGCTGAAGGAATACGACGTGCACACCCTGCTGCGTCTGCCCACCGGCATCTTCTACGCCGGTGGCGTCAAGGCCAATGTGCTGTTCTTTGACCGGAAGCGTGGCCGGCCGGAGAAGCCCTGGACCGAGAAACTCTGGGTCTACGATTTCCTTGTGGGTGAGCACTTCACCATGAAGCAGAACCCGCTGCGGGACGAGCACCTGGCAGATTTCATTGCGTCCTTTGCCGCGGAGGACCGCTCCCAGCGGGAGGAATCCGAGCGCTTCACCTCCTTTGGCTATGCGGAACTCCTGGCGCGGGACAAGGTCAACCTGGACATCACCTGGCTGAAGGACCCGTCGCTGGAGGCCGCGGACGACGGCGTGCCGCCGGAAATCATTGCGCAGGAAATCGTAGAGGACCTTCAGTCGGCATTGGCGGAATTCGCCGCGGTGGCGGATGCGCTGGCGGCCCGGGCCGTCGAGCGGAATGACGCGGAACGGGGTTCGGTTTGAAACCGGAGCAGGTCAACAAGGCGGCCATTGCCACTTTTGTGGTTTTTGCCATCAACGGGCTGGCCTTCGCCAGCTGGGCGGCCCGGATCCCGGCCGTCACCCGCGTGCTGGGCCTGAATCCGGGCGAAATGGGTGCGGTGCTGCTGACCGGTGCCGCCGGTTCGGTGCTGGCCCTTCCCGTGGCCGGGACCATCGTGGGCCGGATCGGAACGGCCAGCACCTCTCGTCTGGGAGGGTCCTTGGCGGCCATCGGGGCCTTGGTCATTTCGATGGCGCTGCTGGTCACCTCGGTGCCGATAATCGTCGTCGGGCTGTTCCTCTTTGGGGTTGGCATCGGGCTGTGGGACGTCTCGCAGAACATCGAAGGCGCGGAAGTGGAACGGCATCTGGGCCGCACGGTCATGCCCCGGTTCCATGCCGGGTTCAGCGGTGGGGCCTTTGTGGGTGCCCTGCTGGGTGCCGGAATGTCCAGTCTGAATCTCAGCCTGTCCCTGCACCTGACCGTGATCGCGGTCTTCGTGACGGTGGTGCTGCTGGTGGCGACCCGGTATTACCTGCCGGAGCGGGACCTGCACACCGGCCACGCCGAAGGGGTCCGGCTCGACACTCCGGCACGGGTGAAACCCGCCCCTAGCGCTTGGCGGGAACTGCGCACGGTGCTGGTGGGGCTGGTGGTCCTGGGTGCAGCGCTCACCGAAGGGGCCGCCAACGACTGGATTGCCAAGGCTACCGTGGACGGGCTGCACAGCAGCGAGTCCGTGGGCGCCGTAATGTTCGCCGCGTTCGTTGCCTCGATGACCATCTTCCGTTTCATTGGCGGGCGCTATATTGACCGCTTCGGCCGGGTTCCAGTACTGTATGCAAGCCTGGGTGCGGCACTGGTGGGTCTGGTTGTCTTCGTTTTTGGTCCGAATATCTGGATTGCCGGGCTCGGCGCCATCCTTTGGGGAGCCGGCGCCGCCCTTGGCTTCCCGATGGGGATGTCGGCTGCGGCGGATGATCCGCAGCGGGCAGCCGCACGGGTGTCGGTCGTTTCGACCATCGGCTATGTGGCCTTCCTGGCCGGGCCGCCGCTGTTGGGATTCCTTGGGGATCATTTGACGATCCGGGTCGCGCTGCTGGCGGTGGGCGCCGCCATCGTTGCTTCGCTGCTGACGGCACCGGCGGCAAAGCCGCTCCCGGCCGTCCGGGCGGAGCTGGGCGGCCTGAGCAGCGGGGGTAGTATGTGATGCGGTTCACATTTGGTTAAGCGAGACGGTTAACGAAGCAGGTGACGCGTGATCATTGAGGCAACCGGTTTGATGAAGGTCTACAAGGCCAAGGGCGGAGCTGTGCATGCGCTCGATGGGCTGGATCTCGCCGTGCCGGAAGGGACAGTGAAGGCGCTGCTGGGACCCAATGGAGCAGGCAAGACAACGGCCGTGAAGGTCCTCACGACGCTGACCCGGCCCGACGCCGGCTCCGCCAGCATCGCCGGTATTGATGTCCTTCGTGACCCGAAGGCCGCGCGTCGCATCATCGGAGTCTCCGGGCAATACGCGGCAGTGGATGAAAATCTCACCGGCTTTGAAAACCTGGAAATGGTCGGGCGGCTCTACCATTTGGGCGGGAAACTGGCGAAACAGCGTGCCGGCGAGTTGATAGAGATGTTTGAGCTGACGGCCGCGCAGAACCGGCCGGTCAAAGGGTTCTCCGGCGGCATGCGACGCCGGATCGACCTGGCCGGCGCCCTGGTTATCCGGCCCAAGGTCCTCTTCCTCGACGAGCCCACCACGGGGCTGGATCCGCACGGCCGGCTGGCAATGTGGGACGTCATCAAGTCCTTGGTGGCGGACGGGACGACGCTGCTGCTGACCACGCAGTACCTTGAGGAAGCCGACCAGCTTGCGGATGAGATTTCCGTGATCGACGACGGAAAGGTCATCGCGGAGGGTACGGCGGATGAGCTCAAGGCCCGGATCGGCGGCCACCGTGTGGAAGTCACGCTGGTCGCGGAGTCCGACGCCGGCGCGGCCCGCGAAATCCTGACCCGCCACGGCGAGGGCGAACCCTCGACGGACGGTGACGGCCGCAGCCTGGAGGTCGGTGTGATCAACGGGCCGGTGTCCCTGCACAGGGTCCTGGGGGCACTGAACGATGCCGGCATTGCCCTGCACGATGCCGGGATCCGCCGGCCCACTCTCGATGACGTATTCCTCAGACCCGGATCCGCGAGTAAGAACTTTTTGACAGGGGTGTGTTAAACCGAACAAGTGCCCCTTGAGCTGGGAAAATAGTAGTTGCGAAGCCAAAATTTTCCAGACAGAGAAGGACACCTGTTCAG
>NZ_JASISR010000080.1 GCF_030063245.1 Paenarthrobacter sp. PH39-S1
TAGGAACAACACCCCGGCCGGACACCACCACCCCGACCGGTGACGGTCACAACCGGGTACTGGCCAGAAACCCACGACAACGTTTTCTGGCCAGTACCGGGTCCCTGAAACCAGCGGTACCACCTACTCGGACTACCCGTACCATCACGCCGTATTTGCCAGCCAGCCGAGCTGAACTGGAAATGATGCTCGAGGGCCTCAGCCGGGGCGATGAAGTCGGGGTCTGGAAGCTGGACCGGCTCGGACGCCGCACCCGCCACGTGCTTGAACTCCTCGACGGTTTCAAAGCACGCGGGATCAGGTTCCGCTCACTGCACGATGGCATCGCCACCGACCTTGCCAGTGAACTCGGTGGGGCCATGGCGCAGGCCATGGTCACCATTATTTCCGCCTTCGCCCAGCTCGAACGCGATCAGCTCTCCGAACGCACCAAGGCCGGCATGTCCGTCGCCGCGTCCCACGGCCGCGACGCAGGTCGGCGGGAAGTTACCGCCAGCCATCCAAACGTCAAGCAAGCCCGCGGTTTGAGAACCCAGGGTCTGAAGCCTGCTGATATCGGCAAGATCATCGGGCCAGCCGCGCCACCGTCTCACCGCTGCCCTTCCCTCAGCGCCCGCTGAGCGCACCATCCGGCAGGGGATACGGGGATACGTTGCTCAGCGATGTGCGGGATGTCCAGGGTTGGTTCGCCGGACAGGTAGGCTTCGTCGATGACGATCACGGGCGGGCGGGATCGTTCATCGAGTTCCCGTCGGGTAGGAAGGCTGTTTGGGAGGCGGGCACGCCGGAGGAGAGTGCCGGGGCGAGGCCGAGCGTGGTGTGTTGTCGCGCAGGGGTGGTGGTCGGGTCCGGGATGTTGATGATCGGTGTCGGGAGGGTTTCAGCTGGGCCAGGACGGTATGAGTCGCGACGGTTTTTGCCAGCGTCGGCTTCATCGGTGGTCATCCCGGTTTGGTGTTGGGCTGCACGCTACTGGTTCATGGTGATCGGTTCACGATGTCCGCAGTGCCCCCTCGATCTGTCCCGATTTTTCAAATTAGAACAGGAGTGGTGCCAGTCGTGACGTCAGTTCACGGGCTGCTTCCGCATGTTCGCAGATAGTGGTGAACCTTTCTGAGGGGCTGCATAGGCAGAGGGCTGCGCCGACGGACCCATTTGGCAGTCTTACTGGAAGTGCTAGGGTGGCGGATCCTTGTTCTAGTTCGTTGATTTCCGAGGCCTCACCTGTGAGCCGTATTTCCGCGAGTTGCTCTTCCAGTTGCCTCCTGTCTGTGATGGTCTGCGGTGTCAGCTTCATCAACGGCCCTCTCGGGAGAGGGGAGGCCGAATCGTCAACTTCAGCGAGCATCAGTTTCCCTGCGGCGGAGGCGTGTGGATACCGGAGCATTTCGAATGCGGAGTGGAGCGGATGATCCGGGTCTTCATCGGCGATTCTGAGGGAAGCGTTCCGGAACATGATGAGGTGCACTGCGAAACGTGTTCCACTGCGGAACTCTTCTATTACGGTGCGGGCTGCTGTGGGAACGGTCGGCGGGGTCGCAGCCGTAATCAGGCCTGAAATCGCGTGTCCGAGTGCGAATCCGCGGAGGTCGGATGTGCGGGCCAGATGTTCCTCCCCGACGAGTGAATTCAGCATCCGGTAGGCGGTCGATGGGGGCATCTGCAGGGCATCGGTGATCTCTTTCGCGGTTGTTCCGGTGCCGAACCGTGCCACGATCTCCAAGATTCTCAGCGAGTTTGACACTGTGCTGGGCCCCCGGTACCCGGACCTGTGGCTCACGGGACGGGCCCGCCGTGAAACAGGTCTGATTCCCGGGTCTCGTCGTAGATGCCCACGGATGCCAGACGCTCAGGTAACCGGAGGCGAAGGAACATGGTGTAAACGACGCTGGCGAGGAGGACACCGCCGTAGATGAAGATCTGCAGGTTCCCTGTTTGAATCGATACCGTCGCGGCCTTCCAGAGCACCAACCCGAGGACCAGGGAGGTTGCTGCTCCCAGTATCCAACTGGCGTAAGTGTTCTCCCCTATCCGGCGCAGGAAGAAGGGCAGGGACGCGCTGGCAAGGATATAGGACCCAAGGTACCCGTAGGCGCCCAGCGTGAAGAGGTGCACGAGGCTCTGCTCAGGACTGGCGCCGGAGAGGATGACGGCGATGGGAACGATGGCAACTACCGGCATTATGACCAGGATTGCCATCGAGGGGGTTCGAAAGACGGGATGGGTCCGGCCGAGTATTCGCGGCGCAACGCCTTCTCTGCCCATACAAAAAAGTATCCGGGCAAGGGCGTTCACGGATGCGATCGAGCACGCAAACCACGATGCTGCGATTCCCAGGTCAAGGACTGCGGCGAACACAGGGGAATTCTGGGCAAACAGGTCAGACAACGGAGTGGAGCTGGCCGTAATGTTTATCGGTGACTCTTTGAGGGCTACGTCCTGGGCGGTCACGGCGAGAAGATAAAGCACGCCCGTCAAGATGGGGGTCCACGTGATGGCCCGCGGGATGCTGACGAAAGGTTTGTACGCCTCGCCGCCCAGCGTGGTCGGGCTTTCGAAGCCGACAAAGGCGCTCACGGCCACGACGATTCCGATCGATAACGAATCAAAATTTCCGTTCCAGACAAACACATTCCCGATATTCACCTTCGGCGCGGTGAAGGCGAAGTAGCCAATCATGAGGACGGCGAGGATTCCAATTGAAATGGATTCGATCAACAACGTGGACCACGCGGATATCCGGACCCCCCTCACCATCAGAAAACAGGCGGCACCCGCGGCGGCAAGAACGACCAGCACCGCGAAAACTTTGGGATCCGCCAGGGGGACCCCAAGATTGATGAACAACTGAACAACATAGGTGCCAACAACCAGCAGACCGGCCATTGCCACGAGGGCGTAACCGAACATGGCCGACCAGCCGACGGTAATTGCCGTCCCCTGCCCAAGTCCCTTGGCTGTGTAGCTGTAGAGACCGCTGACGGCAGCCATGCGCTTTGCCATCGGTCTCAGACAGAAGGAAACCAAGACCATGACCGCCATGGCGGTGCCGAATATCAGCACAAGGTTCGGTCCAGTGGATCCAAAGACAAGAGCCGGAAAGATAAGAGCCGGAATGACGGACATGGAACCGGCAGGCGCCGTGGCGGCCACTGCCTGCGCGAAGACCGGCAAGAAGGAAAGTTTCCGCCGGCTCAGGCCCTCCACCGGGGAGCGGGCAGTGATAAAGCTTTTACCGTGAGCAGGCACTGGGAACCGACTTTCCCTCCGACGGGCAGGCGCACCTTGCTTATGGGGGACGCAAGTCATCGACCCGAGATGCAAAACACTAGCATTCCCGGCCCCGGTCACGGCAGTCGCGAACATGTTTCTAAATGTTTCCAACACGTTAACTGCAGTGAGAAAATATCGGCTCAAACTTCTCACACAATGTTCATAAAAGGTCTCGCCTAAGTGGATTCCGAGGCGTAGTTTTCTACGGAGAAGGAACGCACGTGACCGGCATCACGCCGGCAGGGCCCGGAGCGGAGCTCGGCTGGCCCCCTACAAATAGAGGATGTCGGGTTTGCAGGCGGTCCCTCCCGGAGCCCCCACCGGGGTTCTGAGGTGATCTTCAACGCAAGTCTCGTATGCACCCAAAGATAAACAGTTCTGACAAAGATAAATAGTTCTGATAATTCAAGGATCTTTTGTGTCTATTGGTCCCGCAACGGCAACACCGCCTGCCGGGGCCGGGCGCGAGATCCAGTCCGGGCGTGTGTAGGTCACCAACTACCATGCCAACCCCGCGGGAGGGCCGTACGGGCCCTCGTCCTGAATAAAGAATCAAGGAGAAAATCATGAGTATCGACACTGAAAACCAAACCGTAGTAGGGGTGGCGCATCCTTTGGATCCGCTGTCGCGGGCTGAGATTTCCCGGGCGGTCTCGATTTTG
>NZ_JASISR010000081.1 GCF_030063245.1 Paenarthrobacter sp. PH39-S1
CAATTCTTCGTCTTGGCTGCGTGAAACGCAGCACATCATGGTGGTGTTCTCGGCTTTGACTCGGTCGGTCAGGTAAAGATCCCGGTGCTGGGGTGTCCCTCGAAGTACTGGTAGGGAACGTCCCCCTCCAGGCGACTTCGCCCCTACGCCAACAAGCAGACGATGCGTAACTGTTGCCGCAGGGGCAAAGGTAATTACGGGGACGCGAAGCCTGAACACGGTCACCGATGACGAGCTGATGCATGGCCAGAGAGCCGCCAGCGCTGTCTTCGACTTGGAGTACCGAGATGGTGTATTCGGATGGGGGTGCTGCCTGAACCGGTGAGCGAGTATGCATTGGCGACCCGGGGAGCCACCGGTATCTAACTGTTGCCGGCGGCATGGATTCGGATCGTGCGATGTTCCCTAGGCTGACATGGAGCCGTGAGCGGTGAAGAACCCCAGACCGTAGTCAGGGGTCTCAAACGTCACTTCTGCTCCCTTGGGGAAAAACAGCACGTCGCGCTCCTTCGCGTGTGTCACTTCCCCTGTCGCCCGGTCGGTGAGGATGAACTCACCCTTGATAACGACCTTCATCTCGTCGCAGGTGTACGTGTACACCAGGGGTTCGGAGGCCTTCAGCTCGAAGAATCCGGAGCTCATGACCGAGCCCTCGGGGTTGGTGAGGGAGTCCGCGATGGCGGCGTCACATCCAGGCACGTTCATCGACGGCAGTCCAATATAACCGTTTTCCACCTTGTGAATGGATCCGGTTTTGCTCAGTGTTCCTACGACGGTTTCCATGGTTACTCCTGTAAATAGTGCTGTGGTGATTAGTGTTGTGAAAGTCTGACTTAATCTTTGTCAGAACTGTTCATTTTTGATGGCCGTTATTGTTGCGTGTTTGCTGTAGCAGAGCTCGTAGCAGCTCTCCTGGGCACTGAAATTTCTGGGAGCAGCCGATAGGGTTTCGCATCGGAAGCCCCGTCTTCGCCGCTGTTAGAAGATCACGAAAACTTTGCGCAGTGTCTCGTGAATCTCCCAGTTACCGCTCCAGCCCCGGGGAACGAAGACCGCGTCTCCGGGCCCAACGAACTCGGGCTCGCCGCCGTCGGCGTTGATCGTCATCGACCCTGAAAGAACATGCAAAAACTCGTGTGTTTCAAGAACCCAGCGAGAAGGCCCAGCGGTGCATTCCCAAATGCCAGATTCGGCACCGTTCTCGTCCTTCCACAGGTATATTCCGCGCGTATCCATCTGCGGTCCAGTCGCTTCAGGACAAGGACCCCAATCCTCCAGCTCCTTAACCTTCTCTGCATCGCGGATAAGGCTGGCGGAGATGGAGGCTGTCTTTTCAGTCATTACTTTCCCTTTCGTGGGGGCTATCAGCCACTTCTGCCGATATAAGTTTTGTTTTTAGTTAATTGCGGACCGACGTGCCCTTAGATGCGGCACTCAAGGTGTTCCGCGTCGCGCAGGCGTCCTGCTAAGGCACGCACAAGGCGATCCATGAATCCTGCCAGGATGGGCATGCTGATTCCGGCTTCGAATCCGGATGTACACGTCCGCTCCACCGGCCACTTAATTGTCGAGTGGATCAGCCTGTTTTACTGATCAACGACCAAGGCTCCGTCGACTCCAAGCCAGTAAGGGCCTAGGCTCACCATGGATGCAGGCAGCACCCACTTGTGAGCGCAGTTTAGGGCGTAGGTCGTGTAGGCGTCCCGTCCTGACGGGGATGTATCAGGGCTCAGATTTCGGAGTATCGGAAGGAGTGTGACTCTAGACCTTCGGGGTTGGGGCCGTAAATGGTGACCATCCGCGCATAGACGGGTGCCCAGTACCTGCCCATCCGGCCGGGATTGACACGCGCCGAATCACCCGGCTTCAGGATGACAGTCTTGCCTTGGCTCTCGATATGGAGTTCGCCTTCCAGCACGAAAGCAGTCTCGCTGTGTGGGTGGAAGTCCTCCCAGGCGCAGGCCTTCAGCTCCCATTCCGAGAGGATGAAGTCGTTCCAGCCGCCTTCAGGATGAGCGTTGATGAACCTGCAGCTCAATCGCCCCCAATCGCCCTTCAGGGCCTTCATGGGCTCCGCCGGCCAAAAATCGATTGCTTCCCCCGACGTCAGTGGCGGGGGTTGAGGCGTGGTTGTGGCCATTGTCTTTACCGTTTCTGTAGTGGGGAATCTGCTTTGCGGTATGCCTTGTAGATCTGAGTGACACTCCATCGACGTGATGCGTGTCACTGCGATGTGAATACTGTGACATGAACGGATGTTCAAGTCAATGGTTCGCAATGACTCAATATGTAACGATCGACGGGGCTATCCATGCAGTAGCTACCAAAACGAGTAGTTTGAACCATCCCGAATGAGCGCTTACCCTACCCGCAAATGATAGGAGGATGGACGAAAGGCCCACGTCTGGAGGAGGAGAGTTGCATTTCAGCGTCATGAACGAACCCGCCTCGGAAGTATCCGGGGGAACCAACGCCAGCAACGTTTCCCTTGTCTTGGGGAAGATTGCAGCTACCGACGCAGTCATCGGCGTAGAGCAGCTGGCTCCAGGCTGCTTCTTCTGGTCGCATCCGGTTCCGGGGGCACCTCCGGGGTTGTGAAAGCTGCCGAGACCGCAGCCAAAGCACAGGCGAGGACCGTTGCCCTTACCGCAAACCCGGGCTCTGCGCTCGCTGACCTGGCTGACGCCGTCGCGGTGGTTCCAGCCCAGCAGAAAACTGATCTTGGCTCCGGTGCTGGCAGCCAGGTAAGTACGGTCCGCCACCGATTAGCCCATCTCCTTCGAAAAGACCGACGGCACACGAGGGTGGCAAACTTGGCCGGCTCTTCGACCAAGACAAGGGGTGTGAGGGCATTTTTGAACATCCGCTCAGGATCTCATCGGGCCAAAACAGCACGGCGGCACAACCTGAGCAAGGAGCCGCCAGATTCCTGCAGTCCCTGGAGCACCTCGGGAGCTGAAGCTCAAACAGATCCCCTTTTTGGAAAGGCAGCCCGATGCTACAAAACTCAGATTCTCGTCTTGATAGGTGGATGGAGAGGGAGGCCCTCGCCGAGGCCATGATTCCGGTGATCGGCCGGCTGTACCGCGAAAACAACGTGGTGACCAGCATTCATGGCCGGAGTTTGATCAACGTGTCCACTATGAACATCCTCTAGGCGCAATGCCGTTTACTTAGGGTTTTGTCTGTTAATCTTTTTTCATGGCACGCAGTGGATGGGTGAAGCCCGAAAGTTCTGAACGGTTGAGTGATGACGTCTCGCTGGGCGTGCTGACGCGCGTCTTCGCCCCTGATGTGGTGGACCGTGTGATCGCCCGGACCGGTGCCG
>NZ_JASISR010000082.1 GCF_030063245.1 Paenarthrobacter sp. PH39-S1
CGTGCCGACGTCGTCCGGCCCTCAGGCGCCGGGCCCAGCCGCGGCGGCCCCGGACGAAGGGCAGCAGCGAAGCTCCCCGGCTCCGTAAGGGCCACGGTGCCGGCATCTCCCGCCGGGAACGAAGTCGCTCCGGGGCAAAAAGCAATCTCTAAACTCTGGGCCACCTGCGCACACGCCGGAAGCACCGGTCCAGCCCCCGAAATCAGCAGCCCAACCCACCCAAATCATCGGTCGAGACCGCCGAGGTCACCGTGTTCCCGACAAGTCCGACCAACGGAACAATCCGGGTCCCGACAGGATCGGTCAACCACAGGACCTGTTTAGCACTCGACGACGTTCACCGCCAAGCCCCCATGGCCGTCTCCTTATACTTCGTATTCATGTCCTTGCCCGTTTCGCGCATGGTCACAATGACCTCGTCCAAGGAGACGCGGTGCTGACCGTCGCCCCACAATGCCATCTTTGCGGCATTAATGGCTTTGGCGGCCGCAATGGCATTGCGTTCGATGCACGGCACCTGCACCAGTCCGCCGATTGGATCACAGGTGAGACCGAGGTTGTGCTCCATGGCGATTTCCGCCGCGTTCTCCACCTGCTCGGGCGTCCCGCCCATGACCTCGGCCAGGGCACCGGCGGCCATGGAGGAAGCCGATCCGACTTCGCCCTGACAACCGACTTCGGCACCTGAGATCGAGGCTTGTTCCTTGTAAAGGACTCCGATGGCGCCGGCGGTGAGCAGGAACCGGACGACGACGTCGTCCTTGGCTTCCGGCGCTGCGTCGCGCATGCCCTTCGTGTAGTGGGTGGCATGAAACATGACCGCCACAATGATGCCGGCGGCGCCGTTCGTGGGTGCGGTGACCACGCGGCCACCGGAGGCGTTTTCCTCGTTCACGGCCAGTGCCACCAGATTCACCCACTCCTGCCAGTACTGAGGATCCCGATCTGTGTCTTCGAGCCGCAGCCGGGCATGCCAGTCCGACGCACGACGGCGGACCTTGAGACCGCCGGGGAGCAGGCCGGTGCGCTGCAGGCTGGAATTTTTCGAATCTTCCATGACGTCGCGGATGTGCAGCAGACCGCTCCGGACTTCGGCCACGGAGCGGCTGACCATTTCGTTGGCCAGCATGACGGAGCTGATATCCAGCCCCGACGCGGCGCAGTGCCCCAGCAGACCGACGGCAGTGCGGAACGGGTACGGCAACTGCTCCTTGGAGGTTTCCAGCTCCGTCGCTGCCGCTTCCTCCTCGCCCTCGCGGACAATGAAACCGCCGCCGACGGAGAAGAACGTCGCCTCCTGCAGGACGTTACCGGATGAATCCGTGACCTGGAACTTCATCCCATTGGTATGCCGCGCCAGCACTGTCAACGGATGCAGAATCATGTCCTCCACCCGATAGCTGATGGTCCTGGCGCCGCCGAGCTCCGGCTCGCCGCGGTCCGCAAAGAACGCCAGCCGGTCCTGGACTTCCTCCGGCAGGATCAGCTCCGGCTCCCGCCCTTCCAACCCGAGCAGCACGGCTGTCATGGGGCCGTGCCCCTTGCCCGTGGCCGCGAGCGAGCCGTACAGATCCACCCGCAGCCCCGCCACGTCATGCAAAATGCCACGGAATTTAAGTTCGGCGGCGAAAACGGCGGGCGCCCGCATCGGGCCAACCGTATGCGAACTGGAAGGCCCGGTGCCGACCGAGAAGAGGTCGAAGACTCCTACTGCCATGACTGGTCCATTTCCGGAACTAGGGTGTACAAACGTGGATGACTGTCCGAACCGGCTATGCCTTTTCCGCAAGAGTTGAATACAGGGGATGTGCAGCCGCCAGTGCGTGCACCCGGGCCGCCAACGGCGCCAGATCATCCCCTGGTCCGGCGAGCAGCGCCTCGGCGATGATGTCCGAGACCTCGACGAAGGCTGTCTCGCCAAATCCGCGGGTTGCCAAGGCCGGCGTCCCGATCCGGAGCCCGGAAGTGACCATTGGCGGCCGCGGATCGAACGGGACAGCGTTCCGGTTCACGGTAATGTCGATTGCCGCCAGACGGTCCTCTGCCTGCTGCCCGTTGAACACAGCGGAGTTGATCTTCTTGGCGAGAACCGCGTCATTGGTCAGGATGAAACCACCGCGTGGACCGGCCAGGGTCTTGTGCGTCGTGGAAGTGGTGACGTGGGCGTGCGGCACCGGGCTCGGGTGCAGCCCGGCTGCCACGAGACCGGCAAAATGCGCCATATCCACCATCAGACAGGCCCCCACCTCGTCCGCGATCCTGCGGAATGCCGGAAAGTCCAGCTGCCGGGCATAGGCGGACCAACCGGCCACAATCAGCTTCGGCCGGTGTTCCCTGGCCAGCCTTTCGACCTCCGCCATGTCCACGCGATGGTCGTCTTCGCGCACCTGGTACGGAATGACGTTGTAGAGCCGCCCGGAGAAGTTGATCCGCATGCCGTGCGTGAGGTGCCCGCCGTGGGCCAGATTCAGCCCCGTGATGGTGTCTCCGTGCCTGATCAGCGCATGCATCATCGAGGCGTTTGCCTGGGCGCCGGAGTGCGGTTGGACATTCGCATAGGCGGCGCCGAACAGTGCCTTGAGCCCCTCGATGGCCAACTGCTCGATGGCGTCAACGTGTTCGCAGCCGCCGTAGTACCGCTTCCCCGGATAACCCTAGGCGTACTTATTGGTCAGGACCGAGCCCTGGGCCTGCATGACCGCCACGGCCGTGAGGTTTTCGGATGCGATCATTTCCAGGCCGTCGCGCTGGCGACACAGTTCGTCGTCGATCTTTGCCGCCACTTCCGGGTCCACCGCACCGATGTCGCCGTCCGGCAGCGAGGCGCTGCGCACCGTCCCCGCGCTCACAGCTCGCCTCCATTGGCCGCGGCGTAGTCTTCGGCGCTCAACAGGGGCCCGTCCGCACTGACACTTACCTTGAAAAGCCAGCCGACGCCGTACGGGTCGCTGTTGATCCGGGCGGGATCCGCGGCGACGGTGCTGTTGATTTCCGTGATCTCGCCGCTGACCGGGGCATACAGGTCGGAGACGGATTTGGTGGACAGTGGGACGCTATTTGACCAGGGGGGCGAGTTCTAGCGATCGTTGCAACACCCCCGACTAATCGGGAGTTGCACCACCCATGGATTCACCATCAAAAAATAGTTCTTCCTTAAAGAAAAAATCACCTTTAAGGGAAAAATTGGTGCCGCCG
>NZ_JASISR010000083.1:0-1241 GCF_030063245.1 Paenarthrobacter sp. PH39-S1
TGTTGCGCGTCGCAGTGGATGACCGTGGGTGGTCGCGTTGCCTGACGACGGGCCTGATTTTTCTGGGTTTCTTGGTTTGGTCCTTGACGTTCTTCGTTGGCGGCGTCAGGCTGACGACAGGTCCTTGATCTTGGATTTTTATTCATGATCTTAAAGACGAACGACCCGGTGCCAGTTTCGAAGCCGCACCAGGTCGTTCTAACGCGAAACGAGTCGCGCTGTGCTCACGGTAAGCCACGATCCTGCCGCTGTCGAATCCCAACTTTTTGGTCGTGGGCTTGCCTGTCCCTTGTGTCCGGGGACGTTGAAGCCTTGGGGCTTCGGCGTGGAGCGGGTCATTCGGTGTGCAGTGCCGGTGGAGAACCGGCGATTCACCCCGCGCAGGGGACGTTGCTGCGGCTGCGCTGCCACTCATATCTTGTTGCCTGCAGTGTTTGCTGCCAGCCGGGCTGATGATGCAGCTGTCATTGCCGAAGCCGTTGAACGCAGCGCTGTTGATGGGTTCGGATATCGGAAGATCGCCGCGATGTTGGATCGTCCGGCGACGACCGTGCGGGACTGGCTGCGCTTTTTTGGGGCCAATGCCCCGGCAGTCGTGGCTGCGTTCGCCGCCCGGGTGCACCGCGCCACTGCTGAAGCCCTGGGATTCTGGCCGGCGGCGGCAGCCACGGCCCGGGCCAATGCCTTGGGCATGCTGTTGGCTCACGCCCGGGTGCTGGCCCATTTGCACCGCTGCGGGCCGGGCACCGTGGTCACCATGACGTGGCACCAGGCCGCCCTTTTTGCGCATGGGCCCTGGTTCTTCAGCGCCGTGGGATGGCCTGATCACGTGCAACACCAGCTCGCCCTGCCGCGTGGCGGGTAAATGCGCCAAGGTGGGGACACCTGCCATCCCGGCTCTGAGGTGATGGCACGGATCCTGTGTTTCACCCCACCGGAAGGAACTTTTCGATGACGAGCACTCCAACCCACCTGCCTCCTGAGTCGGCCCCTGCCCTGCCGGCACCTGTCGTAGGGCCAGCGGACCGTGTGGATGCCACTGGGCAGCAGCCCGGCCCCGGGACCACGGGTCAGGGGCCGGTTCTTTTCCCGGTGCCACCGAACCCGGCCCCGCGGGCCAATACCGTGTTGATGCGCAAGGAACACCGGGAGAAGATCGCCCTCTTCCGCTACCAAATCATCCGGGCTGCGGCGGATCCGTCCCTGACCACCCGCCAACGCGGGCCGTTGGTCCGTGCCCT
>NZ_JASISR010000083.1:1339-3032 GCF_030063245.1 Paenarthrobacter sp. PH39-S1
TTGCGGACAAGGACCACTCTTGGCCCTTCGGCGGCACCCGCCGTTACTCCCGAGAGACGCTGGACCGCTGGGTCAAGGCCTGGCAGCTGCACGGCTTCGACGGGCTCAAACCCGACGAACGGGCATCCGCCCCGGTGACCAGCCCGACCATCCTGACACTGGCCGAGTCCCTCAAACGTGAGAAACCGAATCGTACCGCCGCGCAGGTGAAGAGGATCATCACCGAAACGATGGGTGCTGCACCCTCGGAGACCACGCTGCTGCGCCACTTCCGGTCGCTGAACATTTCCACCGGGACCCGTCCGGTGGCCACCGGACGCTTCGAAACGGACCATGCCAATGAGATCTGGGTCGGCGACGCGTTGCACGGCCCGCGGATCGGGGGCCGGAAAACGTATTTGTTTGCGTTCCTTGATGACCATTCCAGGATGGTCACCGCCGCCCGCTGGGCGTACGCCGAGGACGCGATACGGCTCTCCGCGGTGCTGCGCCCGGCCCTGCAAACATACGGCATACCCGCAGTCACCTACCTCGACAACGGGGCGGCCATGAGTGATAAGTCCCTGGCAAGGACCTGCGCGAAGCTCGGAATCAGGTTGGTACATTCGGCCCCGTACAGGCCCCAGGGAAGGGGCAAGATTGAGCGCCTGTTCAACACGGTCACCAGCCAGTTCCTGGGCGAGATCACTGTCACCGACACACCCATGCTTCCGGGCACCGACCCGGCGGCCGGCTCCCAGATCAGTTCCCTGGAGGAGCTGAACACGCTGTTCACCGCGTGGGTGAACATGGTCTACCACCACCAGCAACACACCAGCACCGGGCAAACACCGCTGGCACGGTGGGACGCGTCCTGGGAACACCGCGAACCTGTACGCAAGCCCCTAGCCGAGATCAGGGAGGCGTTCCTGTGGTCAGATGTGCGCACGGTGACCAAGACCGGGACGGTGTCCCTGCACTCGAACACCTACGAGGTGGACCCGCTGCTGGCCGGCACGAAGGTGGAATTGGTCTATGACCCCTTCGATCTGGACGGGGAAATCACCGTGAACAACCACCAAGGCATGCCGGCAGGGACCGCCAAGGCCCTGGCGATTGGACGGCACGTTCACGTCAAGGCCGCCAACGCCGCCAAGGACAACGACACGGCCACCAAGATCAGCACCGGGATCAACTACCTGGACCTGGTCGCGACCCGGCACCGTCAATCACTGACCGCCGCACCAATCAGCTTCGCCGACATCCACGCGGCGAGCACCACGACGAAGGAACAAATCTGATGAGCCAGATCGAGACCCTGCAAACCTTCTTTGGGTTCACCCGCCTGCCTTTCGGCCGCGACATCCCGCCCCAAGCGTTGGCCCAGCACCCCGGGCACCGGGAAGCGGTCGCCCGCATCTCCTGGTGCATCGACCAGCGCCGCATGGGAGTGATCGCCGGGGAAGTCGGTGCCGGGAAAACCGTCGCGGCCCGGGCCGCTCTGGCCCAGCTGGAACCCTCACGCCATCAAATTATTTACATCCCTGACCCGACCATCGGCATCCGCGGCATCCGCTCGACCATCGTCACCGCCCTGGGAGCCACACCCGCCTTCTATTCCGGGGCCCTGGCCGCCCAGGCCGCGTCCCTGCTCGCCGGGGAACTCGACGAGCGTTCCCGCCTGCCCGTCATTGCCATCGACGAGGCACACCTG
>NZ_JASISR010000084.1 GCF_030063245.1 Paenarthrobacter sp. PH39-S1
GCCCTTGCGGGCCACCGCGACCACATCACGGCGGAACTCTTGAGGAAAAGCTTTAGGCATGTTCAACATCCTTCACTTGCGAGCCAAAACTCACAAATCAGATGTCAATCAAACCTTGGGCAGACCCCACACACCGCAAATCCCGCAAGCCGTTGGGCGAGCGGACGGGTGGGCGGATCATCGGCATGGTCAGCATCGATGCCCGGCCAGAAGAAGCCTCGGATCGCCGTGTTCCTGGATCGTGGGAGGGGGATTTGGTCGTCGGCCAGGGCGGTAGGAGCGCTGTCGCTACCCTGGTCGAGAGGCATAGCAGGTTCTTGATCATGCTGGGCTTGCCCGAGGGCAAGAAGGCCGTCGGCCTCGCCGATGTCCTCATTGATCGGGTCAACAACCTGCCGGCGCTGATGCGCGGTTCTCTGACCTGGGACCAAGGCACCGAGATGGCCCGCCATGCCCAGTTGACCGTGGCAACGGACCTTCCCGTGTACTTCGCTCACCCGCACTCGCCGTGGGAGCGACCGTCCAATGAGAACACCAACGGACTGATCCGGGAGTACCTGCCCAAGGGCATCGAGCTCACCAGCCACCAACCCTATCTGGACGCCATCGCCGACGAGCTAAACGACCGTCCCCGCGCCGTACTGGGATTCCTCACACCACGAGAAGTCTTCACCAAACGACTCAACGACAATGTTGCTACGACGGCTTGACACCGCCATCGCTGGTTCCACTCTCTCCTCCGTCGCAGCCACTCTCCTCGTATGGATGTCATACTTCCAGATGAGTGGGCTGAAAGGATACACGGAGCAACACACCGACATTGTGGCGATACTTTTTGCATTTCCGGCCGTTTTGGGTGTCTGGGCAGGGTTCGAGAGAGACCCAGGTGGCGTTGGTGAACGACTTATTTCTAAGCTGACGAGGTTTGCATCTATTGCGCTGTCGATAGGGGCGGCATTTTTGTACGTAATGGGAGGGCTCCAGTTCCTATCCGCAGAATTTCAATGGTTTCTCCTGGCAGCTTTAGCGTCCGCCAATACCGTCGGGTGCTTGACCTCCTGGTTGCTGCGGAGCCGGATCTACCGTGAATTTTCGCGGAAGTCAACGGAGCCTGTGCGATCTACAGTAGTATCCTAGAACCAGTGATCGGAGATGCCCCAAGTGTCAAGCAGATCTGTTGAAGGTACGAATCAGCCGTTCAGCGCATGGAGTCTGGGTCTAGACCAAGGACCGGACCCCCTTGACCGCGAGCTTAACGGCAAGAACCGCAAAGCCAACGCGCGCGACCTTGATTTTGACGCGATCAGGGCCTTGCTGCTGAAACTCGATGAAAATGCTGCTGACGCCAGAGACGCCACAAAGCCGGACCCATCTGGCCAAAGCAAGCCTCGCCCGCGGCTTCAGAAGCGACTGGGACTTCGAGCCTTCTATCCTACGAGCAAAAGACGTAGATCCTTAGGGTGAACTTCTTGTAAGTCGTGGCGATAGGGCCGATTAGAGCGCCCTTCCGACCAAATGGCTAAGTTGCGGAAGTGGAGCCTCCACGGCTCCAATGCTCATGTTTCATGGAGGCCGAACAGGTCTCCCACAAACCCAGGACTCCTGACCCAGCGTTTTAATCGTTGAGTGGCGTTTCGCGGTTTTTGATCTCGAACCGAAGGATGAGGTGCGTGCCTGGGTATCTGGTTTCGGTGGTGGTGAGGCGGTCGCAGAGTTCTCTGATCGCGGTGGTTGCCGGCGGGTGGGGAGCGGGTCGAGGCGGATGGTGAGGTAACCGTCCTGGCAGGGGTCGATGTCGCCGCTGACGGTTTAGGGCTTGCCAGATCAGGGCGTGGGCCTCGTCATCGGCATGGGCGTAACCGGTGTTGGTGCGGACCTCCCTCGCTAGGGCTGAGGCAGTGTTGAACGCGGCCATTCGGATGGCGTGGCCGACGGATGCATGACGCAGTACCTCGATGTCGAAGACGCACTCCAGGTTATCGACGGTTACGGTTTCCATGTCCGCGACGTCGGGCTGCTGGCGTCCGCTCTGGCGCGGTCGGCGACAATTGTTTCGGGGGCTAAAGCGTATCCTGGCTTGTCGCTGAAGTTGCGGCTCTGCTGGAATCCGTGGCGCGGTTTCACCCGCTGATCCACGGCAACGAGCGCAGGCGCGGACACTGACGGTGTCGATGCGGTGGATCAACGGCTATCAGCATGACTTCGGTGCGGATGAGGCCTTGATCTTGTGGTCGGCGTTGCCTCCGGGGTCATCGGGTTAACGATGCGGCCGCTTCCATTACTCTTCATCCGGTCAAGCTTTAGACCCGGCATCCCGGGGGCGGGACATTTCACGAAGGTATTGCCTGCGCCCTGGCCGTCGGTCCAACTCTGCTGAAGTACCAGCGTTGAGGAGGTGAGGGACCGTGAGCCGCTATCGACCGACGCTTGGTGCGGATCCGGGCGCCAGCAGGACCGGTATCCACACTGGGGGCTCCCGCGTCAAGGTGCCTCCCGTTCCCTTGATCGGGTGTCAACAAACGGTCGCGGATGCCTCCAGCCGGGTCGCGGCCCCTGGAGATGTGTGGAGGTAGAGATGCCGAAACAGCTGCTGGACTGCCGATACCATTTTGGTGCTGGGAGGAGGTGAAGTTCATGATGCTGAACGGGCGAGTGATGCTGGACCAAGGTTGGTCGCTAGAGTTTGTATGCCCGATTGCTGTCGGAGGGCAAAAAGAGCGTGTGCACAATGTGCACACTTTGGCCCTCGGATCGGGTCGTATCGGTGCCGGACTGCTTCGGATTCGGCATGTTTCCGGGACTTCCGAAAAATGTCAAGCTGTATGGAGTCACTTGGCGCTTAGCGTGGCTGTTCTTGTTTCGGGGAGGTTGATGCCGACATGGTCGGCCGGGGCTGGTGTGCTGGGTCGGCGGCGGAACCTTCCAGGATTT
>NZ_JASISR010000085.1 GCF_030063245.1 Paenarthrobacter sp. PH39-S1
TATTACAACACGCGGCGCCGTCATTCAGCTAACGGCTATTTGACACCGCTCGAATATGAGTTAGGCTATAAATCAATTCACGAACTCGCGGCTTAATCTCGAGTCCACAAAAGCGGGAACACTCCAGTTTCGATCCTATGGCAAGCAGGAGATCCTCCCTCGCGACAGGGATGGATCGGCGTGTTGGTCACTTGGCAGAACACGCCGAACGCTTCATCGTGATGACCGCCGTCAGTGCGGCAAAATCAGGCCAGGCAAATACTGGCCCCTACGACGCTCGGCAAAACCTTAGCGTCGGATATTCCACTTTTTCACAAGCCAGCCCATGCACAGCCTCCCCAATCAGGGCACAAGAAAAGGGCCGACCAATGGCCGGCCCTTCCCTATCACTCGCACCGCCCAGGGACTTGGGAGAAGCCCCTGGCAGATCATCACAATTCTATACGAAACCATCAGGCCGGCTACGCGGCGGCCGCGTCCCTGGCTCGGACGGCCCAACTGCCGCCGTCCCGATCATGGACCAGCTCAAATGTCACCAACGGCGACCTTGGGTTCCTGCCGACCCGGGCTTGTACCTGCCATATGGAATCCCCCCTGCCGCGCAACCAATCAGTAGGCCAACTCCTCCAACGGGGCGCCGATGTAGGTGTAGGCCCCGGTCGGGTCCACGGTGAGATTCCCGGCAAAGGACGAGAATGGCATTGTGGCTCCAGCTTCTCGGTTCATCTTGATCTTGCGGTGAGCTAATTGGCCAATAATTTCACCGGCGCCTTCGATTTGTAGTGAGCACCGCTGTCAGTAATCCACTCCCTACTACACCGCCAACGATTCCAACTATCAAACCCTGGCGCGAATAGCCTACGATAATTACAATAACCGCCACAATGATAACGAACGTTGTTACCGCCACAAGTAGGCGCAAAGGCCACGTAAACCTCTTATCATTCACAGTTGATCAGCCCCCCTATGGTTGAGGCGGCCCGACTGTCACAGCTCCGATTAGTGTTGCCGGCCCCGCGGTAATTATTGGCGCTTCCGGGCCCAGAACGGCGGTCAGTAGCCCGCCGACGAATCCGGCTGCAGCACCTCCAATAACACCGCTAATCGAACTTTTTGCCACGCAACTTCCGTAGCTATATCCGGTTGGGTCCGACAGGTTGATGGGGTCGTTCGCGGCGTAGGCGTAGCGGTTGGCGTTGCCGGGGTCCAGGGGGTGGTCGAGGGTGTCTTGTTGGGTCCAGCGGCCGGTGGTGGGGTTGTACCAGCGGGCACCGTATTTGACCCAGCCGGTGGTCCGGTCCTGCAGGCCGTTTTTGAAGGTGTAGGGGGTTTGGTCGGTGGCGTTGCCGCCGGTGTCTTTGGTGATGGTCTGCACACCGTACGGGTCGTAGGCGTAGGCGACGGCGACGTAGTTCCCGGAGGTGATCAGTGCGGTGGGGTTGCCGGTGCCGTCGGTGATGTAAAGCGATGTCATGCCCGCGCTGGTGCGTAGCATGAGCGGTTCCCCGGTGACCGGGTCGTGCTCAATGTACGCGGTCCCGGCGTCTTTGCTGAGTTGTTCGATGATGGGTTGGCCCTGGGCATCGGTGCGTCCGTAGGTGACCTTGTACTGACCTTGGGGCGTGCTTTCGGAGAGGACTTCGTTCTGCGAGCCGCCGGCGTAGGTGTAGTTGTAGGTCGCGCCGTTTTTGGTCACGGTCGTCATTTCGACACGATCTCAAATACGACAAGAGGGAAATCATCGTGACCGTAATCTTCGGCGTAGCCCATCAAGTGATCACCAAGACGTGGATCCATCCGAAGATTAATCCCACAACGGCGGCAGCAATCAACGTGGCATAGAGAATTTTATGTTTTCCGTCGTCTAGCCTAGCCCGAGGGTGTCTCGTAAGAATATAGACGAGAATCACCACTATCAAGACAATGCAAATAAACGTAACTGCAATATATGGCGTGAGCATTGTTTCTTTCCAGCATCGTCTACTTCAGGACCGCACTGCCAATACCAAATCCCGCGGCTCCAATAATTGCGCCACCCGCACAAGCGCCAAGATAACCGCCGGCACTGGTGTTAGAGCCGTTGAGACTGTCACTGACGGCGACAGTTGCGAGGCCGGTTGCGCAACCGATACCGAGTGTGATCCCGAGACCAATTCCCGTAGAGTCCACGGCGACTCCCAATGCAGTTCCGAGGAGCCCAACTGCCCCCGCGACTATCACTGGGGCGAATTGCTGTCCAAAATCACTGAAGAAATCCATCCCGGTTGGGTCAGCATTGTTGATGGGGTCGTTGGCGGCGTAGGTGTAGCGGTTGGCGTTGGCGGGGTCCAGGGGGTTGTCGAGGGTGTCTTGTTGGGTCCAGCGGCCGGTGGTGGGGTTGTACCAGCGGGCCCCGTATTTGACCCAGCCCGTGGTGCGGTCCTGCAGTCCTTGTTTGAAGGTGTAGGGGGTTTGGTCGGTGGCGTTGCCGCCGGTGTCTTTGGTGATGGTCTGCACACCGTAGGGGTCGTAGGCGTGGAGTGTTCCCGCTTTTGTGGACTCGAGATTAAGCCGCGAGTTCGTGAATTGATTTATAGCCTAACTCATATTCGAGCGGTGTCAAATAGCCGTTAGCTGAATGACGGCGCCGCGTGTTGTAATA
>NZ_JASISR010000086.1 GCF_030063245.1 Paenarthrobacter sp. PH39-S1
GCGGCCGCACCGAATATGCCGCCCATTTCCCAAGAGGACCACAGCCCCACCTCCAGCGGTACCCCCTAGCCGAAACGAGCAGTACCACCTACCCGGACTAGCCGTACCATCACGCCGTATTTGCCAGCATGCCTCGGATGTAATCAACCGCAGCCGAAGGCACATGACGCAATCTTCGTCGGAGAACGGCGGCTTTGAAGCTGTCCTCAGTAGCGCAGACGGGATATTGAAGAACTCGCTCTTCCTCCTCAGCCAAGCCTGCCCCTGACGAAGCTGCCCCAGCTTTCACCAAAGCAACAACGAGATGATCCAGAGCCGACCGAAGGTTATGGACGGCATCACCAATGATCAACGCCAGGCGCGCCGGGAATAGCGAAAACCTGTCCCAAACAAGCAGATGGTCCTTACCGTCGTTCTCAACCTCACGCCTCGCTGCCAAGCACTCGTCTACATACTCGCTGACTTCAGCGGTCAAGTTGCACACGTGCTCACGGGCTCGGTCCAGCTTGCGGGCGACCGACTCAGGGATGCCATCATCTTCGATTGTCGTAGAGGATCCTTCCATATGTGTCTACTTCCCAGGACCTACAGGGACCACTCGCCAGATCCCGGAGAGGGCATTTGTCATTGGTGCAGCGCCGGCCACGGATCGCCCAGTCGGCCACAGCGCTGCCCAGACGGTCTTGGCGCTCCCAAATGGCAACCACCCGGGATTGGCACTCCGGACACGGCGGCTCCACATGGCCGCGCTTCTCACCGAGATTCACGCATACTCCTCGCTAGCCATCAAGTCACCACAGGCTATCCCACCAGGCAAACATCCCGATTGGGATGCGATGACGGTGGGAAGCCGGTGGTCCCGGTTCGCTAGGATCGCGAACAAATCGTTTGCTGCCTCGGGGTCTATCCAGACGGTGAGGACGTCATCGACCTATGCGGGATATCCGCATAGGTGGACGACTAAGGCCAAGTCCAGATCAAGTTTCACACCCGGCTATCCGAAAGCGGTGACTAGGGTTTGTCGGACCTCGCCGGTTGCCGCATCGACGTCGAAGCGCCGCAGTGCGCCTTTTCCCAGTTCGTCAGCGCCCCGTTGAGCGAGCATGAGTGCGTTGGCTGCGCAGGAGGATTCACCGGCTGGGCCTGAGTAGATGACCTCGATGACCTGATCGGGTATGAAACGCCCGCCCATCAGCAGGTCGTCTGCCCGTCCGGCCCACCAGCGTTTTTTGGCCCGCTCCAGGGCGACTACCAGGGGCGCCTCCACGTCGACGACCTCCACGCCTTCGTAGCCCGCATTGAAGAGCTCGGTGATGTATTGGCCGGCCAGCGGCTGCCAGGACAGGGCGCCGTCGATGATGACGTTTTCCCCTGACGCCAGTGCCAGCCGTCGGACGATGTCGGTTGTCCTGGTTGAAATCGGGTGGATGTGAGCGGCGAGTTCCCGGATCCCCACCGGCCGGCCGTCGGGCAGGACGTAAGCGTGCCGGTACGTGAGCAGCCCGGCCCGCTCCGCTTCCTCGAGGATCAGATCCTTAGCGACGTCAGGGTCAATGACCCTGTACCCGTTGAGCGCGAGTGTGCCAAGAGCCTGGGTCTTTCCCGCACCGGGAGGACCGGCTGCCACGACCACGGCATGTCCGCCGGCTGTTACATCGTTCTGGCGGTTCATATACGCGCGGGCGATGCGGACAATGGACAGGTCATCGAAATAACTACCCAGCCCGGCCGGTGCCTGACTCAGGCCTCCCCCGGGCAGATACAACTCTGTCAGCGCGGCGTGCACTTCTTCCCGGTCAGCGGCCAATGGCCGACCTGACCTCATTGAATTCAGATTCATCAATGAGGCCCTGGGCCAGTGCGGTGACGACCCTGTCCCAGGTGCCCGGCAACCGGCCCTCGTGCGGATACGGCGCGTCCTGGCCGAAGGTATAGGGAAAGGCCTTCAGCTCCGCTATGAGCTTCTGCCGTGGCGTGTTATACGCGAAGGCGCGGAGAATCATCTCTTCAGGGTCGGGAGCCAGATCGGCGTTACGGCGTTCGATGGCCTTGAGCATGCGGTTGACCTTGGCCTGGCTGGTTGCAAGGATATCGGCTGTTTCACGCTGGGTGAGCCCGCGCCGTGATGCGTTCTGAACTGCACGAAGTTCATCGAGCAAATCCACCCGCGCCCGCGCCTGGCGCTGAAGCGCCTGACGATGCATGGCCGAAAGGTCGTTATCCATCGTGATCATCCCTACTCCCCTCTCCACCTACGAGTCTAGCGTCTTGATTCACAATGAATCAACTGTCGGTACCTCCGGAGGCGTCCCTCTCAGTCCCGGTGGCGGCCGGTACCCTGTGCCCCACTCAGGGTTCCCCATCCGGACACCGAAACCCCTTGCAGACGTTTTCGAACATTCTGCGCAGCAGGCTTCGAAAAAAACACGTCCATAACGAAAACGGTTTCGCCGTGTCGTCTCGTCAAAGTGTTGCGCGTCGCAGTGGATGACCGTGGGTGGTCGCGTTGCCTGACGACGGGCCTGATTTTTCTGGGTTTCTTGGTTTGGTCCTTGACGTTCTTCGTTGGCGGCGTCAGGCTGACGACAGGTCCTT
>NZ_JASISR010000087.1 GCF_030063245.1 Paenarthrobacter sp. PH39-S1
CGATCCGTCCTCCCAGCCAGGATCCCCACAGCGATGTCCGCCCGATCCGAAAACGACAACGGCCTACGCCCCACCAGCAGCTCCTCTATTCAACCAACGTGTTGCTTCGAGGGTATGACACCGCCGACTGATGTCCCGATGAAGAAAATTCTGGCTGTGGATGTAGCTGATGCCGTACAAGAACTGAAGGGCGACCCGCTTCCGTGTGGAGAAGTGCAAATTGCCATTTCGCTTTGAGATGTAATTCCTGAGTGTCTCGTCGCAGAATTCCATCCGATACTCGTTGCGGGTCTCGTCGAATTTGTAGACCTCTACGATGTAGGGGAAGCTGAGGGCTTTCATTACATCAAATTCTTGGCGAAATCGCTGTAGGTCCCGTTCGTTGACGTCCCGTTTGGCCCGCTTGACCGCAAATTTAATACCGTAATCCGGATCAACGTATGCGTAGACGTTGGCGTACGATCCGCTACCAATCATCTTGAGTTCAACTGGCGACTGCTGTTTCTTGAGGTTCACCGACGAGGAAGTTTCGCTGAAGACCTGTTCGTATTTGATGATCGCGACGGGTTCGAAATCTTCCGGCACTGTGCTTCCGCCGCTCGGGGAGAGCCAGGGCTGGCACCGCTCGATCGCCTGCTGGTATTTGTCGACCAGTTTGGCGTCCACGCCCGCGCGTTTCAGGGCGTATAGGTCCTCCTTCAAGTCTTTGATCAGCTCAAGGAAGTCCCTGCTGGGCTGAGCCCAATAGTGCCCAGTGGTTTCAGCCCTGCCGTTGATGGCTTCAAAATGGTTATTGAGTTCCTCGTGCAGCACAGCGAACATATGCCCCCAGCGCCCTACCTCTTCATAGAGGCGGGCGAAAGCCGGCGAAGACGGCCGTGCTTCATACTTTGCTGCAATATCGGTCAGCATCAATGCGAGGCTGTCTAGGGGCATACGATTCTCCGCTCTTTGAATGTAGGGGTTCTGAACATTTTGGAGCCGGTTTCATCCAACGCCTCAGCGGTTTAGCTGACTTGCGTCGCCCAGATTAGGGCCTCGGTACACGCCATGAGGCTGTTCCAACCACTTCTTCCTCATGTCCAACATCCAACCAGAGTTTTCCTCTTGAGTGGCGCGCCAGTCAAAAACGACCGTTTTTGACGTGCCGGCCCGTCCAATCTGGATGTCATTTTCAGAAGCTGACTGCGCAAATCTTCCCGTGGTTTAGGGGGCTGTGCAGATGACTTGTGTCCACTGGCTGATCGGTACTCCTCTGCACTAAAGTCGCTTCTGTTCGGTACTCCTGTTCCCAAAGGAGGCAGACATGGACGCCGATCCGTTTCGAGTTGCTGCCCATGGGCAGCTGACGATGTCGGATTCTGCGTGGGAACAGGCACGGAGCCGGGCGGCGGTGATCGGGGCGTTGGCGGTGCGCGGCGCGATTGGGATTGTTGCCGCCGACAGGGCGGCAGCAGAGCTCGGTGTTTCCCTCCGGCAGGTTTACGTACTGCTGGGCCGGTACCGCCAGGGTTCTGGTCTTGTTACTGATCTGGCGGTTCGCCGTTCGACCGGTGGCAAGGATGGGAACCGCCTGCCTGAGCCGGTTGAGGAAATCATTCGCGACTTGATTCGCAGCGTCCACGCATTGAGGACCGGTCCTGCGAAAGTGCGGTGATAAAACGCGACCCGCGCGGCGTCTGGGAACCGGGTTCCGGACATGAGAGAAATCAATTTGAAGAGTATCCGGCTTGATAACCGGTCCCCTTGCTCGATCTCACGCAGACGCATCGTCAAGTCCCTCGATCGCGTGGAACGCTGCGTCCCACCGCGTGAGGCCAGCGCCAACGCTGGCGGCAAAAACAATCTCAAATGCAGCCTTGTCGCTCCCGGCCGCCATCCTCACGGCCTCCATCTGATCATCGGTGACCTGATACGATGCTTCCCCTATCTGGCGAGACAACGCGTTGTACGGCTCCGCGACAGGCGCGGTGCCTCCCGCGCCGCGTGCCATCACATCAGCCCGCAACGTCGGCTCGTTGACCCCCAGTTCGATAACTTACTCGCTGAGCAGCTCACGTTGGCCCTGGTAACTCAACTCGCTGCCGTCCATCTGTTAAGGATAAGACCGGGACAAGGAACTACCCACGTTTCGACCAACGCCTGTCCAATATTCCTCCCTCCACATGGACGGAGACGCCTGATCGCTGTGCGAAGCCGACAATGAGACGGACGGTATTTTGGACGTCAGGTTAATCAGCAGCTAGGCCCTATGCCGTTTACTTAGGTTTGGGAATTCGTTTGAGTGGCCAGTTGGACATTTTGCGTTTGATGGCCCGTGGGTTGGTTCTGGGTCTTCGCGGGGGGAGCAGCTCGTGGAGGATTTCGGTGGCGAAGGC
>NZ_JASISR010000088.1 GCF_030063245.1 Paenarthrobacter sp. PH39-S1
CTTGAATTCTAGGGGTCGTGGCAACACCCGGGGTCAGTTGGGTATCAGTAAATCACGAAGTCGTTGGGCTGGAGTATTCCAGTCGAGCGTTTTGCGTGGTCTGCTGTTGAGTTCCTGGGCGACGTGCTCCAGGTCCTCGGGGCCGTAGGTGTTGAGGTCGGTGCCCTTGGGGAAGTATTGGCGGAGGAGTCCGTTGGTGTTTTCGTTGGATCCGCGCTGCCAGGGGCTGTGGGGGTCGCAGAAGTAGACGTCCATGTCGGTGGCAAGGCTGAAGGCCTTGTGCTTGGCCATTTCCACGCCCTGGTCCCAGGTCAGGGAGCCGCGCAGATGGGCCGGGAGGGTGGCCATGGTTTTGATCAGCCCGTCCCGGACCGATTCGGCGGTGTGGTCCACCGGCAGGTGGACGAGCATGACGTAGCGGGTGGTGCGCTCGACCAGCGTCGCAATCGCCGACTGGTTGTGGGCGCCGGTGATGAGGTCGCCCTCCCAGTGGCCCGGGATCGCGCGGTCCTGGACCTCGGCGGGGCGTTCGGAAATGTTGATCATCGGGTCCCGGAAACGGCTGGTGCGTTCTTCGGGATTTTTGTGTTTCTTGCGGCGGGTCCGCCCGGTGCGCAGGGCCTCCTTGACCTCGCGTTTGAGCCCGCCGCGGGCCTGGACGTACAGGGACTGGTAGATCGTTTCGTGACTCACGCGCAGGAGGGGGTCATCGGGGAATTCCTTGATCAGCGAGCAGGAAATCTGTTCCGGGGACCAGCGTATGCGCAGCTTGTCCTTGATGTAGTCGAGCAGTTTCCCGGCTGTTGCCAGCTTACTGTCCTTGGGCCGTGCCCGGGCGGCCGTAGCGGCCCGCTGGGCGCCGTAGGGCAGGTATCCCAGCGTTGGGTGGCTGTTGCGGCCGATCTCCCGGCTGATCGAGCCCGGGGAACGGCCCAGGTCCCGGGCGATGGCCCGCATCGACTCGGCCCGGGCGAGCAGGTCCGCGATTCTCTCGCGCTCCGGCAGGGACAGGTAGCGGTCGCTGACGGGCCGTTCCAGGGCATCCAGGGCATCCAGGGGCGCCGGGGCGGGTGCAGGCTCCGCCGGAGCTGCCGCCGGCTCCGCTGCCGTCGCGGGGGTCGGGGGTTCAGCAAAAGTAGTTCGCACCTCCCGTTTATACGGCAAAGACTGGGCATCGCCGCCAACAGCTCCCGTGTCGCGTGCTCCCTGTTGCCGGTCCCATTGGTAGGAGCTTTGCTTGCTGGCCCCCACCGCCGCCGCGGCGTCCCTCCGGCTGGCACCTTCCTTGCGCAGGCGAAGGTAGTTGATCTGCTTCATTGACGGCCGTCGTGCCCTGATAGAGACCACTCCGGCGGCACGGGCCCAGTTGAAGCAGGTCGACTGCTTCAGGCCAAGCTCCCTGGCGGCCAGGCTGACGCTGCCGACGTCCCGCAGCAAGCCCAGGAACTCCTCAATCACCGCAGCTGCGTAGCGTTGCGAGGGCGCAGTTTTCACGGTTCTCGCAGCCTGTGGTTTCCCGGCTATGGGATTGACCCGGCCGGCCCAGTTACGCGCGGTGCTGATGTTCAATCCCAGCTCCTGGGCCGCCGCGGCGATGGTGCCGGTCCGATCCAGTGCAGTATAGAACTCGTCCTTGTCTGCGTGGGTGTAAAGGCGCTGGGGCCTGATCCCGGCAGTGTTCGCCCATTTCTGGCAGGTGCTCCGATTGATGCCGAGCTCCTTCGCCGCGGCGGCGACAGTTCCGAAGCGCGCGACGGCGGAAAGAAATTCCTGCCGTTGGGCACGGCTGTGTGACTGCTGGTGGCGTTTGCCTGGCGTGCCGGCCGGCGGCACCAATTTTTCCCTTAAAGGTGATTTTTTCTTTAAGGAAGAACTATTTTTTGATGGTGAATCCATGGGTGGTGCAACTCCCGATTAGTCGGGGGTGTTGCAACGATCGCTAGAACTCGCC
>NZ_JASISR010000089.1 GCF_030063245.1 Paenarthrobacter sp. PH39-S1
TCGTCCTGAATAAAGAATCAAGGAGAAAATCATGAGTATCGACACTGAAAACCAAACCGTAGTAGGGGTGGCGCATCCTTTGGATCCGCTGTCGCGGGCTGAGATTTCCCGGGCGGTCTCGATTTTGAAGGATGGCCCGGCCGCGGCGGAGTCGTTCCGCTTCATCAGCGTGGAGCTGCGTGAGCCGGCGAAGGAATTGCTGCGGAACGGCAGTGAAACGACACGCGAAGCAGACGCAGTTCTTATTGACCGTGCCACGTCACGTTCCTTCGAAGCCATTGTCGACCTTGATGCTGGCGCCGTTGATACGTGGACGCAGTTGGCTGACGGCGTTCACCCGCCCTTTATGCTGGACGAGTTTGCCGAGTGCGAGGAAGCCTGTCGGAAGGACCCGAAAGTCATTGAGGCCCTCGCCAAGCGGGGCCTGACTGATCTGGACCTGGTCTGCTTTGAGCCTTGGTCTGTGGGCTGGTTCGGGGAAGAGGCCGGGGGACCGCGTCTGATGCGCGCCCTGGTCTTCGTGCGCGAAAATCCTACCGACAACCCCTATGCACACCCGATTGAGAACTTCATTGTCTTCTACGACCTCAGCTCCGGCGTGGTTGTTAAGGTCGAGGACGCCGAGGCGATCCCGGTCCCCCGTGCCAGCAGTAACTACCTGCCCGAGTACGTCGGGCCGGCCCGCACCGATCTCAAGCCGATTTCCATCACCCAGCCCGAGGGTCCTTCCTTCAAGGTCACGGGAAACCACGTCCAGTGGGCCGACTGGTCTTTCCGTGTCGGTTTCACGCCCCGGGAAGGCCTGGTGCTTCACCAGCTGCGTTTCCGTGACAAGGGCGTCGACCGGCCCGTGATCAACAGGGCGTCATTGTCGGAGATGGTCGTCCCCTATGGTGACACCGCCCCGGTGCAGGCCAAGAAGAACGCCTTTGATTCCGGTGAGTACAACATCGGCAACATGGCCAATTCCCTCAAGCTCGGCTGCGACTGCCTGGGCGAGATCAAATACTTCGACGGCATCACCGCCGACAGCCACGGCAACCCGCTGACCATCGAGAATGCCATCTGCATGCATGAGGAAGACGACAGCATCATGTGGAAGCACCTGGACTTCCGCGAGAACACCGCCGAGACCCGGCGCTCCCGCAAGCTCGTGATCTCCTTCATCGCCACTGTTGCCAACTACGAGTACGGCTTCTACTGGCATCTTTATCTTGACGGGACCATTGAGTTCCTGGTCAAGGCCACCGGAATCCTGTCAACGGCCGCCCAGCACCCCGGCGAGAAGAGCCCGTACGGGCAGACGCTGAACAATGACGGGCTCTACGGACCCATCCACCAGCACATGTTCAACGTCAGGCTGGACTTCGAAGTCGACGGTCCGAAGAACGCCGTCTACGAAGTCGACATGGAAATTCCTGAGGACAACCCCACGCACACCGCCTTCAAGGCAGTCGACCGGCTCCTGAAGACCGAACAGGCAGCAATCCGCAAGGCAGACGTTTCCAAGCACCGCTTCTGGAAGATCGTCAACCACGACAGCAGGAACGTGGTGGACGAACCGGTAGCGTACCGCCTCATCCCCACAGATGGCATCACCTTGGCCGCCGGGGATGAGTCGTACGTCAGCCAGCGCGCACAGTTTGCCCGCAACAACCTCTGGGTCACCGCGTACCACCGGAAGGAACGTTTCGCGGCCGGGGAGTTCCCGAACCAGAGCACGGGCAAGCACGACGGTCTGCACGTGTGGACCCTCGCGGATCGGGACATTGTCGATGAAGACCTAGTGGTCTGGTACACCTTCGGCATGCACCACGTCGTCCGGCTCGAAGACTGGCCCGTCATGCCCCGCCAAAACATCGGCTTCATGATCGAACCCCACGGCTTCTTCGACCAAAACCCAACCCTCAACCTGCCCAGCAACATCACCGCAGCCACCGACACC
>NZ_JASISR010000008.1 GCF_030063245.1 Paenarthrobacter sp. PH39-S1
ATGGAGCCTCCGCCCACCCGACACGACAACCGGGCTTTTGTCATGCCCGGACCCAAAAGTTGCCGAAATTCACGCCCCCGCCAGAATTCCGGCCTCAAAAAGCCACTACTCGCGGATCCGGGTCTGATGACAAAGACACCGGAGTCTTACCTGCGGGTCTTGCGGTAGATTGCACGGCGCAGGTACGCCGCTATGCAGTAAGACGCCATGATCGGAGACAATGGTTCAGCCGGGTGCAGGATCTCATGCGTACTGAACTTTTCCGGACCATCGGCCGTCTTACCGGGTAGGGCCATTCCACGCTGACGTCAGGGGGCATCCATGCCATTGCACGAGCAGGTAGTCGCAGAGATCTACCGGGAGCACGCGCCGGCGCTGCGGCGCTTCGTCATGGGAATAACATCCAGCCCGGACCAGGCCGAGGACGTCGTGCAGGAAACAATTCTGCGCATCTGGCAACGGGCCCCGGGAATCACCACCAGCATGCGCAGTTACCTTTTCCGGACGGCCAGAAACATCATTATCGATAATTTCCGCAGGCAGCAGCGCAGGGCACAGCAAACACAGACCGACGACCTGGAGCAGATGGCGGGTACCGTTGAGCACGTGGATGGGTTACTGACAAAGGTCCTGATGGAGGAAGCCCTGGCCCGGCTGAGCGCCGAGCACCGCGACGTCATCATCGCCTTGCATTACCGGCGTTTCACGGCGGTCGAAGCTGCCGGACAGCTCAACATCCCGACAGGAACGGTCAAGTCACGGGCTTTTTACGCACTCAAAGCCCTCCGCGCCGTTCTGGATGAGATGGGAGTGAAACCATGAACACAGACCCGGCAGACCACGAGGCTCTGCATCACCTCGTGGGCGCATATATTCTCGGCGGTCTGGACCCCCGGGAGCGGGGGTTTTTCGAACATCACCTTTCCCTGTGCCCGCTGTGCGCTGGCGAGTTGCTGTCGCTGCGAAGCCTGACCGGATTTCTTGATGCCGTGCCGGCGGAGGCCGCTATCGCCATCGGCTCCGCCAACCCGGCGCCCGGACCGGTGCCCGTGGCCGGGGTCGGTTCCGAGGACCGGGTCGATTCCGAGGACCGGGCCGGTTCCGAGGAGGGGGACCAGGCCGGGGTCGGGCCGCTGATGGCAAAGCTGGCCATCCGCCACCGGCGTGCCCGCTGGCGCAGTGCGGCACTGGTTTCCGCTGTCGCCGCAGCATGCCTGGCCATCGGATTCGTGGCGGGACCGGCCGTCAACGGACCACCGAAGCCAGAGGAGAGTTACACCATTAGCGCAGCCTCCGGGCCCCAGGTGCAGCTGGGTCTGCTGAAGAAGGCCTGGGGGACCGAGCTGTCACTGGACGGGCACAGCCTGCCCGCGCGGGGGGTTCTGTCCCTTTGGGTCAAGGACAGGGCAGGCAACTATGACCGGGCGGCCAGCTGGAGCGCCACGGCCCAGGGCCAGGCCAAGGTCACAGGGGCGACGCCGGTCACCATCGCGGATATGTCCAGCGTCGAAATCCGCGACGCCGGCGGCCAGAAAATCGCTGTCCTCTCCAGAGTGGCCGGAGACTAACGCACCGGCAGGACAGTGAACCCGCTTGGGTCCGTTCCTGCGCGCGTTCACCTTCGGCCAGCAAGGCGACCTACGGGTGCAAGAAGCAGCGGGCCGGCTACGGGTGCATCGGGGGCAGGTGCCTGAAGGCACTGATCGGCACCGTCACCACCAACTACAGTGTCGCTGACCCGGCACTGATGCTGGCGCTCTGACTTCCCGGCGCACGCCGCCGTCGGAGCAGCAACAGCAGGTTAAATATCGATGCTCCGTCTCCTCAGGTTTGCTGATGAGGAGACGGAGCATCGACGGGGTTTGTTGCGGGTGCTACTTGGTGTTCACCGTGATGGTGGCGACGCCGACAAGCATGCCTTCCTTCACAGCGTCCGTCTTGAACGTCTTGTTCAGCAGACCCGCGGCGACGTCGGAGATCTTCACCTCGGTTCCCTGCAGGATTGCGGTCTCGCCCTCGGTCTTGAGCGGCATCAGCGTGGAGCCGTCCAGGTTGAAGATGTAGGCCTGCTTCGCCGCGACGGTCCCGTTGACTGCCACATCGCCATAGAGCTTGGAGGTGCCCGGGTCAATGGTGAAGTTGGTCAGGTCCACCTTGGTGTCCCCGGCCGTCAAGGAGAAGCCTGAACCGGCGTGGCTGATCAGACCCTGCACAAACGGGCGGTAGGCCTCTGCCGGATCATAGTAATCAACCTTGCCGCCCGTGATCGGGAAGATCAATGAACCGTCGGTCAGCTGCGCGGTCCCGATGACTCCCGGGGTCAGGCCCAGGGTCTTCAGCGCAGCGCCGAAGGAAGCGTCGAGCTTCACCGCGGTGGTGGTGCCTGTCAGGGCCGGAATGGAGGCCAACGGCTTGGGCGTCGACGTCATCGCCGATGAGCTCGAGGACGCACTCGTCGTTGTGCTGGAGGCGGCCGTATCGGTACTGCTGCACGCTGCCAGCGAGAACAGGAGTGCTCCGGATGCTGCAACCGCGCCGACTGTGGTGAAAATTGATTTACGCATGATAAATAATCCCTAACTGTGTGATTGGTGTCCGTTGCCGAAGGTGTCTATCCACCGGCTGGCCTGTCACAGGTACTTCGCGGCGGCAGCGGGAGCGGATGGGGTCAGCTATTAACCGTTACCGTCCCGTTACCGTCAGGCCACCGGATGTAGCCGTCGCAGACGGACCCGTTCGCCCCACTCGATCCGGCCGCTGGGCTCGGCGCCTCGGATCCGCAGAGTGCCCTGGGGGCGGTTTTGGCGCGATGTGAGTTGGACCGCCACGACAACGATGGGCCACCCCTGGCTATGGGAGCCTTGTTTCTAATCTGGCGGGTTGCTTTAATCTGGTCCCTGTGGCTCTCGCGCAGAACCGTGATGACCGACCCGACACCCGGATCCACACCAGCCACAGACGGTTTCTGAAAGGACAATTTCCAGATGACGGGCATGTTTGCGGGCGACGGGGCGCGCCACGGGGTGCACTGCGGAGCCGGGTAGGCCAGGTCACACGGCCGTAGTCCGGGGAACCACAACGAAGTCAGGGTTCCGGCCACGGCATGGCTCTCGTCGAAGGTGAGATTACGCGGTGCGAGTCATTGTGGCATTCGTAAAGTTGGAGCAACCCACGGCTGCCCTCGATCAGCACCCTGTCATCCCAGCTAGTGGACGGCTGGTGGATCGGATGCCATCCTGATGCGATGGCCAACGAAGAGGACGTCCGGCGCATATGCTTTTCCCTTCCCGGCGTCAGCGAACGACCAAGTTGGGGACAGCCCGCCTGGTTCGCCCGCACCCTGATGGCCCGGATGTGGGAGGAAGGCGTACTTACGGTGAAGAGCCAGGAGCGAGACGCCCTCGCAGGCATCGCCCCGGATATCTACTTCTGGACTCCCCACCACCAACGTTCACCCATCCTTGTCCTCATCCGTCTCGACAAGATTGCGTCCGAGGAACTCCAAGAACTCCTGGAGGAGTCATACCGCATCGCCGGTGCGCCACAGCGGTAGCTGCATAGCAGGGATTTCGAACATGGCACACCCAGTCGCACCTTCGTTTTCAACCCCACCGGTTACCGGCATTGTTGCGGGACTGCTGGGCGCCGTAGCCAGCGCGCGGGTTCACGGTGCAACGGCTCCCCCCGCTGGTATCGAACGAAAGCCTCGACCTGATCTCCGGCCAACGCGGTAAAATTTCTGGTATACGCCGACCAGACCGAAGGACCTCAAACCAGGACCCTCATGGACGCCGCCAGCAAAGCTGGCATGCCGGTGGCCGACTTCATCGAAACGCTCCCGAAGGCCGCAATTATCTGCAATGGCGAGCGCCAACGTTGACCAGCTCGAAAAAGGTTCTGCAGGGCAGAGCCGCCCGTAAGCCGGTCCCTTCATCAGGCATTTTGCTGCATCCCCATAACACTCCGGCCATGGCAAGAGAAAGGCCATTTCAAGCCGCCCCGCACTTCTGCCCGGAGACCGGCCGCTGGCTGCAACAACGGGACGTCAATACCGGTCGATATCTTTAGTCCCGCTTGTTCAAGGCCGTGATGGCGGGGCGATTCTGTTCTGGACAATATCCATGACGGGCGGGATGGCCTCTGTCTGCCTCGCGGCGGATAGCAAATCGTGATGCATTCGAGATGCAGTGGAGGCGGGAACGGCATCTCCGGATCTTAACTTTCGGCGAGATCCGTTAAGGCGAGATCCGTTAAGTAGTCGATGACATCGAGATGATGGCGCGTTAGTGGACATATGGCCGTGCTGGCTGTTCAAGATGTCATTTGCAGAGGCGACGCCGAATCGGAGTCTGGGGAGGATCGGTAATTAAACTCGCACTACGCATGCGGACTCGTCTGCGCGTTTGATGGCACGGTAGACCGTTGAACGCGCTACTGCGAAGAGTTCGGCAAGTTCCGCCGTCGCGTGTGTCCCGGCCCGGTGAACCGAGAACAGGTGGGCTTCCTGTTTCTGTGAGAGCTTGGGTTGTTTCCCGCGCAGGCGGCCTTTTGCCTTTGCCAATCGGCATCCAAGTAATCGGTCGTCGCTTCCACGACCACGAAGTCCTGGCAGTCGCCAGAGAGCTCGAACGACTCAGCTAACAGCCCGAGCTGGGTGAGAGCTTAAAATGGGATCTCCCGGCGCTTTCATTTGTATTGCCGTGTTCCTGGTCCGGTGATTCCAGGCTTTGCTGTCGTCAGCCAGATTCCATGCTGAGGTAGCGGTAGACGGTGGCCCGGCTTGTGCCGATGATCATTCCGATGTCGGCCGGTTTTAGACCCTGGGTTTTTAAATCGCGGGCCCGCTTGACGTTGGGGTGGTTGGCGGTGATTTCCTGGCGCTCTGCCTTGCGGCCGTGGGCGGCGGCGACGGCCATGCCGGCCTTGGTGCGTTCGGAGAGTTGGTCGCGTTCGAGCTGGGCGAAGGCGGAGATGATGGTGACCATGGCTTGGGCCATGGCCCGGCCCGGTTCACTGGCGGGGTCTGTGGCGATGCCGTCGCGCAGCGAGCGGAACTTGATGCCGTCTGCCTTGAAGTCGTCGAGGAGTTCGAGCAGGTGGCGGGTGCGGCGTCCGAGGCGGTCCGGTTTCCAGGCGACGACTTCATCGCCGCGGCTGAGGCGCTCCAGCATCTTGTCCAGTTTGGGACGGCTGGTTTTGGTCCCGCTGATCCCATGGTCGCGGTAGATGCATTCACAGCCTGCAGCTTCCAGCTCCCTGATCTGCAGTTCGGTGTCTTGGTCCGCGGTACTGACCCGGGCATATCCCAGACGTGTAATGTGTCTTCCCCTCCAACGTCCCATCAAAGACTACTTTCCTGTGATGATGAGAATATAAGGATGAAACACATTGTTGAGACTTCCCAAGGTGCAGACACGCCGCAAACTCGAGGCGCAGAAGGTGGCGGCTCGTGCTCCGGTCAATGGTTCCTTTGACAAGACCGCCCGCCGTTGGCCCCATCGCACAGCAACTGTTAGTTACAGAAGACGCCTGCGCAGCCGCTCCGTGTCCGTACGGGTATCTCGGGATGAATGGCCTAATTGTCTTGGCTCAGTTGGAAGGGGTGTACCGTCCCTAATTTCAGGCTCCTAGCCTCAATTGCAGTGACACAAAATCACGCGGGTTGTCTCCTTGCAAGTGAGACACCCGCGCAAGGGTCACAACTAGCGCCTTGGCCGTAGCGTCCGCTGCTCATTGCCGGCGCAAGTAGCCGTCGTCCAGGTGGTCAACAAGACAAGGGGCAGTCACGACCGGAATCCCCTTCCGGTGGGGCGCGACTCTTACTGTGTGACTACGACTTAGGAAACTCGTCCTTTAAGTCAGTTTGCTTGAATGGCAGCAGTCCGTCGTCCTTCTCCCTGACGAAACCATAGAGTTTCTTGAGCTGAGTCTTGTCCGGGATAAGCCCGTAGGCAACACTCTCTTGAAATAACTGCACAGTGCTGAAGTTGGGGATGCCGGCCTTTGTAGCGAGGTCCACAGCGTCCTGGTCATCGATCATGGCTACGACGTCGAGACCGCGAGATTGGAGGACCCGAGCGTGAGCGATGAGTACCATTTCACCGCGGTTTTTGCCTGAGCCCAGCATGGACTTAAGGCAGTTGTTCGTTACCCACGCCCAATGGAAATCATAGTCGTCGTCTTGGTGCTTTTCGGGCGTCACGAGCGTGGTGATGTGATTGCCGCCGATGACGGTCAGAAGCTTCCTTCGGCAAGCGGCGAACCGCTTGTCCTTGCCCGACTTGTGCTCAACCTCGTCTACCACTGCGTCCGGGACAGCAATGCTGTTGGTCATCACTTTGAGGGTCTTAAGATAAAGATCCGTCGTGTCACTGCGGCCCATAAAGTTCAGGATTGGGCCAGCATCCAAGATGACTAGTTCGCTATGGTCCCGTTGGTTATCAGATTCGACCGTCACTTGCGGCGGCCGAACCTCGTCGGAGGCAGTGCCGCTTGTTTGGGCTGGATGCCGACATCGTCGAGTTCGGCTTTGAGATCTAAGGAACTCATGCCGCGAATTCTAGCGACCGCTTCCAGTCCTATCAGATTGTTCACGTATGCTTCCATGGCTTCTGCCACGATCCGCATCGGAGCTTGGGGCATCATTGCCTTCCGCTGTGAGGCTCGATGTTCGTCTGACCAGCCATAGCGGGCGGCCAACTTTCCGGTCGAATGAGATTTCCAAGCGTCCTTCTGACCTACGGCCAGCCATCCGGCATTCTCGAGCTGAATGAGAATCATCATGGGGGAGACCTCGAAGTATCGTACGAGATGAGCCAGGTCAGCCTCGTTCAACTGCTTGTGCTCTTTGTCGAGGCCTTCAAGGAATTCCGTCACTCCCTGCCGTGGGACCAGCAAATGACGAGCGAAGGTGTCGGCTCGGATTTCTTCAGGGTTCCGGGCGCCGCAATCGATCACGCCGCCGTTGGCGAAGTCTCCCAGTTCGAGATGGCCCAATTCATGTGCAAGTGTGGCTCGTTGGCGTTCCGCGGACGTGGTGCAGGCGACTGAGATGATTCTCTGGTGGGTTTCCGGGTCCTGAATGACCATGCCATCGAGCCCGTCGTCCATCTCCACGATTGCTACATCAATGCCAAGGCGACCCTCGATCAGATCGCTCAAGTCGTTAATCGGGGCGTTGCCTAGGTCGTACTTACGGCGGAACCTAGCCGCCGCGTTAGCGGCCTTGTCCTCATTGCTCGTCGTCATCGTCGGCTTCAGCTAATTAGGCAGGCTGGATGGCCTTGAGGGCACGAGTCAGGTAGTTGTCCATTTCGAGAAGGTAGAAAAGGTGATCCTTCACCGAGTCCGTGTCGGGGTATTTCCCAGTCGCCGTCCGAGCAGCGTACTGCATGCGATCGCGTAGCGGGTGGGTTTCCATGAGGCTCGATTCCGGGCAACCCAATGCCAATGCAATAGCCGAAAGCTCATAAGGTTTCACGGGGCGTTCACCGTTTTCGATGCGCGTGATCGTGGATTGGGAGAGGTCGATCTTCTCCTCCAAGGCACGCTGCGACATCCCATTTTGCATGCGGTAATGCTTAATGCGGTCGCCTGTCGTCATCGTCATTAGACTCGTCTCCTTGTATTGAACATCATCCTCTGAATCACAGGTTCGATGTTTGATTCAATCCTAGCGCGCGGGCTTAGCGGACGCCAGTCGGCGTGCCACTGAACGTCCCTCGTGGCAGGGCCATTTCAAAGTCCGTGAGTGTTCGGGCGATGTTGGGGTCCCGGCCGGTGCCCTTCCCTGTGAATGTGGTTTGATAACAAGCAGCCACGCCAACGTGCCGGGCGCCGGTCCTGGCCGGCCGCGACGGCATAGGGTTGAACTGTGAGTGATTCAGAAGTGCCCGTAATAGTTGATGTGATCCTTCCCTGCCTTGACGAGCGGGGCGCCCTGCCGTGGGTGTTGTCCCGGCTGCCGCAGGGGTACCGGGCCATCGTTGTGGACAACGGCTCAACCGACGGATCGGCGGACGTCGCCGCCGAGCTGGGGGCGATGGTGATTCGTGAACCGGTCCGAGGTTTCGGCTCGGCAGCCCATGCCGGGCTGCGGGCAGCAACGGCAGATTACGTGGCTTTCTGCGATTGCGATGGTTCCATGGATCCGGCCGCGCTTCCCGGGCTGATGGCCCTGGTTCTGGACGGAACTGCCGATCTGGTGATGGGCAGCCGGCGGCCAAAGCGCCGATCCTGGCCACTGCACGCCCGGATAGCCAATCTGGTGCTGGCCTGGCGTCTGCGCCGACTCACCGGAGAAGAAGTGACTGATCTGGGCCCGATGCGCTGTGCGGGCCGCGAGGCCCTTCTCTCGCTGAATCTGCTGGACCGGCGCAGTGGCTATCCGTTGGAAATGTTCCTCAAGGCCAGCCAGCGCCATTGGAGGATCAGCGAGCTGCCGATCAGCTACTCGCCGCGGACGGGTAAGTCCAAGGTCACCGGAACGGTCCGAGGTACCCTGACAGCTGTTATGGACATGTCCGCCCAGCTGCGAAGCGCCCGGCTTCTCTGTTGGGCGGCACCCGTCCAAAGTGTCCGCGGGAACGAAGAAGAGGAGTGATACGTGAAATTAACTTGACCATTGCAGTCATCGCCAAAGAGTGCCTCCCCGGCAAGGTCAAGACCCGTCTGTGTCCGCCTCTGACTGCGGAACAGGCAGCCAGCATTGCCCGGGCCAGCCTGAGCCAGACGCTTCAAACGGTCCGGGGAGTCGCCTCAGCCGAACGGCTGCTGGTACTGGACGGACGCCCGCAAGCACGGGATTCCGTCGGATTCCAGGTGGTCCCGCAGGCGGACGGTGGCCTGGATCAGCGGCTGGCCGCGATCTGCGACGCAGTCGTGGGACCGCTGTTGATCATCGGCATGGACACCCCCCAGTTGACCCCGTTCCATCTGCAGGGGCTGCTCGAAGATTGGTCCACCGGGGCACCCGTGCACGACGCTTGGCTGGGCTTGGCGGCTGATGGCGGATTCTGGGCCCTGGCCATGCGTGAGCCGCGGGGCGACCTCATCCGCGGCGTTCCGATGTCCACCGCCAGCACGGGTACCGTACAGCTCGCCCGGTTGACCGCCGCCGGGCTCAGCGTCGGCCTTCTGCCTTGTCTTCAGGACGTGGACACCTTCCCCGATGCGGTCGAGGTCGCGGCCCAAGCGGCTGGGACCTCGTTCGCTGCCGCCGTCGGATTCGTGGCCGATAACGTACTGGCGGGCGGGCGGTCATGAGCCAGGCGACGCTCACCCACAGCCTCCGCCCCGCCGCCGGCTACCCGCGGGGTGCGGCAGAACATACCGGCACGATGCCGCATTTCGGGCAAGGGTCGGCCGAGCCGTACGCCCGAGCGTTGGATCAGGGTAAGGGATCGCTGACGCTGTGGCCGTTGAACCCCGGCGACGGGCTGGAACCTGTTGTTTTCAACGTGCACAGCTGGTGCGCGCCCGCCACGGCGCTGGAGCGCGCCCTGTTGGGCAGCCTCGACGGGCCCCTGCTGGACATCGGCTGCGGCCCGGGCCGGCTCCTGGCCGCGTCCCAGTCACTGGGGATAACCGCGCTCGGGCTGGACACCAGCGCCCCGGCAGTACAGCGCGCCCTCAACCGGGGAACACGGGCTGTACGGCAGTCGGTCTTTGCACCCGTCCCGCACGCCGGCCGGTGGCGCGCGGGGTTGCTGCTGGACGGAAATATTGGCATCGGTGGGAACGTCAGCGCCCTGCTGCGCCGCTGCGGCCAGATTTTGGCCGCGGACGGAACCCTGCTGGTGGAGACCGATGCGGATGACAGCGTTGACGCAGCCTTCCACGCTGTAATGGAGGACGACGACGCGAACTTCAGCGAACCGTTCCGCTGGGCCCGCGCCGGTCTCACGTCCCTGACGGCGAAGGCTGAGTCCAGCGGTTGGCAGGTAACGACAACCCACCGGATTCAGGGACGGGTTTTCTGCCGCCTGAACCGTCGCCCGGTTCGCCGTTCCAGCAGGTAGATCACGGCGGCGGCGCCGATGGCGAGCGCCAGCCAGAGCCAGGCAAGATGGGCAGCGTAGTCCGCTTCCAGCACGCTGGTGTTCCGGGCCACGGATTGGGCCCAGACCAGCGTGAGCGTCAGCAGAGTCAGCACCGCACCGGTCATGAGCGCGCTCCGAAGGACGGCAGCCGAGGAGCTCCCCAGCCCGAAGGTGAATCGGTTCAGGGCGGCACCGACCAAGCTGGTCAGTGGGACCAGGAGCCCGTCATGGAGCAGTACCGCGCAGGCCAGCCAGAACAGCAGGCCCACCAGCTGGGCCACGCCCAGCTGCGAGGGCAGGCCTAGGAGCCCATAGGCGGCAATGCCCGCACCCACCAGTCCCAGGACCAGGCGGATCACATGAAGGCCGGTTCCGGTCTTCGGGTTCGGTCCCGCGGGCGTGGATTGTTGTACCGGCGTGCTCACAATATCTCCAGACTCTGCAGCCATTTGGTCTGCAGGACGCCCGGGCGGCCCGGGGCAATAATCCGTGCCGGATAGCCATGGTCCAGCTCCAGCACCCCGCCGTTGAGCTCCAGGGCCACCAGCGTCTGTTCGTCCGCCGTATACACGGCGGGCATGCTCATAAAACGGTAGGCGCCCTCTGGTTCCAGACTTGTCACCAGCAGATCCGATTCCGGCGCCGCCCCCATGGCCTGCACCAGGTCCCGGATGCGAACACCCCGCCACCGCGCGGTTTGGCTCCACCCCTCAACGCACGCTATAGGGAGTTCATGCTCCGCCTGCGGCAGGGCGCCCAGCTCTCCCAAGGTGTAGCTGCGGCTCTGCCCGCGGTAACTGATGTTCAGCTTCCAGCCCGGATTCTGCGCCAGCGGACCAACCTTGGCATCGGCTGCCGTGCGGTTCACTGGAACGCCCTGCGGACCCGTACCCATCTTCCGTGGAGCGAAGAAGTTGGCCGGTGAAAGCCAGGCGAAGGACTGGCCGGCGGTGCCGAGCACCACCGCACCCGTGGTCACGCCTACCGCTGCCAGAAAGCCGCGCCGGGACCAGCGCCCGGTCACGGCCGGGGGCTGACGGCCGCCCGGGCCCGCCGACGCCGCCGTCGTCCTCACTTGTGCCGCCGTCGTCACTTCTGCTTCCCGGGGCCGCCGTGCCCGCCGCCAGTGTCCGGCGATCAGCGGAAGCTTGGCGGCGATGTGCAGCAGCAGCGATCCCCAGACCACCCAGGACAGCCAGTAGTGCGTCTCGCGGAACGGGAAGGGCCACGGGTACCACTTGTAGGTGTTGATCAGCCCCGTCACCACCTGGACCAGCGACGACGCGACAAGCAGGGCAATGGACCCGCGCTCCAAGGCGTGGATCACGGAACGCACCGGAGGCCATTTGAGCAGTTCCGGGTAGACGGACCACAGTTTGGCCAGCAGCAGCGGGATGGAGGCGATTCCGGAGGTGATGTGCAGCCCCTGGGTCAGCTGGTAAATCCCGACCGGCCGGGTGGGGAACAACATCCAGGACGGCGGGTTCTGCAAGCCGTGACTGAACAGACCTGTAGCGAAGCACACCGTAAAACAGATCCCCAGCCACCGGCCCAGCACCACGGTCAGCCTGGTACTGCGCACCGGGGAGGCGAATTTGGCAGCGAGCGCATCGGTAAGCCTGTTCATGCGGAGGTTCTCACTACCGATCGGTGGAAGGACAAGTCTGCTCGTACCCGAAACGCACGAGACGCCAGATTGGTGCCCGGTTCCCTGCGGATAGGGCAGGATCGAAGGGTGGATGCACCCAAGAACACACTAGACGACGACGGCGCCGGGCGCCCAAAAGCGGCGCCGGTGCTGGCGCTGCTGCTTTTGCTGATGGCGGCCGTCTTATGGTGGACGGTGCAGCCGCACAACCCTTTTCCGTTGGCCGTGCTGGCCGGCACCCTCGTTTCCTGGCTGCTGTTGGCAGCCGCCGTACGGGCACTGCGCCGGATCCGGCCCGCCAGGACCAAACCCATGACTGTCGGCGCCGTCGTTATTGCCGGTTCCCTGCTCCTGGGCCTGGCCGTACTGAGCGCGCCGCCGGCCACCAGCAACGATTCGGCCCGCTACGCGTGGGACGGCATCGTACAGAACGCAGGGATCTCTCCCTACGCGCACGTGCCCCTGGACGAGTCCCTGGTTGCGCTTCGTCCCTCGTGGCTGTTCGCTCCCGGCACCGCCGCGGCGAAGGGCGAAACCCGCTGCGCGCCGGATCTGTTTGCCACCGCCCCGGTTCCCACCCGCGGATCACCGTCCGGGGAACCGCTGTGCACCGCCATCAACCGGCCCAACGTGCCGACCATTTACCCGCCGACGGCGGAACTGTACTTTCTCGGCATCAGGCTCGCGGTGCCAGATGCCGTGGGCTACCTGGCGTTCCAGGTCGGCGGGCTGCTGGTGAGTTTAGCGGTGACGCTCCTGCTGCTGGCGGCCCTCCCCCGTCTTGGGCTGCCGCGCTATGTGGCGGCGGTGTGGGCCTGGAGCCCATTGGTGCTGATCGAAGGGGTCAACAATGCCCATGTCGATCTGCTCGGCGGGGCCCTGCTGCTCGCGTCCGGGCTGCTGCTGACCGCGGGAAAGACGGTTAAACCGTTGCGCTCCGGAGCGATGTTCGGTGCAGCGGTGGCCACCAAACTCATTCCCGCCATTGCAGCCCCGGCGCTGCTGTTCCGGCGGCCGGTCAGGTTCATCGGTGCGGCTCTGGCCACCTTCGCCCTGCTGTATACACCGTATGTGCTGACGGCGGGCTGGAGCGTCATCGGCTTTCTTCCCGGGTACCTCAAGGAGGAGGGCTACAGCGACCAGATTGGCATCCGCTTCGCGCTGGCCCAATTCGTCTCCGGCGGACCCTGGCCGATGCTGCTCAGCGCGGTGGCGCTGCTGGCGCTGGCGCTGACGGTGCTGCGCAAGACGACGGCGCACAACGTGTGGGAACAGCAGACGCAGATGATCGGGCTGGCCTTGCTGATCATCAGCCCGAACTATCCCTGGTATGCCCTCATGCTGTTGCCCTTCGTCATTCTGAGCAGGTACTGGGAGTACATCGGCGTCATGATCGCGCTGAACATCATCTACCTGCTGCCGGGGGATCCGGTGTTCAGCGGCCCCGTCAACCGCGGCAGCCTTGCCGCCGCGGCCGCGGCCATCGCCGTGGGCGCCTGGCGCCGCCGTCGGGCATCCCACCTGGACTGTGCCCGCCACGGCCTGGAGACTACGCCTGAGATGGCAGGATAGACGCTATGCAACTACAGGACCACGGCCTCGCTCAGGCGCGTATCGGCATTATCGGCGGCTCGGGGACGGCGCGTCTCCTCGGGGCCCAGGTGCTGGACGTCATCACGCCCGATACCCCCTACGGTCCCACTTCCGGCCCCGTCACGCTGGCCTCGGTGGCGGGGCGGCCCGTCGCTTTCCTCGCCCGGCACGGTGCCGGCCATTCGCTGCCGCCGCAACAGATCAACTACCGGGCCAACCTTTGGGCGCTCAAAAAACTGGGCGCGGAAGCAATCATTTCGTCCTCGGCGGTGGGTGGGCTGCGCCCTGGTTACGCCCCGGAAACGTTTGTCCTCACCGATCAGCTGATCGACCGGACCGGCGGCCGGCGGGACACTTATTTCGACGGCGTGCTGCCGACCGGCGTGCGCCACCTGCCGGCCGCCGACCCGTTCTGCGGCACGCTCCGCGGGCATCTGAGCGACGCGCTGCTGGCGCGTGGCCTGCAGTTCCGCGACGCGGGCACCGTGGTCGTCATCAATGGGCCGCGTTTTTCGACCCGGGCCGAATCCGCTTGGTATGTTTCCGGCGGTGCTGACATCATCAGCATGACCCAGTATCCGGAACCCGTGTTGGCGGCCGAGCTCAACATGGGCTTCGCGAACCTTGCCTACGTCACCGACTCCGACACCGGCCACGATGGTTCGGCTCCGGTCACGGCCGAGGCTGTCTTTGACCGTCTGACGAGCGCCCAGCCGCACATTTTCGCGGTCCTCGAAGCGGCAGTCGGCAGCTTTGCTGACGGCTACCGTGCTCCGCAGCTGATGGATGCTGAGGCGGTCCGGATCATCATGGAACAGCCGGTTCTCAGCCCGGCGGCCAGCCGATGAGACTGCTGGTCACCGGAGGTGCGGGCTTCATCGGCTCCGCCGTCGTCGAGGCGGCACTGGCAAAAGGCTGGGACGTGCGGGTCCTGGACTCCCTGGACCCGCAGATCCACCCGCAGCCGCCCCGGCTTGATCCCCGCGTAGAGCTGACCGTCGGGGACACGGCGGACCCAGCCGCGGTCCGCGGGGCGCTCACGGGGATCGACGCCGTCTGCCATCAGAGCGCAAAGGTGGGTCTCGGCGTGAGCTTTGCTGACGCGCCCGATTATGTCAGGAACAACGATTTCGCCACCGCCGTCCTGCTGGCCGCAATGGAACAGTCGGGGATAAGGAAACTGGTCCTTGCCTCGTCGATGGTCGTTTACGGTGAAGGAGCATATCTGGATCCGGTCTCGGGACAGCCGGTTCGCCCCGGTCCCCGGCTCGTGGCGGATCTGGAAGCAGGTATGTTCGATCCGAGGAACCCGTCCACGGCAGAACCGCTCATCCCCGCCATGGTCACCGAGGCCGCCCGGTTGGATCCCCGCAATGTCTACGCCGCCTCCAAGGTCAGCCAGGAACACCTCGTGTCCTCCTGGGCGCGCGCCGTTGGTGGCGAGGCGATAGCACTGCGCTACCACAACGTCTACGGACCGATGATGCCCAAAAACACTCCTTATGCCGGGGTTGCGTCGCTTTTCCGTTCCGCGATCAGCAGGGGTGAGGCCCCGCAGGTGTTTGAGGACGGCCTTCAGCGCCGCAGCTTCATCCACGTCCGCGACATCGCCTCGGCGAACATCTTCGCCCTTGAGGCACTCCAGGACGGGTACGGGCGCCAGTTCGGAGCGTACAACGTCGGTGCCGATGCCCCGCAGACCATCGGAGATGTGGCGCGGGCGCTCAGCACTTTCAGCCACGCGCCAGCACCCGTTGTGACGGGGAGGTTCCGGCTCGGCGACGTCCGGCATATCACCGCCTCGTCGGAGCTGATCAAGAAGGAGCTCCGATGGCGCCCGCTCGTGGGCTTCGATGAGGGGATGCGGGAATTCGCCTTGGCACCCTTGCGTGGCGACGAAGAATAGCGTGGGCCGGATCTCCACGCGGCGCGGACCTGCTCCCGGCTCGGGCGCATGTCAGGACCCTCGGAGATTCCAGGTCAAACGCTGATACTTGAGCCATGTCCGAGACGATAATGAGCGACCGACGGGCCACTTGGGCCGAGGTCGCCGCGTGGCGCGCACAGTTGCGGGATAGGGCCCTGAGTTGTGGCGTCACTGACCCGCGACTTCGTGCCGACGGCGCCGTGATCATGCACCCGTCGGACGCCGGTTTTCAGCTCAACGACCACTTCGGAGGGCCGGCTCCCCTGCGCGGCGACGAGGGCCAGCACATTTAGGCGCGGGAAAATTCCGACGCCGCGCGCACCTGCTCCGGGCTTGGACGCACGCCGGTGTACAGCACAAACTGCTCCTCCGCCTGAATCGCAATGACCTCGGCACCGGTAATAACCTGCTTGCCGGCACTGCGGGCGGCGCTAATGAGTGGTGTTTCGGACGGCAGGGCGACGACGTCGAACACCTCCCGCGCGGCAGTCACGGCGTCGTCGTCGAACGACTGCACCCTTTCGTCTTCACCCCTCATACTCCCCCTCATGCCAAGAGGTGTGACGTTAATGATGAGGTCCGCCGTCGTTCCTCCCACCTCCGGCAGCCAGCCGAAGCCGTAGAGGTCCGCAAGTGCGCGGCCGGTTGTTTCATTGCGGGCAATGACGGTAACCGCAGTGAAGCCGGCATCGCGCAGCGCCGCCGCCACGGCCTTGGCCATGCCTCCGGAACCGCGCAGGAGCACGGAGTAAGCCGCGGGCACGGCGTGGTCCTTCAACAGCCGCGCAATCGCGAGGTAATCCGTGTTGTACGCCGTGAGGACGCCGCCGCAGTTCACTATCGTGTTCACCGATGCAATGGCCTCGGCCGACGGGTCCATCCGGTCCACCAGCCCAATGACGGCCTCCTTGTAGGGCATCGACACCGCAGCCCCACGGATCGGCAGGCCCCGGATCCCGGCCACCGCCGCCGCAATATCAGTCGGAGAGAAGGCCTTGTAGACAAAGTTCAGGCCCAGCTCCTCGTAGAGATAGTTGTGGAAGCGGGTCCCGATGTTGCTCGGCCGCGCTGCCAATGAAATGCACAGGGTCATGTCTTTGTTCAAAATAGGCACCCTCCCATTCTGCACCTCCCGTTCCACTCTCCCGGCAACACTCTGCCGGCAACACACTGCCGGCAACACACTGCCGGCAACACACTCCGGGCAAACGATTTGTTCCGAGCGCGTTCGGCGGCGGCATCCGGGCCGAGCTTTCCGCCATGGGATGAGCGTCACATCGGCTGCTGCGGCACCCGGTCCGGCGCACCCCTGCACTAGAATAGGCCAGTATTCGTGCGGCATTCGGGCCGCCTATTCCGGTCCCGGAGACGATGTGAGGAGAACATATGAAGATCGATTTCGCCTCATCGGCACAGTCCACATTGGGCGTGGAATGGGAACTGGCGCTGGTGGATTCCGGGACGGGCGAGCTGGTTCCGGTCGCCGACAAGGTGCTTGCCGCCGTGGGCCGTGCCCACCCCGAGCTGAGTGCGGACGAGGAACATCCGCACATCAAACAAGAGCTGCTGCTGAACACCGTGGAGCTTGTCACGGGCGTGTGCCATACGGTGGCCGAGGCCAAAGCCGATTTGTCCCGGACCCTGGCGACGCTGCGCGAAGCCACAGATCCGCTGGGGGTTGAGCTGCTCTGCTCCGGCTCGCACCCGTTCAGCCAGACCAGCCGCCAGGCGGTCACGGATAAGGAACGGTACGCCAAACTGATCGACCGCACCCAGTGGTGGGGCAGCCAAATGGTGATCTACGGCGTCCACGTCCACGTGGGTCTGGACAGCGTCCACAAGGCCATGCCGGTGCTGGACGGCCTGGCCAACTACTTTCCGCACTTTCAGGCACTCTCCGCTTCGTCGCCCTTTTGGAACGGTGAGGACACCGGTTATGCCTCCCAGCGCGCGCTGATGTTCCAGCAGCTGCCGACCGCCGGTCTGCCGTTCCAGTTCGCCACCTGGGCCGAGTACGAGGCGTATGTGCAGGACATGTTCACCACCGGTGTCATCGATTCGATCAGCGAAATCCGCTGGGACATCCGCCCGGTACCCGGATTGGGGACCGTTGAAATGCGCGTCTGCGACGGCCTGTCAACGCTGGAGGAAGTGGGCGCCATCGCCGCGCTCACGCAGTGCCTGGTGGACGACTTTTCCCGCACCCTCGACGACGGCGGCAGCATCCCGACGATGCCGCCGTGGCACGTACAGGAAAACAAATGGCGTGCGGCCCGCTACGGCTTGGACGCCATCATCATCCTCGATGCCGCCGGTAACGAACGGCTCGTGACGGAGGACACGCTGGAACTGCTGAACAAGCTGGAACCGGTAGCCAAACGCCTCAATTGCGCGGACGAGCTCGCCGATGTGGAGAAGATTATCCGCCGCGGCGCCGGCTACCAGCGTCAGCGGGCGGTGGCCAACGCGCACGACGGCGACCTGCACGCCGTCGTCGACGACCTGATCCAGCGGCTGCGCTCCGGCCCCGCCGCACGCTGACCCGGTCCGCTCCTCAGACGACCGTCGAGTGGACAGATCCGCCCCCAAAACGCGCTCTTTCAGGGCAGACGCACCCACTCAGCGGACGGACGGCCGGTGCCGCCGAGGTTACAGGCTGGGTGAGATTAGAGGCTGATGCGGTTACAGGCTGGATGCGGTTAGAGGCTGATGCTGCCGACCGGCATGGACGAGTCCGGGGCGAAGGAGATGCCGCTGGGACGGACCCCGTGCATCACCAGTTGGGCGCCTAGCGCGGCCACCATGGCGCCGTTATCCGTGCACAGAGCCAGCCGCGGTACCAGCAACCTGATTCCGGCGGCGGTGGTGCGTTCCTGAGCAAGCTCACGGAGCCTGCTGTTCGCTGCCACCCCTCCGCCCAGCAGCAGCGTGCTGATCCCCCGTTCACGGCAGGACAGCACGGCCTTGGCGGTAATGACGTCCAGCACTGCTTCCTGGAAACTGGCCGCGATATCCGCCAGCGGCGGCTGCCGGCCCTGCGCTTCGAAGGTTTCCACGCACCGTGCGACCGCCGTCTTGAGACCGGAGAAGGAGAAATCATAGCGGTGCGGACCCGGCGCCTCGGTGGTCCCCATATATTTGGGCGCGGTGAGCCCGCGCGGGAATGGGATGGCGCCGGGGTTCCCGGTCTTCGCCAGCGCATCGATGGCCGGACCGCCGGGGTAGGTCAGTCCCAGCAACCGCGCCACCTTGTCGAAGGCTTCACCGGCCGCGTCGTCGATCGTCGCGCCCAGCAGTTCAACGTCCTCGGCGATGCTGCCAACGCGCAGGATTTCCGTGTGCCCGCCGGAGACCAGCAGTGCACCGATGTTCTCCAGGCTTCCGTTCCTTAGCTCCCCGGCACCGGACTGAGCCGAGACTGCTTCGTCCAGCAGCGCCACGCCCACATGCGCCACCAGGTGGTTGATAGCGTACAGCGGTTTGCCTGTTGCCAGCGCCAGTGCCTTGGCCGCGCAGACGCCCACCATGAGCGCGCCCGCGAGCCCCGGGCCGCTGGTGACGGCGATCGCGTCAACGTCTGCGAGCGCAACGCCGGCAGCCGCGAGGGCCTGGTGGAGCGAAGGAATCATGGCGTCCAGATGGGCCCGGGAGGCGATTTCCGGAATCACGCCACCGAAACGGACGTGCTCCTCCATCGAGGAGGACACCGTGTTGGCGAGCAGCTGGGTTCCGCGGACTATACCCACGCCGGTCTCATCGCAGGAGGATTCGATGCCCAAAATCAGGGGTTCGGTCCGGTTCATGCCGTTACCTCATCAGTTGCCGTCAGCCGGAGCCGCATAATCAGGGCATCCGTTCCGTCCCGGTAATAGCGGGGTCGGGTGTGGATCTGCTCAAAACCGAAGCGCAGGTAGAGCTGCTGGGCCCGCGGATTGTCCGCACGGACCTCCAGCAGGACATCGGCAGCCCCGCGGCGGCTCGCCTCAGCCAGCAGTTCGGTCAGCAGCGCACGTCCGATCCCCCGGCCCTCGCACTCAGGCTGCACGGCGATGGTCTGCACGTCGGCAATGGGCAGGATGCACATCAGTCCGGCGTAGCCGACAATCCGGCCTGCCAGCTCGGCCACCAGATAGCGCCGCGTCTGCGGCTGGGCGAGTTCGTCCACGAACATCTGCCGCGGCCAGAAGTCCACCGGGAAAAGCGAGACCTCCAGCCCGCAGACCGTGTCAATATCCGCGGCCCTCATGTCCCGCAGCTGGTGCTCCGGAGCCTTGCGATGGCCCCGAATCTGGTCGTCGCCGGGGCCCGTGAAGTCCCCCGCGGCCGACGGCTCCCCGCACCCTCCCTGCCCGATCACAGCGCACGCTTCCGCGGCCCGGGGACCTTGGCGTCCGACTCCCGCAGGTACAGCGGGGTGCTCGGCAGCAGCGGGGCGCCCTTGGCATAGTCAGCTTCTTGAAGTTCGTCAGCCTTTTGACGTTCGTCAGCCTTTTGACGTTCGTCAGCCTTTTGACGTTCGTCAGCCTTTTGAAGTTCGACGGCGGCATAGCGTCCCAGCGATGCCGCCGTGGGCTGGGCCTGGGCCAGAGCCTGGGGCACGGTGCACCCGCCGCGCTCGAGAACGTCACGGTAGAGACCGGCACCCGCACCGAGGACGGGCAGCGCCGGCAGATCCGCCGCGGGCCCGACGTGGGGCCCCTCCAGCAACGTTGCATCCCGGGAATATCGGGCCCAGTACACTTCCTTTCGGCGTGCATCGGTGGCGATGACAAAATCCCGTTCCGGCTGCGGGGGTCCCTTTGCAGGGTCGTCGGCCCGGTATCCCGTACCGAAGACGACGTCCCAAGCCAGCGCGTTCAGGCTCATCACGCCATGCAGCGGAACATCCCAGACGTAGCTGAGCATCCGTGCCACCGCGATGCCCGAACGGAGCCCGGTGAACGGACCGGGCCCAACGCCGACGACGATGGCGTCCAGGGCCGCCCCCTCGGTGACCGGGTCACCGAACAGCGATTCAATGCCCGGCACCAGCACCTCCGCATGGCTGCGGGTATCCTCGGTGGCAAAGCTGGCAACGACGGCGGCGCCGGCCGGGCGGGAGCCGCCGGCTGCCGTCGTCCTGATCAACGCCGCGCTGGCGATGGCGGAGGTATCAATGGAGAGAATCAGCACTAACCCAACCTAGTCCATCGGTTCTGCGCCGGGCGGTGGCATCCGGCCGGTGCCGGACGCGAAGCCGGTGCCGGAGCGGGAGTCTGAGCCGGAGGGGGAAAGATCGGATAGGTCGGCTCCGTTCCACCGGGGACCGATGGCGCTGATCCGCAGCAGTCTCGGCTCGTCCGCGCCGTCGTCCGCGCCGCCTTCGTTCGGTGCTGCTCCGCCTTCGCCTGCCCCGGTGGCCCGCAACAGGTGGATTTCCAGCCGGCTCTCGGTCAGGTGTTCCACCCGGCCCGTGCCCCATTCCACCACCGTGACGGCGGAATCCATCGTATTCTCCAGGTCGATGTCGTCGACTTCCCCGGCGGATTCCAGTCGGTACGCGTCCACGTGCACCAGGTCCGGACCTCCCGGGTTGGGCCCATCGGCGAGGTTGGGATGGATCCTCACCAGCACGAACGTGGGCGAGATGATGCCTGGGCGGACTCCCAGTCCCCGGCCCAGTCCCTGGGTGAAGGTCGTCTTTCCTGCACCGAGCTCCCCACTGAGGACCAGCAGGTCCCCCGTGGCGAGCAACGCACCCAGCCGTTCGGCGATTGCCTGGGTCGCCTCCGTGGTTGTTACCCGAAATTCCCACATCCTGCTCATTCGACCCGCCAAGCCGAAATCCACCCTGCAGCCGCGGCCGCCTGTCGCAAGTGGCGCACACGTATGGGCTCCAGGCACACAAGAACGCACCCTGCGCCAACGCCGGGGCCAACTCCGCGCTGAACGATCCGAAGCATCAGGCTCGCTGCGCTTTCGTGGCCGCGTTCCCGGCTGCCGCCCCGGTTGAGGCAGCGTGAATTGAACCACTGGGAAGAGCACACCCGCGGGCTTCGTTGAGATAGACCCGCGGCACCCGGGGCCCGATCCGGGTAATGATTTCGTAGTTGATGGTGCCCGCAGCGGCCGCCCAGTCGTCCGCGGTGGGGCCGCCGCCGTCGCCCGTTCCGAAGAGCTCGGCTTCCGCGCCCAGCACCGATGCACCCCCCGCGACCGATGCATCCGGCCCCAGATCCACCACCATCTGGTCCATCGCCACACGACCCACTACAGGATATGTCTGTCCATTGATCCGCACCGGACCGCCGGTGGCCACCCGGGGGATGCCGTCTCCGTAACCCAGCGGGATCAGGGCCAGGGTGCTCGGCCGGTCCGTCACATAGTTCAGGCCGTAGGAGACGCCCTGATGAGCCGGCACATCCTTGCAGGACGCGACGAGTGTCTTGACGGTCATGGCCGGGCGCAGACCCAGCTCCGCCGAGGTCTGGTTTTCGAAGGGCGAGAGGCCATAGATACCCAGTCCGGCGCGGACCAGATCAAAATGCGCGTCCGGCCGGGAAAGAATGGCCGGGGTGTTGGCCAGGTGCCGGACCTCCAGGTCCGCGCCGGCGTCCTCCGCGACGGCGACCGCCTCCCGGAACCGCTGCAGCTGTTCGTCCGTTTCGACGCGGTCGGGCTCGTCCGCCACGGCGAAGTGAGTGAACACCCCCACCACGCGCAGCAGGCCCTGTTCCTGGTAGTCCATCGCCTCACCGACCAACGAGTCCCAGAGTGCGGCTGTGCTGCCGTTGCGGCCCAAACCCGTGTCGATTTTTAGGTGCACCCTGGCCGGCCGCTGCCGGTCGCGAGCGGCAGCAACAATGTGCTCCAGTTCCCAGCCCGAGCAGCCCACGTCGATGCCGGCCTCCAGCGCAGCTCCGAAATCGCTGGCCGGGGTGTGCAGCCACGCCAGCACGGGGGCGTCGATGCCGGCCCCGCGCAGCTTCAGGGCCTCGGAGATGTGAGCCACTCCCAGCCAGCTGGCGCCCGCTTCCAAAGCGGCCCCAGCCACCGGAACCATGCCGTGGCCGTAGGCATCGGCCTTGACCACCGCCATCAGTCTGGCCGGGGAAATGACGTCGCACAGCTGTCGTACATTGTGCCGGATCGCGTCGAGATCGATCTCGGCCCGGCGTTCGGAAAAGGCAGGCGCTTCGGTTGGAATCACCCTTCCATTTTAGGCATCCGATTGATGGGCAATGGTCGCCGAGGCGCGGCGCACCGCCTCCGCCGGCACATCCAACAGCACATCCTCAAGGAACGAGTAGCGGCGCAGCCACTGTTTCCGCATACCTTCGCGGGACGTGTTCACCCGGCGCCACCAGTCCGCAATGTCGCCCCACCCGGGCGCCGCCAGCGACCCGCCCACCTGCTGCACCGAGAGCGCTGCGCACAGGTTCGCGAAGCTCAGCCGGTCCGCCAGCTTCCAGCCTGCCAGGCAACCGACCACGAAAGCCGCCCCGAAACAGTCACCCGCGCCGGTCGGGTCAAAGGCATTCACCGGCAGCGCCGGCACCCATTCCTCCTCCCCGGTGATGGAGTCCACCGCCAGCGCCCCTTGGCCGCCCGCTGTAACCACCGCCAGCGGGACCTGGTCCGCTAAGGAGTACAAGGCGGCCCAGGGGTCATCCGTACGGGTCAGCGCCATGGCCTCCACCGAGTTGGGCATAAACGCGTGGAAATGCTTCAGATTCGCCAGCATGCCCCCGTGCCAGCGACCGCTGGGATCCCAGCCGACGGCGCCAAAGAGTTTGGTGCCGTTCCGCGCAGCTGCGAGCGCCCACGGCGCCAACTCCTCCTCCAGGGGCACGACGGCGGCCCGGGCTGTGGGTGGCGGGTCGCCGATGAGCTCGGAGGCGGACAGCGGGGAAGGGTGCCCGTGGGTCACCATGGAGCGGTCCTTGAGGACCGAGAGCGAGATGGTGACCGGTGAATGCCAGCCGGGAAAGCGGCGTGACGAGGACAGGTCCACGTGCTCGCGGGCGGAGAGGATGTTCCAGTTGAAGTCCCCGTAGCCATCATCGCCAAACGCGGCGGCCAGCGTGACATTCAGTCCCAGCCGGCTGGCGGCTATGGCCTGGTTGGCCACTCCCCCCGGGCACGATCCCATCCCCTCGGACCAGAGCTCGGTGCCCGGCGACGGGAGCTCCTGAAGACCGGTGAAGATGATGTCCCAGAACACCGAGCCGGTCAGGATCAGATCAAAGCGTTCCCGCTGCGTAGCGCGTTGGACGGCCAGCGGATCGAACCGGTGGTGCACCGGGTTTTGACGGCACGCGGCTCCGGAGGGGCCGGAGTCGGGAGCCGGTGCGCCGGCGAGCCCTGTGTCAGGGACCGATTCGCCGGCGGGACGGATGCCGGAAACCGGAGCCGCGGGCGGGGAAACCCGCGGGGGCGGAGCACCGAGGGACGGATTCCGCAGGGCTGGCGCTCGAAGGGATCGAACACCTTCTGGAAACTGGCTGGTACCCATGTACGGCACCCTACTGTACGGCACAATAAATGTATGCGGGCTCCCGGAACGGACGACACAGCTTCAGCGCCGAGACGGCCGGACGGCGCCGCGGCTCAGCACATCCGGGCGACCGGTGCGCGGCTGGCGGTTATTGGCGGTGGCGGCTTCCGCGTGCCGCTGGTCTACCGCGCCCTGTCCGGACCGCGGTATGCGGGACTGATAACGGACCTGGCGCTTTACGATCCGGATCCGGAACGGCTGCAGGCCATCCGGCGCGTGTTGGAGACCATGCCCGGCCTGAAGAATCCGCCGCGGCTGCAGCTGTGCACCGCGCTGGAACAAGCCCTGACCGGGGCGGACGTGGTGTTTGCCGCCATCCGGCCCGGGTCCACCGCCGGCCGGATAGTGGATGAGAAGGTGGCCCTGGACTTGGGGCTGCTGGGACAGGAAACCACCGGCGCGGGCGGCATCTCCTACGCGCTGCGTTCGATTCCGCAGATGCTCGCGGTGGCGCATGCCATGACGCGGATTTGTCCGGGCGCGTGGCTGGTGAACTTCACGAATCCCGCCGGCATGGTGACCCAGGCGCTGGAACCGGTCTTGGGCCCACGGGTGCTGGGGATCTGCGATTCCCCGATAGGCCTGGTGCGGCGCGCAGGCGGCGCCGCCGGGTTCAGCTTGTCTGGCGGTCCGGAGGCCGGCCGGTCCCCGGGCTCCGGTTCCAAGGGGTCCGGTTCCAAGGAGTCCGGTGGCACGCTGACCGGTGGCACGCTGACCGGAGTCGACTACGTGGGCCTGAACCACATGGGTTGGCTGCGCGGCCTCACCCGGGACGGCAAGGACTACCTGCCGGCGCTGTTGGCACACCCGGGCAAGCTTGCCGGGTTCGAGGAAGGCCGGCTGTTCGGCGCGGACCTGCTGCGGCTGCTGGGCTGCATTCCCAACGAGTACCTGTTCTACTATTACCGCCGGCGGCAGGCGCTGGCCGGCATCCTGGCCGCCGGGCAGACGCGCGGCGAATCCATTGACCGGGCGCAGGCGCTGCTGTATCCGCAGCTCGCCGCCGCAGGTCCGGAGGCCTTCGGGCTGTGGGACGCCGCCCGCACCGCACGGGAAGAAGGCTATCTGGCCGAGGCCCGCAACGTCTCCGGTACCTCCGATGCCTCCGGCGCCTCCGCGACCGGGGATACTTCCGGCGCTACCACGCACCGCGATACCAAGGATCTGGCCGGCGGCGGCTACGAGCAAGTGGCCCTGGATGCCATGCACGCCCTGCTCACCGGAACGCCCGCGGAACTGATCCTCAACGTCCGCAACGACGGCGCCGTTGCCGCCCTGCCCGACGACGCCATCATCGAGGTTCCCGCGCGGGTGGACGGCGGCGGTGCCCGGCCTTTGACGCAGTCCACTCCGGACCTGCATCAGCTGGGACTGATGCTGACGCTCAAAGCCGTGGAAACCGCCGTCGTGCAGGCCTCCACGGAAGGAAGCCGGGACGCCGCGCTGCGCGCCTTCACCCTTCACCCGCTGGTGGACGGCGCCGAACTGGCCCGGGCGCTGCTGGACGGCTACGAAAGGGCCTTCCCCGCGCTCGGCCGGATGTGGCGCTGACGGAGGGTGGCGACCAACTGCGGTCAGCGGCTGATGGCCTCCGCAATAGGGCAAGCACGGGCTAAGCGCCTGTCGGTGGTCAGCAGTGGTACGTCCATCCTGCTGGCGAGCCGCACGTAAAGTGCATCCGCCAGACGGATATTATCGCGGTACTCCCAAGCCCCGGTCAGCAGATCTCCCAGCAGGTGACGCGTCAGAGGGAGAGTCGCCAGCCACTCCAAGGCACCGCGGATGTCGGCATCGGAAAGCTTTCCCGCGCGATGCAGCTGGCCGAGCGCGGAGAGAACTTCGGCGTCGAGATGGGCCGGGGCATGAAGAACAGTGCCCCGCAAACGGGTGGCAGCAGCGGCCGCATAATCCGTACCCGCCAGCAAGTCCACCAGCACTGACGCGTCGACCACCACGATCTCGGCTGCGTCAATCATCGGTATGGCCGAATTCGGCACGGGCGGCGTCCAACGCCCCCAGAGCCGCGTCGTGCGGGACCACCTTTTCCCGGACGGGTAGGTTGTCCAGCCAGGCATCGGTGTCGCAGCGTTTCAGCTCCGCGGCAATCGCGGCCTGGGTCAGCGCGGAGACATTCAATCCACGTGCACGGGCGCGCGCAGCGAGTTCGTCAGGCACATGCACATTCAATCGAGCCATACACAACACCATACACACAATTCCCGGTCCGGGGAACGTTCGCCGCAGGATTCCTGCACGCCGCGACCCCCGTCGGCACCGCCGAGTGGCCCCAAACCCGACCAGCACCGGTACCGGCTACTGCCCCATGGCCTTGTTCGCCGCGTCCTGCGCCTGTTGCAGCCCCTCCTTCACCGGCGTCCGGCCCAGGAAGATCTCATTGAAGATGGGCTTCCAAGCGTTGAACGCCGCCGAATAGTTGGAGCCGATCGGCGCGCTGACGGTCTTGCCCTCCGCCGCCTTGGCGAACTGGCCTGCATCGATGTTCTTGCCCTGCCAGAATTGCTGGTAGGAGCTCTGCGCGCCCGTCACGGCGGGAACGGCGGCACCCTCGGCGCCGATGAACTTGGAACCGTCCGCCGAACCGAGCCACTTGAGTACCTTCACCGTGGCGTCCGCGTTCTTGGTTTTCGCGTTGCCGGCGGCAACAATGTTGTTCACCACCGATACCCGGCCTTCGGGACCGGCAGGAATCGGCGCAACCGCCCAGTCGAATTTGGCGCCGTCGGCCACGTTCTTGAGGTTATAGGTCCCGGACTGGAACATGGCCACCTTGCCCTGGATGAACGCGTCCCGCAGGAAGTCTCCGTTGTCATTGGTGTCGGCGGCACCGGGCGAGACATGGTACTTATTGATCAGATCCACGATGTACTGGAACGCCTGGGCACTCTTTTCCGAGGCGAAGACGAACTTCTCCCCGTCTTGGAATGCGCCGCCGTTGGAGCCGATGAAGTTGTAGTAGATGGCCTGCAGGTCCTGGCTGGCGTTGTAGCCGTACTGGACAATGTGGTCCTTGTCGAAGGCGGGATCATCTGCGCTCTTGCCGTTCGCATCCAGGGTCAGCTTCTGCGCGGCCTTCAAAAAGGTGTCCCTGGACGGATCGGTCGGGTCCCAGCTCAGGTTCGCCGGGTCCACGCCCGCCTTGGCCAGCATGGCCTTGTTGTAGTAGACGGCGATGCCGCCGTCGGTGAGCTGCGGAACGCCCCACAGCTTGGCGTTGCGGGTGTATTGGTCGACGGCGGCCGGCACCCAGCCACTCTTCTCGCCGTCGAACTCAGAGCCGATCTGAAGCAGGTTGGAATTGTCCGCATACGGGGCAAAGTAAGATCCGCTGATCCAGAAAATGTCATCCGCATTGCCGCCGGATACGTCCGTGCGCAGCTTGTCGAAGTAGGTGTTGTAAGGCTCCAGCGTGGTTTTGACGGTGATGCCGGGATTCTGGGATTCGAATTCCTTAAAGGACGCGTCGTAGGCCTTTTGCACCTGTTCGTCCCAGAGCCTGACGGTGACGGTCGCCGCGGAGCCGGATTTGTTGTTGGTATTATTTTCAGCCGCCGGCGAGCAGCCCGTGGCCGCCATTGCCAGCACGGCGGCACCGGCCACGGCCGTTGCCCCCTTGCGCCATATGTTTTTCATTGTCCTGTCCTTATCCGTCCGCGCGGGCCGCGCGGACTCTCTATTTGAATCCGGTAATCGCGAGGGAGGAAATAATGTGCTTTTGGAAAATGGCGAACAGCACCAGCAGCGGCGCCATGGCCACGGTGGTGGCCGCCATCACCAGGGTCCAGTTTCCGTTGTACTGCGACTGCAGGCCGGCGGTGGCCACCGTCACCGTCTGCCAGGTCTTTCCACTGGTGATGATCAGCGGCCAGAGGAAATTGTTCCAATGGCTCACCACGGTGATGATCGTCAGCGTGGCTAGGATGGGCCGGCTCAGCGGCAGCACAATGCTCCACAGGATGCGCAGGGTTCCGGCGCCGTCCAGCCGCGCTGCGCTGATCAGATCCTGCGGAATGGAGCGGAAATACTCCCGGAGCAGGAAAATCGCATACGGCGATCCGAAGACGAACGGCAGCACCAGCCCCCAGAACGTGTTGCGCAGACCCAGCTCGGAGAACATGGTGTACAGCGGGATGACCGTCACCACCTGCGGCACCATCAGCGTCCCCAGATAGAGCCAGAACAAGGCATCGCGGAACGGGAATTCGATGCGCGCGAAGGCGTAGGCGGCCAGCACGGAGAAGCCCAGCTGTCCGACGACGACGATCAGCACCAATTGCGCCGTCACGGCGATGGGGGCCCAGAAGTCCCGGTCGCCGGAAAAGAGCGTCAGGAAGTTCTCACCCGTCGCCGGCGACGGCAGGTTCAGGGCCGGCTGCGCGGCGAACTGGCCGGGCGTTTTGAATGCGGTCATCAGGCTCAGGACAAACGGCGCCAGCGTGATCACCAGGCCCAGGCCCAGAATGAGGTAGCTGAGCACGTTAAGGCCCAGCACGGCCGGCTCCGGCCGGCGCGGGACCAGACCGCTCGGGACCGGCCGCGGGGCACCCGGGCTGCGCGGCGTCTGGCGACGGGCCGTGCCGCGTTTCGCCGTCGTCGTTCCGTCCCCCGAAGGAAGGGACCTGGATGAAGAGGATCGGAACGGAAAGGGTCGGTTCTTAGGCGAGGTCATAGGTGATCCTTTTGCGGAAATAGAACTGCTGTGCCAGCGTCACGGCCACCAGCACCACAAACAGCACCAGCGCCATCACAGAGGCCCGGCCCAGGTTGAAGGTCTGGAACGCTTCGCCGTAAATCCGCGTGGCGATGACGTCGGTGCTGCCCCGCGGGCCGCCATTCGGGGTGAGCGCATAAATGGTGTCAAAGGCCTGGAAGCTGCTGATCACCCCGGTGACCAACACAAAGAACATGGTGGGCCGCAGCAGTGGCAGCTTGACCTGCCAGAACGTCTGCCAGGCATTGGCCCCGTCCACCCGGGCCGCGTCCACCAGCTGCATCGGAATGGCGGCCAACCCGGCCATAAAGAACAGCGTCACGTAGCCCACCTGGGACCAGATGCTCACGCTGGCGACGGCAGGGAGCGCCAGCACGGGGTCCGACAGCCACGCCGTCTGCCCTCCGAGCATCGCGTTCAGCGCGCCGCCGGTGGGAGCGAAGATCCACTTCCAGACCACGCCGAGCGCCAGCGGGGCACAGATCCATGGCACCACATAGACCACCCGGAACAGACCCGAGCCGGGCAGAGCGCGGGACAGCAGGGTGGCGCAGAACAAACCCAGAACTGTCTGCAGCGGAATGACCATGAGCACAAAGAGCAACGTCACCAGCAGCGACCCGCGGAAAGCGGTGTCGCTGAAGACGTCCGCAAAGTTCTCCAGCCCAACAAATTTTGCCGGACTGAGCAGATCCCAGCTGTTCACCGACAGCCAGATCACCACCAGAATGGGAAAGACAAGGAATGCCAGGATGCCGAATAAGCTTGGAGCCAGAAGAAGGTATCCGATTCCTGCCTCGCGGCGGACGAGTTTGCCGGCCATGAGGATTCACCTTCTTCCCTTTGCAGTACAGTGTCCGCACTACCGTGGGCCCGCACAAGCGCCGGCCCACACAACGGTTGGTCCGTCATGGATTCGACTGCACACTAGATTCAACCGCAGAATGCGCCCAAGCGCATCGCACACCGTCGCTAAGGAACAAAAAAGGCAGAATCAGGCTGCCAAGAGGAGCGTCTCATGCATACCGTCCGGCGCGTGGCCATGCTGTCACTGCACACCTCCGTGCTGGACCAGCCCGGCGTCGGCGATGCCGGGGGCATGAATGTCTACGTCCGCTCTTTGGCTCTTGAACTGGCGGCGGCCGGCGTCGAGGTGGAGATTTTCACCCGGCAGACATCCGCGGAACAGCCTGCCCGGGTTCCGCTCGCAGAGGGCGTCGTGGTCCGTCACGTCGCGGCCGGCCCGCTGCACAAAGTCCCCAAGGAAAAGCTGCCAGCGCTGGTGCCGGACCTGGCCGGCGCCGTCGCCGGAGTGCGCCAGGAGGGCGGCGGCGTCGGCTTCGATGTCATCCACTCGCACTATTGGGTCTCCGGCATGGCCGGCCTGCTGCTGGCCGGCCAGTGGCGGCTGCCGCTGGTGCACACCATGCACACGATGGCCCGGGTCAAGAACCAGCACCTGCCACCGGGGCAGAGCGCCGAACCCAGTCTGCGCGAGGAGGGCGAGCAGCAGATCGTCCGCCGTGCCACCCGGCTGATCGCCAACACCACGGCCGAAGCGGCGGAGCTGGAGCGCCATTACAACGGGTGTGAGAGCAGAATCGATGTGGTGGCCCCGGGTGTGGATCTGAAAATCTTCAAGCCCGCCTTCCGGGACAGGTCACGCCGCCAACTGGGAATAGCGCCGGAGACGTTCCATGTGGTGTTTGCGGGCAGGCTGCAGCGGCTGAAGGGACCACACGTGCTGATCAAGGCCGCCGGGGTGCTGCACCGGCTCCGGCCCGACATCAACCTCCAGGTCACCGTCATCGGATCGCCCAGCGGTTCCGACCACTACAATCTTGCCCGGCTGATCTCCAGCCAAGGCCTCGACGATGTGGTCACCCTGAAGCCGGCCGTGGCGGCGGTGGAGCTGGCAGACTGGTACCGTTCCGCCGACGTGGTCGCGATGCCGTCGTCAAGCGAATCCTTCGGCCTGGTGGCACTGGAAGCCCAGGCCTGCGGCACGCCCGTGGTCGCGACCGACGTCGGCGGCCTTCCCCGCGCTGTCAGTGACGGCCGCACCGGGCTGCTGGTTGCCGGCCGGGACCCGGAGCCTTGGGCCGCTGCGTTGGAGTCCCTCTATGATTTCCCGCAGACCCGGGAGGACATGGGGCGGGCGGCTTCTGTCTACGCCGAAACCTTCGGCTGGCAGCACACCGCCGAGCTCACCATCGCCAGCTACGACCGCGCGCTCGCCGGCCGAAGTGCCGTAGCCGGGCGGTAGTCAGACACACAAAGGCCAAATTCTGGAGGGCGACGGCGGGCCGCACCGCGAAGTACTCAGTCCGTTTCAGGGCCACGACAATGGCTCAGGGCTCAAACCTCCTTAAAGGCTGTTTCGATCTTTTCCATGATCGCCGGAGAAGGCATCCGATCATTCGAATGCTTAGACATGAAAGGTACGATACTTCCAGAATGCACCGCAGCGGACCAGACGTCATCGTCCGATAGCCAACCAACACCTCGGCGGTCAAGGCGAAGCCTCACTGGATGCACATCCGCCTATAAATATGAGTCGGTAGTCCGCTAGGCATGGTGGCGGCGGTCCAGCTCAAACTCAGGCTCAGGTTCCGCAGAAGGTCCGGTAGGCGCCGAAGTTTTCCGGGGCGGCGGCCGCGTAGCGCTCGAGATCTGGGCGCTCGTCGTAGGGGGTAGTCACCGCGTCCAGGAGCCGTTTGAGCGGATCCAGGTCGCCCCCGGTCGCAGAGGCGAGGGCCTCCTCAACGAGATGGTTGCGCGGGATGTAGACGGGGTTGACCCGGTCCATCACGTCGGCGTCCGGACCCAAGGCGCGCCAGCGCTCCGCCCAGGCATCGAACGCCGCCGGTTCGAGGAACAGGCCCCGCGCGGGTTCAGTGTGGCCGCGGACGGCCGTGCCGAGGCTCCGGAAGAATGATGTGTGGTCGACATGGCCCTCCTGAAGCAAGGTGAGCAGCTCGTGCACCAGCGGCGAGGTCACTTCGTCCCCGAGGCCGTCGCGCAGACCGAGCTTGGTCTTCATACCGGCCGACCAGGCGGCGCTGTACTGCCGGCGGAATGCGCCTAGTGACTCCACCGCGAGTGCAGCCGCTTGCTCCTGCTCGTCGTGGAAGAGGGGTAGGAGAGCCTCTGCGAGCCGGGCGAGGTTCCACTCCGCCATGACCGGCTGGTTGCCGTAGGCGTAGCGTCCGCCCTCGTCGATAGAACTGTAGACCGTGGCCGGGTCGAAGGCCTCCATAAATGCGCACGGCCCGTAGTCGATGGTCTCGCCCGAGATTGTCATGTTGTCGGTGTTCATGACCCCGTGGACGAAACCCACGAGCATCCACTGCGCCACCAGCGACGCCTGGGCGGCTATCACCGCCTGGAATAGTGCGAGATAGGGGTGCTCGGCCTCCGCGGCGCCGGCGTGGTGACGGCTGATCGCATGATCGGCGAGGCGGCGCAGGAGGTTGATGTCGCCCGTGGCCCGGGCGTACTGGAAGCTGCCCACGCGCAGATGGCTGCTCGCGACCCGTGTGAGCACTGCTCCTGGCAGCAGGGTCTCGCGCCGCACCGAACGCCCGGTCGCCACCACGGCGAGGGATCGTGTCGTGGGTATACCCAAGGCGTGCATCGCCTCACTCACGACGTACTCGCGCAGCATCGGACCGACCGCGGCCAGGCCGTCGCCACCGCGAGCGAACGGTGTGCGCCCGGAGCCCTTAAGGTGGACGTCGCGAAGGTGGCCGTCCGCGTCGGCTATCTCACCGAGCAGGAGTGCGCGCCCGTCGCCGAGACGGGGGGCGAACCAGCCGAACTGGTGGCCGGCGTAGGCCTGCGCCACCGGAGTCGCGCCACTGGGGACCAGGTTACCGATCAGCAAACGTACGCCCCCAGAACTCCGCAGGGAGGCGGCGTCCAGACCCAGCTCGGTGGCCAGCGGCTCGTTGAGCACGAGCAGTCGCGGGTCCGGACCCTCCTCTGCCCGCCAAGGAAGGGCCATCTCCGCAAACTCCCGGGCAAAGCGACCGTAAAAAGTAGCGCTTGATAGGGCTGTGGCACTCATCCATCAAGAATACCTGCGACACCGTGACCGGTGTCACCTTCCGAAGTCCCCAGCGCCGGACTCCTTGGCCTTGGGGACCGAGATGAGTCGACATAAACACCGAGCACCATCCGAACGCCGATAACAGCGCATATATCTACGAGAAGTCGCCTCTAAGCTGGCCGCTGCCGCCGCCCCGTTTAGCGGCCTCCCCATGAGGTGGTGCGCCTGCCTCAAGGTATCAAGCTGCATTCGCGCGTCCTTTTCACGCGCATCAACCAGCCGCTGACCGCACTGGCAGCGTAGTATCGCTGACCATCCTCACCAACACGCTGGTTGGCCTACCCCCTGCCCGCAATATGCACCGCCCGTTCTTCCAGGCGCTCTGTTACTTCTTCATCGCCGCGTGGTTCGTTCCGTTCCCCATCATCATGCTGCCGGTCACCAAGGAACGGCTCTGCTGGGGCTGGGCAACCCGGTAGGCTTGTTTTTGCTGTACGCAGTTTATGGTCTGAGCTTCAATGTGTTCGTCTACACGGCGTTCATCAAGTCCATTCCGGCCGAGCTGGAAGAGGCGGCGATCATGGACGGCGCCAGCGTCTGGACCACGTTCCGACAAGTCATCTTCGCGCTGCTCACGCCGATGAACGCCACGGTAGGCATTCTCACGTGCATGCATGTGAGCCTGGAACGATTTCCTCCTGCCGCGTGTCCTAATCGCCCAACGCTGGGTTATCTCCGGCGTCATGAGAGGATCCATCAAATAATGAGCATCGAAAATCCTGCCCTGCATCCGGACGCCAATTGGTGGCGGCAGGCGGCGGTTTACCAGATCTATCCGCGCAGTTTCGCCGACGCCAACCGGGACGGCCTCGGCGATCTGCCCGGCTTGACCTCCCGCATGGGGTACCTCTCGGAGCTGGGCATCGACGCCATTTGGCTGAGCCCGTTCTACCCGTCGGCGCTGGCTGACGGCGGATATGACGTGGACGACCACCGCAACGTGGACCCGCGGCTGGGCAGCCTTGCGGACTTTGACGCCATGGTGGCGTCCGCGCATGCCGCCGATATCCGCATCATCGTGGACATCGTGCCCAATCACAGCTCCAACCGGCATGTCTGGTTCCAGGAGGCCCTCGCGTCCGCGCCCGGGTCTGCCGCGCGGGCGCGCTATCACTTCCTTGACGGGTTGGGGGACGACGGCGCCCGGCCGCCTTCCGATTGGCCGTCCCACTTTGGCGGGGGTGCCTGGACCCGGGTGGTGGAACAGGCCGGCCCCAATGCGGGTAAACCGGGGCAGTGGTATCTGCACCTGTTCGCCCCGGAGCAGCCGGACTTCAATTGGGATCACCCCGAGGTGCGTGCGGACTTCCACACCACGCTGCGCTTCTGGGCCGACCGCGGCGTGGATGGGTTCCGGGTCGATGTGGCCCACGCCCTGGTCAAGGACATGTCGTTGCCGCTGCGGTCGAAACCGGCGCTGGCAGCCTGGTGGATGACGGCACCGACCCGCTCTTCGACCGTGATGCGGTCCATGAAGTGTTTGCAGGCTGGCGGGCGGTCCTGAATGAATACAATCCGCCGCGCACAGCCGTGGCCGAGGCGTGGGTGCCGTTCACCGACCGGCGGCTCAAATATGCCCAGCCCACCGGGCTGGGCCAGGCGTTCAACTTTGACCTGCTGCAGGCCCCGTTCGTCGCCGCCGAATTCCGTGCCATCGTGCAGAAATGCCTGGCGGAGGCGGCAGGTTCCGGCGCGTCCTCCACTTGGGTGTTCTCCAACCATGACGTGATCCGGCACCCGTCCCGCTACGCCCTGCCCGACGGCAGCACGGAGGACGACCTGGAAGCCTGGCTGCTGGCCGACGGCGAGGCACCTGCTGCCGATTTGGCTCGTGGCCTGCGCCGGGCGCGCGCTGCCACGCTGTTCATGCTTGGGCTGCCAGGTTCCGCCTACCTGTACCAGGGTGAGGAATTGGGCCTGTTCGAGGTGGCCGACCTGCCGCAGGCCTCCCTGCAGGACCCCACCTGGTTCCGGACAAAGCACAAGGTGAAGGGCCGCGACGGCTGCCGGGTCCCGCTGCCGTGGGATGCCACTGCTGAGAACTTCGGGTTTGGCGGCACCCCGTGGCTGCCCCAACCCGCCTGGTTCGCGGACAAGGCCGTCACTGTCCAGGACGGCGTGGCCGGGTCCACCCTGGAGTTGTACCGTGCCGCGCTGCGCTGGCGCCGCAAACTGCAATGCGACGAGTCGTTGGCATGGCTTTCCGCGCCCCGCGATACGTTGACGCATTACCGCCGCCCCAACGGCTGGGAGGTGCTCACCAACTTCGGTGACGCTCCCACACCGTTGCCTGCCGGCGTTGACTCCGCCACGGTGGTGCTCAGCAGCGGCGCCCCGTGGGCTGCCGGCGCCTGCATCCCGGCCGAAACCACGCTCTGGCTGGCCCCGTAACCCGGTTTCGACGGGTCCACTCCCTGGACGCAGATAAGTCTGCGCCCGTTCCCTGCGGGAACGGGCGCAGCACGATCACGAACGACTAACGGTCCACGTCTCCGCGGATAAAGGCCTCGACCTTTTCGTGGGCGAGGTCATCGGCATACTGCTCCGGCGGGGACTTCATGAAGTAGCTGGAGGCGGAGAGGAGGGGCCCGCCGATGCCCCTGTCCAGGGCAATCTTGGCGGCCCGGATGGCGTCAATGATCACGCCGGCCGAGTTCGGTGAATCCCAGACCTCAAGCTTGTATTCCAGCGACACCGGTGCATCCCCGAAGTTGCGGCCTTCGAGCCGGACGAAGGCCCATTTGCGGTCATCGAGCCACGCCACGTAGTCGCTCGGGCCGATGTGCACGTCGTCTGCCGCCAGTACGGCGGAGGTGTTGGACGTGACGGCCTGCGTTTTGGAGATCTTCTTGGATTCCAGCCGGTCGCGCTCCAGCATGTTCTTGAAGTCCATGTTTCCGCCCACGTTGAGCTGGTACGTCCGGTCCAGCACCACACCGCGGTCCTCGAACAGTTTTGCCATCACACGGTGAGTGATGGTGGCGCCGATCTGGCTCTTGATGTCGTCACCGACGATGGGCACCCCGGCCGCGGTGAACTTGTCTGCCCATTCCTTTGTTCCGGCGATGAAGACGGGCAGCGCATTGACAAAGGCCACGCCGGCATCAATGGCGCACTGTGCGTAGTGTTTGGCGGCGGCGTCGGAACCGACGGGCAGGTAGCAAACCAGGACATCGGCCTGCACCTCGTGCAAAACCGCGACCACGTCGACGGCTTCCTCATCGGATTCCACGATCGTCTCGCGGTAGTACTTTCCAAGCCCGTCCAGCGTCGGTCCGCGGCGCACCGGCACGTCCAAGTTGGGCACATCGGCGAGCTTGATGGTGTTGTTTTCGCTCGCGCCGATGGCCTCGGAAAGGTCCAGTCCCACCTTTTTTGAATCGACATCGAAAGCGGCCACAAAGTGCACGTCATTGACGTGGTACGGGCCGAACTCCACATGCATCAGACCGGGCACAGCGGCGGCGGGGTCCGCGTGCTGGTAATACTGCACGCCCTGCACCAGTGACGAGGCGCAGTTTCCGACTCCGACAATGGCTACCCGAATTGGATGAGAAGACACGGAACTCCTTATTAATTTTGCAATTCATATTCTGCAATTCAATGGTGCAACAGACCTGGCCCGCTGCGGCCGCAGCTGTTGGCGGGGCAAGGCGTGGCGGCGCCCAGAGGCGCCTGATCATTATAATCCAACAGGGAACCGGCTGAAGTTGTTCCCTGTCCTGATAAACACCCCCCGGGCGGGCATCCTAAAACGTGAGGCTGGCTTACCGCTGGGCCCACAGGTTGATGGCAGACTCGACGGCGAACTCGTCAATGGCAGTTAACTCATCCGTGCTGAATTGCAGGTTCTGCACGGCGGCCAGATTGTTTTCCAACTGCCGAACGCTCGAAGCGCCGACCAGTGCCGACGTGACGGGCGACCCCTTGGGCTGGTCCCGCAGAACCCAGGCGATCGCCATCTGCGCCAGCGACTGGCCCCGTCCGCCGGCGATCCTGTTAAGCTCCCGCACGCGCGTCATCTTGTCTTCGGTGAGGGCCTCCCCGGACAGAAAACGCTCCTTCGCGGCCCGGGAGTCGGCCGGAATCCCGTCGAGGTAGCGGTCCGTGAGCATGCCCTGGGCCAGCGGCGAGAAGGCGATCGAGCCGGCGCCGACCTGGTCCAATGCCTCGTACAGGTTCGGGGTCCCGTCTTCTGTCCAGCGGTTGAGCAGAGAATAGGAGGGCTGGTGGATCAGCAGCGGGGTGCCCAGATCCTTGAGGATCCGGGCCGCTTCCAGGGTCTGCTCAGGCGTATAGGAGGAGATACCCGCGTACAGGGCCTTACCGGAGCGCACCGCGGTGTCCAGCGCGCCCATGGTTTCCTCCATCGGGGTGTCGGGGTCCGGCCGGTGGCTGTAGAAGATGTCCACGTAGTCAAGGCCCATCCGCTGCAACGACGCGTCAAGGCTGGAGAGCAGGTACTTCCGGGATCCCCATTCGCCGTACGGCCCCGGCCACATGTAGTAGCCGGCCTTGGTCGAGATGACCAGCTCATCGCGGTACGGCGTGAAGTCATCCGCCAGGTGCCGGCCGAAGTTGGTCTCCGCGGATCCGTCCGGCGGCCCGTAATTGTTGGCCAGGTCGAAGTGTGTGACGCCCAGATCGAAGGCACGGCGCAGGATGGCCCGCTGCTCCTGAAAGCCCTTGTCATCGCCGAAGTTGTGCCACAGTCCCAGGGAGATGGCGGGCAGCTTCAGCCCGCTCTTCCCCACGCGGCGGTACGGCATCGAGTCATAACGATCTTCGGCAGCGGAATAGGTCATGCCTTCATCATGCCACCAACCCTGCGGAAGACCACGGCGCTGCGGCCCGGCAGTTCCAGCTGCCCGGCGGAGAGCACCGCGCCGTCCCGGGTGCTGAAGAGAATCTGCGCAACGCCGGCAGAGTTCGGAATGGCGCACGGTTCGTCGGCGAGGTTCACCGCGACGCCCACCGCCTCCGGACCGCTGCCGCGGTGCATCAGCAGCCACCGGTCCGCCTCGCTGAAGTCCACCCGCGTTGCGCCCGGCGTCGGGTCGGTCAGGGCCGGAGTGCTTCGGCGCAGGGCGATCAGCTGCCGGTACTGCTCCAGCAGGTATGCGTGCGCGCCGCCGGCGGCCTCGTCCCAGTCGAGCTTGGAGCGGGCAAACGTCTGCGGGTCCTGCGGGTCCGGCACCGCGGCCGGATCCCATCCCATCCGCTCAAATTCGCGGATCCGGCCTTCCGCCGTCGCCTTTCCCAGCTCCGCTTCCGGGTGCGAGGTGAAGAACTGCCACGGCGTCCCGGCCCCGTACTCCTCGCCCATGAAAAGCATCGGGGTGAAGGGGGAGGCCAGATTCAGCACCGCTGCCACGGCCAGCAGGTCAAAGCCGACGGCGGCGCCGAGCCGGTCTCCGATGGCGCGGTTGCCGATCTGGTCGTGGTTTTGAATGCAGACCACCAGCTGCCAGGGTGCGGCGGCCCGCGGGTCAACCACCCTGCCGTGGTGCCGGCCCCGGAAGCTTGAGTACGTGCCGTCGTGGAAGAACCCGTTGGTGAGAACCTTGGCCAGCGCCCCGACGGAGGCAAAATCCGCGTAGTAGCCATCGGTTTCACCGGTGATGTTCACATGCACGGCGTGGTGGAAGTCGTCGCTCCACTGCCCGGTCAGCCCGTCGCCATGGGCCGCGCGGGGGTAAACCAGGCGGGGGTCATTGAGATCGGATTCCGCGATCAGGGACAGCGGCCGGCTGAGCGCCACGGATGCCGCGTCGGCGCGCACGGCCAGTTCCTCCAGAATGTGCACCGCCCGACTGTCCTGGAGCGCGTGCACCGCATCCAGCCGCAGCCCGTCCACATGATAGTCACGGAACCACATCAGCATGTTTTCCACGATGTACCGGCGCACCTCATCGGAGCCCGGCCCGTCGAGGTTCACGGTGTCTCCCCAGGTGTTGGAGGAGCCTTGCGCCAGGTACGGGCCGAACCGCGGAAGATAATTGCCGCTGGGCCCCAGATGGTTATAGACCACGTCTTGGATCACGCCCAGCCCGCGCCGGTGGCAGGCATCGACGAACCGCTGGTAGGCCTCCGGCCCGCCGTAGACTTCGTGCACCGCGTACCACAGCACGCCGTCGTATCCCCAGTTGTGCGTGCCATTGAACGCATTGACCGGCAGCAGCTCGACGAAGTCCACACCCAGGTCGACCAGATAATCCAGTTTGGCGATGGCGGCATCGAGCGTGCCCTCCGGCGTGAACGTGCCGATGTGCAGTTCGTAGATCACCCCGCCGGCCAGCGGACGCCCGGTCCACGCGCCGTCGCCCCACAGGTAGCCTCCGGCGTCGAAGGTCCGGGACAGCTCGTGCACGCCGCCCGGCTGGCGCCGCGAGCGCGGATCCGGCAGCGGCGTGTCCTCGCCGTTCAGCAGGTAGCCGTAATCCACGTCGGCACCGCGGGGCGCGCCGGCAGCGGCCCACCAGCCGTCCGCGCTGCGCGTCATCGGCAGCCGCTGGCCCTCGGCCAGCAGGGTGACGGATTCGGCATCGGGTGCCCAAAGATCAAAACGCGTGCTGGCGGTGTCCCGGTCGATCATGGTTCTCCTCGGTCGTTGTGGTTTAGTCGCCGGTCCGCGCCAGCAGCGCCACCGGAAAGTCGGTGAGAATTTCCGCCACGGGTACCGGCTCCGCCGGGTGAGTGCGCCCAGTCAGCAGATCGGTGCACCCGTAGGGAAGCACGACGGCGGTCCCCCGCCAGCCGCCGTCGGCCTCCAGCCCGCGGGACAGCCGGGTAGCCACAGCGATCGCCGCGCCGGTATCAAACGCCAGCAGGTGGCCCGCGGCAGGGCCGTTGGCCTGCACCGGTGTGTAGCCGGTGAACAGTTCCGGCCGATCCCGGCGCAGGCGCAGCGCACGCGAGGTCACCAGCAGTTTGGCCATCCCGGTGTCGAGGCCGCCAGACCCGTCGGCAGTTGCATCGAAAACGCCGGCGCCGTCACCGCTGCTTTCACCGTTGCCGGCACCCGCGGTGCGGGCGTCCAGCGCTGCCAGCCGCCGCCGTCTTTCGTCAAAATCGATTGGCCGGCGATTGTCCGGGTCGGTCAGGGACTGCTCGTACAACTCGCTGCCCTGGTACACATCCGGGACCCCGGGAATCATCAGCTGCAGCAGTTTGGCACCGAGGGCATTCGCGTGGAAGTACGGCCGGATCCGGTCCACGAAGCCGTCGATCAGCGCCGTCACCTCCGGATTGTCATAGGCCGCATCCACGAGCGATGCCAGCTGCCGTTCAAAGGCCTCATCCGGAGCAGTCCAGGTGGTGGAATTCCCGGCCTCCCGGGCCGCCTTCTGCGCGTACCCTTGCAGCCGGCCACGGCTGAGCGGCCAGGCGCCGACCGCCGACTGCCAGAGCAGATTCTCCAGCGGTCCATCCGGGAGCGGGGCCAGCTCCCGGAGCCGTTCCAGCAGCTGTTCCCACTCCGCCGGTAGCTCTGAAAGCACGGAAATCCGCGCGCGGGTGTCCTCACCGCGTTTCGTGTCGTGGGTGCTCAGCGCATTCATGCCCAGCGGCTCCCGACCGTGCCGGGCAGCCATGAAGTGGTGGAACTCGTCCGTTCCGACGGACCAGACGGCCGGGTCCGCACCGACCTCCGTCAACGAGGTCAGCCGCGTGTATTGGTAGAACGCGCAGTCTTCCACACCCTTAGCCATCACCATTCCGGAGGTCTGCTGAAAACGGATGGCCAATTGATCCCCGGTCCGCGTTCCCTCCGCGGCCGCATCGGGCGCGGCTCCGGGTCGGCCACCCAGCAGCGGCAGCAGAATATCCAATGCCGGCCCCAGCTCCGAGCGCCGCGTGCGGGCCCGGCCGGCGGCGCGTTCCAGACGCTCGAGACCGATCGGCAGATAAGTCCGGTAGACGTCGAAATTACCAATCATTTCCGCCAGCGCATCCTCGGCATCTGCAGCGGACAGCGGGCTGCCCGGAGGAACCAGACGGGCCAGCCGGCGGATTTCCGAGTTCAGCATGCCGTCGGTCACTGCCCGTTTGGTCCCGTGGATCAGTTCCGCGTAACCGCATTCTTCGCCGCGCAGCCGGGCATCCAGCATGCTTAAGGGTGCCTCGCCTTCCGGGTCCACAAAGATCCGGTCCAGCTGCGCCAGCGCGTCGTAGCCGGTGGTTCCCTCGCAGTGCAAAGAGTCCGGCAGCGTTTCCCCTGGCTCGAGGATCTTCTCGATCAGCAGGTAAGCGCCGTCCGTGGCGTCCTTGAGCCGCCGCAGGTATCCGGCCGGATCGGCCAGGCCGTCCGGGTGGTCCACCCGCAGCCCGTCTACCCAGCCCTGCCGGACCCAATGCAGGATCCGTGCGTGGGATTCGTCGAAAACCCAGGGAACCTCGACCCGGATGCCGGCAAGCGAATTGACGGCGAAAAACCGCCGGTAGTTCAGATCGTGGTCGGCGCGGCGCCAGTCGACCAGCTCGTAGTGCTGCCGGTCGTGTACCGCTCGGGCCTGAGCGCCGGTGAGAACGCGGGCGCCGCCGTCCGGTTCAGCGCCGTCTGGTTCAGCGCCGTCGTCCGTTCCCCAGCTTCCGTCCGCCAGCGGAAAACGGTGCTCGTGATAGTGCAGCTCGGAGCCGTGCACCTCAAGCGCGTCCAGATCCGCCGCCGAGCCCAGCACCGGCAGCCTGATCCGGCCGCCACCGGCATCCCAGTCAACGTCGAACGCCTCCGCATAGCGGGACTCCCGGCCTTCCTTGAGCAACGACCACCACCAGGGGTTCGCAGCCGGCGTGGCCACGCCCATATGGTTGGGCACAATGTCCAGCAGGATTCCCATCCCCGCCGCATGCGCCTTGGCAGCCAGTGCGGCCAGCGCGTCCTCGCCGCCGCGCGCCGGATCCAGCAGCGAAGGGTCGACGACGTCGTAGCCGTGGTTCGATCCGGCCTCCGCCTTCAGCAGGGGGGACAGGTAGAGCCAGTCCGCGCCCAACCGGGCCAAGTAATCCACCTGCCCGGCGGCATCCCACAGCGTGAATCCGTCGTGGATCTGGAGTCGGTAGGTGGAAGCGGGTGTTTTCATCTGCGGGTTCCTCCGTAATGGCTGCACAACGGCGTCCCGCGCCTTGCCTTGACGCAAGACGCGGGACACGGCTCTAGAGTTCGCTGCTCAATCCCGGCATGGGGCTGACGCGTTCGGCCAATGAAGCGGCCACTGAATGGTCCGGCTCTTCCTCCTGCGCGGAATGTGCCCGAAGCACCATCAGAGCCTTGGCTTCGATGGCGATCTTGGCGGAGCTGCCCAACGTCACGGCATCATCGGCATGGACTCCAGCGGTGTCGATCACGACGTCCCATTTAGGAGCGTAATCCTTCGACGGGAGCGTCAGTTCCACCACATCGTCATGGGCATTGAAGTAGAGCAGGAAATTCACATCCGTGATTTGGTGACCCCGCCGGTCCACGCCGCTGATGGAGTCACCGTTGAAGAAGACTCCGATGGTGCGCCCGAACCCGCTGTCCCAGTCGTCGGGCAGCATTTCCCGGCCATCGACGTTCAGCCAGACGATGTCCTGGAGCTTGTCGCCTTCACCGCGCAGCACCGGCCGGCCATCGAAGAAACGGCTGCGGCGGAACGTGGGGTGGTCGGCCCGCAACCGGTTCACGGCGGCTGTGAACTCCACCAGCGGTTTATCCACGGCATCCCAGTGCACCCAGCTCAGCTCGGAGTCCTGGCAGTACGTGTTGTTGTTGCCTTGCTGAGTGCGGCCCAGCTCATCACCGTGCAGCAGCATGGGCACGCCCTGGGACAGCAGTAGCGTGGCGATGAAGTTGCGCTGCTGCCGTGCCCGCAGTCCAAGAACCTTTGGATCCTCGGTGGGGCCCTCAACACCGCAGTTCCAGGAGCGGTTGTGGGACTCGCCGTCGTTGTTCCCCTCCCCATTAGCCTCGTTGTGCTTGTCGTTGTAGGAGACCAGATCAGCGATGGTGAAACCGTCATGGGCCGTAACGAAGTTGATGGATGCCACCGGGCGCCGGCCCGATTTTTCGTAAAGGTCCGCGGAGCCGGTCAGCCGGGAGGCAAACTCACCCAGCGTTGACGGCTCACCGCGCCAGAAATCACGCACGGTATCCCGGTACTTGCCGTTCCACTCCGTCCACTGCGGCGGGAAATTACCAACCTGATAGCCGCCGGGACCAATGTCCCACGGTTCGGCAATGAGTTTCACCTGGGACACCACCGGATCCTGCTGAATCAGTTCAAAGAAAGTGGACAGCTTGTCCACGTCATAGAACTCCCGGGCCAGCGTGGAGGCCAGATCAAAACGGAACCCGTCCACATGCATTTCGGTGACCCAGTAGCGCAGCGAATCCATCAGCAGCTGCAGGGCGTGCGGGTTGCGCACGTTCAGCGAATTGCCAGTGCCGGTGTAATCCATGTAGTGCTTTTCGTCGCCGTCCATCAGACGGTAGTACGCGGCGTTGTCGATGCCCCGGAAGGAGAGCGTTGGGCCCAGGTGGTTTCCTTCGGCCGTGTGGTTGTAGACCACGTCCAGGATGACCTCGATGTCCGCCAGATGCAGGGCGCGGACCATCGCTTTGAAGTCCTGCACCTGCTGTCCCAGGTCCCCCGTGGAGCTGTATTCGTTGTGCGGGGCGAAGAATCCAATGGTGTTGTAGCCCCAGTAGTTCGACAAGCCTTGATCCAGCAGGGTGCTGTCCTGGACGAACTGGTGGACGGGCATCAGTTCAATGGCCGTGATGCCGAGCTTCTTCAGATGTTCGATGACGGACGGGTGCGCAACGCCAGCATAGGTTCCGCGCTGCTCTTCCGGCACGTCCGGGTGCAGCTGTGTCAGGCCCTTGACATGGGCCTCGTAAATGACCGAGTGGTGATACGGCGTGCGGGGGGAACGGTCACCGTCCCAGTCGAAGAAAGGATTTATGACGACGCCGAGCATCATGTGTGGGGCGGAATCGGCATCATTCTTGGAGTCCGGGTCTCCCAAATTATAAGAAAAAAGTGACGGATCCCAGTCGATTTTTCCGGCTACTGCCTTCGCATAAGGGTCAAGCAGCAGTTTGTTGGGATTACCCCGCTGGCCCTGCTCCGGGTCATACAGGCCGGTGACGCGGTATCCGTATTTCTGCCCAGGCTGGATCTGCGGGAGGTAGCAATGCCAGACGTAGCCGTCCACCTCGACGACGTCGACGCTGGTCTGCGTTCCGTCGTCGTCGAAAAGGCAGAGCTGCACGGACTCGGCAACCTCGCTGAAAATCGCGAAATTGGTGCCGTTTCCGTCAAAGGTGGCTCCCAGCGGATAGGCGTTTCCCGGCCAAACTTCCATGTGTACTCCCAGCTCAGTCCAACAAGTATTCACGACTCTTCCATACGCTAAGGAAACTTAGCGTATTCCACCCCTAGGTTACCGGGCCGGAGGGCGCAGTCTGCGCCAGATCCGCGGAACCGCCGTTGCGAGGTCCCTGGCGTGCAGCGGACCGCCGGCCCCGGCCAACGCACCGGCCCGGCCGTGCAGACTTGCGGCCGCGGCGCCGATGGCTGCCCAGCGGTCCTCGGCCGCGATGCCCAAGGCGCTGAAACGCCCGGTGTCCTCGGCCAGGGCCGCCAACAGCGCGCCCAGGATTCCCGCCAATGTGTCCCCGCTGCCGGCGGTGGCCAGCCAGGGCGTGCCATCGCTCTGGCTGAAGACGGATCCGCCCGGCGACGCAACCAGGGTGGTTGCCCCCTTGAGCAGAACGGTGGCGCCGGTCAGCTTCGCGGCCGCGAGGGCATGGGCCATGCCCTGCGCCTCAACCTGCTCCCGGCTGACATCCCGGCCCAGGCGCCGGAGCAGCTGGGCCAGTTCTCCGGCGTGTGGAGTCAGAATGATGTGCGCCCCGACGTTTGCGGGCAGCACGGTCAGCGCTCCTGCATCCGCAACAACAGGCAGTCCCGAGTCGAAGGCGTCACGGCAGCGCCGCAACTGACCGTCATCGCCGCCGGCATCGCCGCGCCTGTCACCGCCGGCACCACCACCGCTGTCACCCCTGTCAACGCGGCCGTCTCCGTTGATCCCGGGACCGGCCAGCCAGGCCTGCACCCGGCTGTTCGCCACGGTGCCTTCGCTGCAGACCACTTCGGGACTGCCGGCATGGATCAACGCGGCCACCGACCCGGGCCCCAGGTAACGGACCATGCCGACGCCGCAGGCCAGCGCCCCGGCGCAGGAAAGCTGCGCGGCCCCGGGATATTGGGCTGAGCCGGCCACGATGCCCAACACGCCACGGGTGTACTTCTGGTCATCCCGATCCGGGGCCGGCAGCAGGGCGGCCAGATCGGCGGCCTCGAGCCGGCGCAGCGCCGGGTCCCGGAGCTGCCCTTCCAGCCCGATGCCGATTACCTGCACTCGGCCGGCCATGCCCTCCCCGGGGGGTGAAAACAGCCCCGTCTTGGCTGCTCCGAAGGTCACGGTTAGCCCGGCCTTCAGCACCGGTTCGAACACCTCCCCGGTGTCCGCGTCAACACCGCTGGGCAGATCACAGGCCACGACAGAGGGGCCGCTAAGGTTTTGGAGTGATCTCACGGCGGCCGCCCACGGCTCCCGCAGCCCACCGCGGGCCCCGGTTCCCAGAACCGCGTCGATCAGTACGTCTGCGGCGACGGCCTCCGCCAGCCAACCGCCGTCGGCTTGGGCGCTTTCCGGGCCGTCCCCGAAAAGACCCTTCTCCCCGTTGCCGGCAGCGTATCCCTCGCCGTCGCCTGCAGCATCTCCCGCGGTGTCTGCCCTACCGTCGCCCGCAGCGTCTCCCCCACCAGCGGTGTCTCTCTCAGCCTCCACGTGACCGCCTGCCCCGCCGGCGTCCGGGTCCGGCAGCATCACGGTACGGCCGCCCGCCCGGCGGAAACCGGCCAGCGCGGCCGCATGCACTCCCGCGGAGCCCAGCACCGCCGTCGCCCGTGCTCCGCGCGCCGCCAGAGCCGCCGCGGCATAGAGAGCGTCGGCGCCGTTGTTCCCGCTCCCGACCAGCACCACGATTCGGGCGCCATAGACACCGCCGCAGCGCTCTTTGAGCAGCTGTACGACGGCGTGGCTGAGTCCGTGCGCGGCGCGCTGCATCAGGACCGGGCCCTGCCCGGCCGCGAGCAGGGGCTGTTCGGCCGCGCGGACATCCGTTCCGCTGTAGGCGCGCAGCATGTTATCCCTCGGCGATAACCATGGCGGTCGAAATTCCGCCGTCGTGGCTCATCGACAAGTGCCAGCGCTTGACGCCCTTGGCGGCAGCCACGGCGGCCACCGTGTCCTTGACCTGGACGGTGGGTCCATGTTCATCCAGACCGATCCAACAGTCCTGCCAGTTCATTCCGGCGGGGGCGCCGAGGGTTTTGGCTACGGCTTCCTTCGCGGCAAACCGGGCGGCCAGCGAGCGGGTGTTCAGTGTCCGCTCCGCCGGCACGAACAAACGTTCCCGCAGCCCTGGCGTTCGCTCCAGCTGGCGACCGAACCGCTCTACGTCCACCACGTCCACGCCAATCCCAATGATCATGGTCCCAGCCTAGCGGGCGAGGGGCCCCGAACGAGCGAAGCGAGTTTGGGGAGGACGCTAGGCGCTAGCGGGAGCCACCGCCACTGTTCCCGGACTCGTCACGCAAAGCGGCGGAGCGCCAAGCTCAGCCGGAGCTGGCTTCTCCGCCGAAGCCAGAATGCTGCAGCTCCGGACGAGCGCTGGTGAAATTCCCCCGCGAGTCCGTTCACATCTGCGGCTCAAGAGGGGGCAGGGGCAGGATCGGGTCGGGGCACGGAAGCGTGTCTGCCCCGGCTACTCGACGGTGACCGATTTCGCCAGGTTACGCGGCTGGTCCACGTCAAAGCCCTTAGCCGTGGCCAGCTCGCAGGCAAACAGCTGCAGCGGCACGGTGGTCAGCAGGGGGGCCAGCAACGGAGCTATCTCCGGTACGTAGAAGACGTGCTCCGCATAGGCGCTGACCGCCTCGTCGCCCGCTTCCGCGATCACGATTGTCTTGGCCCCGCGGGCGCGGATCTCCTGGATATTGGAGACCACCTTGGCGTGCAGGGAATCGCGGCCACGCGGGGAGGGAACAATCACCACCACGGGCAGTCCTTCTTCGATCAGCGCGATGGGGCCGTGCTTGAGCTCTCCGGCAGCAAACCCCTCGGCATGGATGTACGCCAGTTCCTTGAGCTTGAGGGCGCCCTCCATGGCCACCGGGAAGCCGACATGGCGGCCCAGGAACAGCACGGTCTTGGTCCCGGCCATGGACCTGGCAAGCTCCTTGATCTGCCCGGCGTTGTCAAGGATCTGTTGGATCTTCGCCGGCGCCTTCGACAGGTCGGCGAGGATGTCCTTGATCTCGCCCTGGAATTTGTTCCCGCGCAGCTGTGCCAGATACAACCCCAGCAGGTAGGCGGCTGTGATCTGGGCCAGGAATGCCTTGGTGGAGGCGACGGCGATCTCCGGACCGGCGTGCGTGTACAGCACCGCATCGGATTCGCGCGGAATGGTGGAGCCGTTGGTGTTGCAGATCGCGACCGTCATCGCGCCCTGTTCGCGGGCGTAGCGGACCGCCATCAGGGTGTCCATGGTCTCGCCGGACTGCGAGATGGAAACGATCAGCGTACGGGCATCCACGATCGGATCGCGGTAGCGGAATTCGTGCGATAGCTCCACCTCGGTGGGGATCCGGCACCAGTGTTCAATGGCGTATTTGGCCACCTGACCGGCATAGGCGGAGGTGCCGCAGGCGAGCACAATGATTTTGTTGACAGTCTTGAGCAGCGAAGGATCTATCCGGATCTCATCCAGGGTCAGCCGGCCATGCACGTCCGAACGTCCCAGCAGCGTCTGTCCGACGGCGTCGGGCTGGTCATGAATTTCCTTTTCCATAAAGGAGGGGTAGCCGTCTTTTTCCGCCGCCGCGGCGTCCCAATCGACGTGGTATTCCTTGCCCGCGGCGGGCGCCCCATGAAAGTCGGTGATCTCCACGGACTCCGGTGTGATGGTGACAATCTGGTCCTGCCCCAGCTCGACGGCGCGGCGGGTGTAATCGATGAAGCCGGACACGTCGGACCCGAGGAAATTCTCGCCCTCGCCCAAGCCCACCACCAGCGGTGAGTTCCGCCGCGCGGCGACGACGGCGTCCGGCTGGTCCGCGTGTACGGCCAGAAGGGTGAAGGCACCCTCCAGCTGCCGGCAGGTGCGTTGCATAGCCAGGGACAGCGCGTCCTCGGGGCCGTTGCCGGACTCCAGGACATCGCGGTAGGTATCCGCCAGCAGCACTGCAGCGACCTCCGTGTCGGTGTCCGAGGCAAAGGTGTGGCCCTTGCGCAGCAGGTCAGACTTCAGCTCGGCGAAGTTCTCGATGATCCCGTTGTGGATCAGCGCAAGCCGGCCCACGTCGGCCAGGTGCGGATGGGCGTTCAGATCCGTCGGGCCGCCATGCGTGGCCCAGCGGGTATGGCCGATGCCGGTTACGGCGTCCGGCAGCGGGCTCGCGTCCAGCACGGCCAGGAGATTCGCCAGCTTCCCAGATTTTTTCCGTGATTCGATGTGTCCATCCGCGACGACGGCGATGCCCGCCGAATCATAACCGCGGTATTCCAGCCGGCGCAGGCCCTCCAGTACGACGTCCAACGCACCATGCCCGGGTGCCGCGACACCATTCCCGCCGCGGGGGCGGCCCACATATCCCACAATTCCACACATGTCTTCAAGCCTAGCCGCCGCACACAAGGAAGGACGTAGGATCTCCACGCCTGGCGGCATTTCCGCAATGACCGCCGCACAAGGCAGAATCACTTAGGTGACTTTGCAACGGAACGAGTCCAGCGGCAACGACGGCGTCTCCCCCTTTGTGGAGCTGGACCGCCAGACGTGGTCCCGGCTTTCCAACGAGATCGAGCTGCCCCTCGACGAGGCGGATATTCAGCGGCTGCGCGGCCTGGGTGACCAACTGAACATGACAGAGATCCGCGAGGTCTACCTCCCGCTGTCCCGGCTACTCAATCTGTACGTGGCCGCCGCCGGCCAGCTGCACGCCGCCACCACAACGTTCCTGGGCGAACAGGTCCGCCGCACCCCGTTCGTGATCGGCGTCGCCGGCTCCGTCGCGGTCGGAAAGTCCACCACCGCCAGGGTGCTGCGGGAGATGCTCCGCCGCTGGCCCGATACCCCCGACGTGGAACTCGTGACCACTGACGGCTTTCTCTACCCGAATGCCGAGCTGGAACGGCGCGGGCTCATGCAGCGCAAGGGATTCCCGGAGTCCTACGACCGGCGAGCCCTCCTGCGCTTTGTCAGTGCGGTCAAGAGCGGCGCCGAGGAGGTCCGCGCCCCCTGGTATTCGCACCTTACCTATGACATTGTCCCGGGCAGGGAAGTCGTTGTGCGGCGCCCGGACGTGCTGATCGTCGAAGGCCTGAATGTGCTGGCTCCGGCACGTCCGCGGCTGGACGGGAGGTCGGGGCTCGCGGTCAGCGATTTCTTTGACTTTTCCATCTTCGTGGATGCCAAGACACCCTACATAGAGCAGTGGTATGTTGACCGGTTCAGGTCATTGCGGTCCTCCGCATTCGCAAATCCGGAATCCTATTTCCGCCGCTATGCCGATCTCTCGGACGCCGAGGCCGTGACAACGGCGGTGGATATCTGGAAGCGGATCAATGAGCCCAACCTCACGCAGAACGTTCTCCCCACCCGCGGCCGCGCCCAGTTGGTCCTGACCAAGGACGCAGATCATTCCATCCGCCGCATGCTGCTGCGCAAGACATAGCCATGGCCACGCTCCCCGGCCGCCGCTCGGTGGCAAAATTCCTGGTCGGTGGCACCGCCCTGGCCATTTTCGCTGCCTGCACCGCGCCGGCCCGGCCCGTGCCGTCGTCGTCGTCCGGTTCAAAGCCCGGCACGACGGCGGCGGCAGCGCCGGGCGCGGACGGCCCGCCCGCGGGCGCATCGGTTTCCGGCGAGTCTACAGCGCCCTCCCCACAACCGGCCGGGGGCGCCCCATCGCCGGCGGCCTCACCTGTGCATGCACTCACGGCAACGTTTTCGCTGACGGACCCTTCCAGTCCCTGGGTGCTGGTCAACAAGCACCATCCGCTGAACCCCGTAGGCTATGAACCGCCAGACCTTGTCCAGCCGCAGGTTGTACTCGGCAGCGGCGGCGAAACAGCCCTGCTCCGCGTCGAGGCCGCGGACGCCGCGGGCAGGATGTTCGCCGCTGCGGCCGCCGCCGGTGCGGCCATGACGCTGCTGAGCAGTTACCGCTCCTATGACACCCAGCTGGCGCTTTACAACAACTATGTGGCCGGCTTCGGCAGCGACGATGCGGACACAAAATCCGCCAGGGCAGGATACTCGGAACACCAGACCGGGCTCGCCCTCGACATCGGTGATGCCGGCGGCGCCTGCGCCTTCGACCCTTGCTTCGCGGAGCAGCCCGCCGCCGCGTGGGCGGCCGGGAACTGCCATCGGTTCGGATTCATCGTCCGCTATCAGCTGGGAAAGGACGGCATGACCGGCTTCTTCGCCGAGCCCTGGCATCTGCGCTATGTAGGGGTCGAAGTGGCGACCGACCTCGTGGCGAAGGGCTACGGCAGCTACGAGGAGTATCTAGGCCTAGAACCCGCGCCTGCGTATCTGTAGTCCGACACGCCGCCGGGACCGGACGGCTAGGTCCCTGAGATATCGGAGGACCCGCGCGATAACTTAGGGACATGCTAAAGGGATTCAGAGCTTTCATTATGAAGGGCAACGTCGTAGATCTTGCCGTCGCCGTGGTCATTGGTGCTGCTGGCCTGGGACGACGTTAGGTTCGGTGTCCTGCTGACCGCCGTCGTCAACTTTGTGCTGATCGCCGCATCGATCTACTTCGTCTCCGGGACTCGCTGCGCTCCCGAGCACAGTAGCGCTCACGGCAGTGGCTAGTTCAGCTTTGCAGGGCGAGCCGGGATTCGACGACGGCCGCCAGGTCCTCACAAATGCGCGTTGCCGTGACCATGTCCCCCGCCTCCACCATCACGCGGACCAAAGCTTCGGTACCGGAGGGGCGCAGCAGGACACGCCCAGACTGTCCGAGCTCGAGTTGGGCCAAGGCCACCGCCGCGCCGACACCCTCATCGGTTTGGGCCCGGTGTTTATCCACGCCCTTGACGTTGATCATCAGCTGCGGGAGCTTGGTCATGACGGTGGCCAGCTCCTTCAGGCTCCGGCCCGTCCGTGCCAGCTGCGCGGCAAGCTGCAGCCCGGTCAGCACCCCGTCGCCCGTCGTCGCATGGTCCGCGAAGATGACGTGCCCGGACTGCTCCCCGCCCAGCGTGAAACCGCCCTCGCGCATGGCTTCCAGCACATAGCGGTCCCCGACCGCTGTTTCCCGAATGCTGATACCGGCGGCGCGGAGCGCGATCTTCAGCCCCAGATTGCTCATCACGGTCGCCACCAGAACGTCGTCCTTGAGCCGGCCCGCATTCTTGAGGGCTACGGCTAGGATGGCCATGATCTGGTCTCCGTCGACCACCGCACCCTCATGGTCCACGGCAAGGCACCTGTCGGCGTCGCCGTCGTGCGCTATGCCAAGGTCGGCGCCGTGCCTCAGGACGGCGGCCTGCAGCTGCCCCAGATGGGTGGAACCGACTCCATCGTTAATGTTCAGGCCGTCCGGCTCGGCGCCGATGACAATGACCTCGGCGCCGGCGCTCTTGAAGACCTCCGGCGAGCATCCACTGGCTGCCCCGTTGGCGCAATCAAGGACCACCCGGACGCCGTCAAGCCGGTTCGGCAGGGTGGAGAGCAGATGGACCACATAGCGGTCCTCTGCATCGGCAAAGCGCTGAATACGGCCCACACCGACCCCGACCGGGCGGAAAATCTCGCGCTCCCGCTGGGCCTCGATGGCATCCTCGATCTCGTCGTCGAGCTTCTGCCCGCCGCGGGCGAAGAATTTGATGCCGTTATCCGGAGCGGGGTTATGCGAGGCGGAGATCATCACGCCGAAATCCGCGCCCAAATCGGCGATCAGGAAGGCAAGCGCAGGGGTCGGCAGCACGCCTGCGTCGTAGACGTCCACGCCGGCGCTCGCCAGGCCGGCCTCCACCGCCGCTCCGATGAACTCGCCGCTGGCTCGAGGATCGCGGGCTATGACCGCCCGCGGACGTTGGCCCTCCGCCATCCGATCATGACCCAGGACCACCGCGGCGGCCTGCGCCAGTGATAGTGCCAGCTCCGCTGTGAGCAGGCCGTTGGCCAAGCCCCGGACACCGTCGGTTCCAAATAATCTAGACATCGCCCCCTAGTCTAATCGATGGCGCTGTTCCGCCCGTTCACCCGATCGAGGTCGCACTTCGCGCCCATGCCGCGAGAATCATGAGCGCGAAGTACGTCATCGATGAAGGCGACGGGACGCGGAAAGCCCGCCGGAACCGTAGTTCCAGCGGGCTTTCTGATCCTGCGTGCGGGCCGCAGCCGAAGCGGTGTTTAGCGCTTGGAGTACTGGCCTGCCTTGCGGGCCTTCTTGAGACCGGCCTTCTTGCGCTCGATGACGCGTGCGTCACGGGTCAGGAAGCCGGCCTTCTTCAGCGTGGCGCGGTTGTTGTCCTCATCGATCTCGTTCAGCGAACGGGCAACGCCCAGGCGCAGCGCACCGGCCTGGCCGGACGGGCCGCCGCCGTGGATACGGGCCATGACGTCGTATGCACCGTCAAGGTCCAGGATCCGGAACGGCTCGTTGACCTCCTGCTGGTGCAGCTTGTTCGGGAAGTAGTCATCGAGCTGGCGGCCATTGACGATCCACTTGCCGGAGCCGGGGACGACGCGCACACGGGCGATTGCCTGCTTACGGCGGCCGACGGCTGCGCCGGAAACGGTGAGGGCCGGGCGCTCCTTCTTGGGGGCTGCGTCCGATGCCGGGGCGCTTTCCGACGTGTAGCTGGTGGGTACCGCTTCCTCAGCCGGGGCGGCCTCGGTGTTCAGCTCTTCAGTATTCTGAGCCACAATTCTCCTTGAAATGAATTTATTGGGTGGTGGCCAGAACTACTGGGCGACCTGGGTGATTTCGTACGTCGTCGGCTGCTGTGCAGCGTGCGGGTGCTCGGCGCCTTTGTAGACCTTCAGCTTGCCCAGCTGCTGTTCAGCAAGGGAATTCTTCGGGAGCATGCCGCGGATGGCCTTCTCTACGGCGCGGACCGGGTTCTTCTCCAGCAGCTCGGCGTAGTTGACGCTGGACAGGCCGCCCGGGTAACCCGAGTGGCGGTAGGCACGCTTCTGCTCGAGCTTGGCGCCGGTGAGGGCAACCTTCTCGGCGTTGATGATGATGACGAAATCGCCCATGTCCATGTGGGACGCAAAGGTCGCCTTGTGCTTGCCGCGCAGCAGAATTGCGGTCTGGCTTGCGAGACGGCCTAGGACAATGTCGGTGGCGTCAATGACGAGCCACTGGCGCTTGATGTCGCCGGGCTTCGGGGTGTACGTACGCACGGTTTTTGCCTTCGTTTCTTGTTCTTGGGTGGCGATAATAGTCGGTTACGCCTGCTATCTATGCGCGACCGGAACAGAGGTGAGGGCTCTATAAAACCAGTAATCCTTGCATCCCGATCACGCCTGCTGAATTGCGACCCATGCAACAGAGTCTCCAGGCAGGCGCGCAGTATCGAGAAAGGACACGCACAACGACTATCAACGATAGCGTGGATGGCCCGCATAGGTCAAAGCGTCGACTGCGGCGCACCGAAACCAGTGGACCGGGAATAGGCCGACGGCGCGCTGCCGCGGCTTGTGATTGGAAATCCACACACCCCAGCTGTTGTGCGGGGAGTGTTAGGACCGGATCGCCCGGGTGAGCTCCTGCCGGGCCAGCATCCCGGCGTCGTCCGGATAGCGGACCTCTTCAAGGACAAGTGGATGGGGCGGCGCGAGTCTGGATTTGGCGTTGCGTGCGCGGGCCAGCAGCCGCTCATGCAGCCAGTCCGGCTCTTCCAGCCCCTCGCCTACCTGCACCGCCGACCCGACCAGCGAGCGGACCATGTTGTGGCAAAACGCGTCGGCCTGGACGGTCACCGTAATGATCCCGTCCGCCCCGCGGGAAAACTCGAAGCGCTGGAGCTCGCGGCGGGTCGTTGCGCCATCGCGCGGTTTGCAGTAGGACCGGAAATCCTGCACCCCAAGGAGGGTGACCGCAGCGGCGTTCATGCGGTCCACGTCCAGTGCCTGCTGATACCACAGTGTGCTGTAGCGCAGCAGCGGATCCCACTGCAGCTGTGCATCCGCAATCCGGTAACTATAACGGCGCCAGATGGCCGAAAACCTCGCGTTGAAACCCGCCGGCGCGAGGGAGGCCGCATGGACCTCAATGACGCCCGTCAGCTTCCCGAGCCCCCGGCTCAGGGCTCCGCGCAGCCGGCGCACCAAGGAGACTGCCGGGTCCAGATCGTGACCGCGGAGCAGGCCGAACCATTCCGCCGTCGTCAGGTCACAGTGCACCACCTGCCCGCGGGCGTGCACGCCCGTATCTGTACGCCCTGCGACAGTCACCCGGACGGGGCGCCTGATCATCAGCGCCAGTGCTTCCTCCAGCGTTCCCTGGACCGTGCGCAGGCCCGGTTGCACGGCCCACCCGCTGAACGGGCCGCCGTCGTAACTGATATCAAGGCGGATACGCAAAAATCCGCTGCCCCTTTCTACGGAGGCAGCGGATTCCTGATCAGTCATGGTTCTAAATTACTTCGCGATCCCGGCGAAACCGAAATCATGGGAAGTATCTACTTTTCGTCTTCGGTCTTGGCGGTCCCGGCAACGTCCGCGGACTCGGCTGCAACGGCATCAGCATCAGCGGTCTCCACCGTTTCGGCGGCAACGGGCTCAGCCGCTTCGGCGGCAACGTGCTCCACCGCTTCGGTGGCAACGGGCTCAGCCGCCGGAGCAGCTGATTCGACGGGCTCGGCCGCCGGAGCAGCTGCAACCCTGGCGGACTTCTCCGCTTCGGCCACGACTGCCTGCTTCGCGCTGACCGGCTCCAACACCAGTTCAATAACGGCCATCGGGGCATTGTCACCCTTACGCGGACCGATCTTGGTGATGCGGGTGTAGCCGCCGTCGCGGTTCTCCACGGCCTTGGCAATGTCCGTGAACAGCTCGTGGACGATGCCCTTATTGCTGATCAGGCCCATGACGCGGCGGCGGGAGGACAGGTCTCCGCGCTTCGCGAAGGTGACCAGACGCTCAGCGTACGGCTTCAGGCGCTTGGCCTTGGTCTCCGTGGTGGTGATGCGTTTGTGCTCAAACAGGGCTGCGGCCAGGTTCGCCAGGATCAACCGCTGGTGTGCCGGGCTGCCTCCAAGGCGCGGACCCTTAGTGGGGGTGGGCATGGTGTTTTCTCCTCAAGTGTTGGCTGATCGGCCCGTGGCAGAAGGCTGCGTCGGGGCCGGCCGGCCGAAGTGTGTTCGTCTTTAGAGCTCGTCGTCGCCGTATGCGTCGTCGTTCTCGTCGATGGCTGCGGCACGTGCTGCTAGGTCAAATCCTGGAGGGGAATCCTTCAGGGACAGACCGAGCTCAACAAGCTTTGCCTTGACCTCGTCGATGGACTTGGCACCGAAGTTCCGGATGTCCATCAGGTCCGCCTCGGAGCGAGCCACAAGTTCACCCACGGAGTGGATGCCCTCACGCTTGAGGCAATTGTAGGAACGGACGGTCAGGTCCAGATCCTCGATCGGCAGGGCCATATCAGCGGCCAAGGCCGCATCCGTCGGGGACGGACCGATCTCAATACCTTCGGCGGCGGTATTGAGCTCGCGGGCCAGGCCGAAGAGTTCAACCAGCGTTGTGCCAGCGGAGGCAATGGCATCGCGAGGTGCAATCGCCTGCTTCGTCTCCACGTCGACTACCAAGCGGTCGAAGTCGGTGCGCTGCTCGACACGGGTGGCTTCCACGCGGAAAGTCACCTTCAGAACCGGCGAATAAATGGAATCCACCGGAATACGGCCGATCTCAGAATCACCGGCCTTGTTCTGTGCTGCGGAGACATAGCCACGACCCCGCTCGATGGTCAGCTCGAGCTCGAACTTCCCCTTCGAGTTCAGCGTGGCAATGTGCAGATCCGGGTTGTGGAATTCGACGCCGGCCGGCGGTGCGATGTCCGCGGCCGTGACGACGCCGGGGCCCTGCTTGCGCAGGTAGGCGACGACGGGCTCGTCGTGCTCGGAGGACACCGAGAGGTTCTTGATGTTCAAGATGATCTCGGTGACGTCTTCCTTGACACCGGGAACAGTGGTGAATTCGTGCAGGACGCCATCGATCCGGATGCTGGTGACAGCAGCGCCGGGAATGGAGGACAGCAGGGTACGGCGGAGGGAGTTTCCGAGCGTGTAACCGAAGCCCGGCTCCAACGGTTCAATGACGAAACGGGAGCGGTTATCGGAAACTACTTCTTCAGAGAGGGTGGGGCGCTGTGCAATGAGCACTGGGGGTTTCCTTTCAGCGAGCATCCGCTATATGACGCAACACAGGTGGTGGAAAAGACGGTCTGAGACTTAACGCCCGTCGAGTTGGCCCGTCACGGTCCATCCGGATTCAGAATCCGGACAGCTGCGACGGGCCAACTCGGGCACTATTGCTTAGACGCGGCGGCGCTTGGGCGGACGGCAGCCGTTGTGGGCGCTGGGGGTGACATCCTGAATGGAGCCAACCTCGAGGCCAGCGGCCTGCAGTGAACGGATGGCGGTTTCGCGGCCGGAACCCGGACCCTTCACAAAGACGTCCACCTTACGCAGGCCGTGCTCCTGGGCGCGCTTCGCGGCGGCCTCGGCAGCCATCTGGGCCGCGAACGGAGTCGACTTGCGGGAACCCTTGAAGCCAACTTCGCCGGCGGAAGCCCACGAGATGACGGCGCCATTCGGGTCCGTGATGGACACGATGGTGTTGTTAAAGGTGCTCTTGATGTGCGCCTGACCAAGCGCGATATTCTTTTTGTCCTTCTTGCGCGGCTTGCGAACCGCACCGCGAGTCTTCGGGGGCATTCTTTTCTCCTACAGAAAGTTATTTGTGAGGCACGTTGTCAACGCAGCGTTGTTAACGTGCGGCCTTCTTCTTGCCGGCCACGGTGCGCTTCGGGCCCTTGCGGGTGCGAGCGTTGGTTTTCGTACGCTGACCGTGGACGGGCATGCCGCGGCGATGCCGGATACCTTGGTAGCTGCCGATTTCAACCTTGCGGCGGATATCTGCAGCCACCTCGCGGCGAAGGTCGCCTTCAACCTTGTAGTTACCCTCGATGTAGTCGCGCAGCTGAACCATTTCAGCGTCGGACAGGTCCTTTACACGGACGTCGGGAGAGATCCCGGTGTCAGCCAAAGTCTTGTGAGCACGGGTCTTGCCCACGCCGTAGATGTATGTAAGCGCTACTTCCAGCCGCTTTTCGCGGGGAAGGTCTACGCCAGCGAGACGTGCCATATCGGCTGTACTCCTTGTGTAAACCGGAGGTCCTAAGCAGTACACCCACACGTTCCGTGTGGCCCCGGCCTCCGACCGGGGGTCCGCTGACTGTTTCGGTTTGACCCGACACCCGATGGGCAACCATCGGGACAGCTCAGCTTGTGCTGCCTTTAATTTACTTGCGTGGGTAAAGCAGTGTCAGGAATTTCCCGGAAAGGGAAATCAGCCCTGGCGCTGCTTGTGGCGCGGGTTCTCGCAGATCACCATGACTCGACCATTACGGCGAATCACCTTGCACTTTTCGCAGATCTGCTTGACGCTCGGCTTGACCTTCATGGCGTTCCTTTGCGTGTTGTGCAGTTGTGGTTATTTGTAGCGGTAGACAATACGACCACGTGTCAGGTCGTAAGGGCTCAGCTCCACCACTACTCGGTCCTCAGGAAGGATACGAATATAGTGCTGGCGCATTTTTCCTGAGATATGGGCAAGAACGATGTGCTTGTTGGTCAGCTCAACGCGAAACATCGCATTGGGCAGAGCCTCAGTCACAACGCCCTCGATCTCAATGACCCCGTCTTTCTTGGCCATATCCTCCGCTAACTGGTTCGGCCTCATGCCTGAAGATCTGGTAAATATCCCGGCAGGGGGCTAGGTTTACTACTGATTTGGTGTTTAAGTTGCCCCGGCACCCGGTCACAAATGCTTCCCAGCCCTGAGCCCATCCACAACTGATGCGAATCAGCGGGCGGATTCTACTCTGGAGAAGGCACGCGAGGGCGCAGACAACCAACAAGCCACTCTACGTCATGACAGGGGATAAAGTTAAATCCGTTCCGTCCCGGGCTCCGGGTACGCGGGCAGCGAGCCGGCCTTGGTCGAAATGGCACTGGCGGAATGGATGCCATCCAGGATGGCCAGCCGCACCGCCGTGGCCGCCGCCGCCTGCAGTTCCATCAGTGAGCCGACCAGGGAACCGGTCCCGGAGTCGAGCGCCGCGGCACCGGTGGCGAGGGTGAAGATGGTGTCCCCATCGGCCAAGGTATGCACCGGGTCCAGCGCCCGCGCCATCCCGGCGTGCGCCGCCGTCGCCGTCCTTTTGGCTTCGGCTGCTGTCAGCACGGCGTTGGTCGCCACCACCACGAGAGTCGTATTCAGCCCGGCGGACTCCTTGGGTCCGCCGGGTGTCCCGTCCACTGGTGCGGACGGCTGCCACGGCAGCCCGGCAGCGTTAACAACGGCGAAGGCGCCGACCAGCACGTCCCGGTTGGCTCCCGTCAAACGCACCGAAGCGGTGCCCGTGCCGCCCTTGAACCGGCCCCCACCCAGCGCCGCCCCGGTGCCGGCACCGACGTTGCCGCGCGCCACCCCACCGTGTTCATCCGAGGCCCCGGCGGCAGCCGCGGCTGCATACCCCATCGCCGCATCCGGCCGGGCCGCGAAGTCACCACCGCGGCCAAGATCAAAAATGGCGGCGGCGGGCACGATCGGGACCACCCCTCCCGGAACCCGGAAGCCGCGGCCTTGCTCCTCGCACCACAGCTGCGCGCCCGTGGCCGCCGCCAACCCGAAGGCGCTGCCGCCGGTCAGCACCACCGCATCCACGGTGGGAACCAATGTGGTCGGATCCAGCGCATCAGTCTCGTGGGTTCCCGGGCCACCGCCGCGGACGTCAACGGAACCAATGCTGTCCGGCGGCGGAAGCACCACGCTGACACCGGTCAGCCAGCCGTCGCCGACGCGCTGTACCTGCCCCACCCTGATGCCCGGGACGTCGGTAATGGATCCGCCGGTCTCACTCATGCTTCCATTGTGCCCGCATCCACACCCCTGCGGCCGGGACTAGGCCGCGGGAACCGGGACAGGGGTCACGCCCAGCGGAACCAGCCGGGACGCCCCGCCGTCCTCGGCGCTCAGGACCCAGATGCCCTGGTCATGAATCGCTATCGAGTGCTCCCAGTGCGCCGCCCTGGCGCCATCGGCCGTGATTACGGTCCAATCGTCACCGAGCACCTCGGTGTCCAGCCCCCCACGCACCAGCATCGGTTCAATGGCCAGGCACAGACCGGACCGGAGCCGCGGACCGCGGTGGCTCGTGCGGTAATTGAGCACATCCGGGGGCATGTGCATCGCGCTCCCGATGCCGTGGCCCACGTAGTCCTCCAGGATGCCCAGCGCGTGCCCCGGCACCGAGCTGACGTAATCATCGATCGCTGCACCGATATCACCGACAAATTTCCCACCAGCCATCGCCGCAATCCCGCGCCACATGGCTTCCTCGGTAATGTCCGAGAGCCGCTGGTCCGCCGGGTCCGCCGCCGGCGCTGCGCCAACAATCATGCTCCGTGCAGAGTCCGAGTGCCAGCCATCGATGATCGCCCCGCCATCCACGGACAGGACGTCGCCGTCCTTGAGCACGCGCGCGGACGGGATGCCGTGGACCACCTCCTCATTGATCGAGGTGCAGACAGTGGCCGGAAACCCGTGATAGCCCAGAAAGTTGGAGGTCGCACCGGCTTCCTTGAGCACGCCGGCGAAGGCAACATCCAGATCCTTCGTCGTCGCTCCCGCAACGGCGGTCGCCAGCACCGTGTCCAGGGCACGGCTGAGCACCACGCCGGCCTCGGCCATGGTGCGCATCTGCGCGTTTGATTTGTATTCGATCCGCGGTTGGCCGAAAGCCATGGCAGTGTCCCTTCCAAAAGACTAAACAGCTAAGGCTCCTCCCTGGCGGGGAGGAGCCTCAGCGTGCATGATTACGCAAAATTTAGGCGGTCTTGGCTACTTCGATGGCCTTCATAACGCGGTCTGTGACCTCATCGATTTCACCGATCCCGTCGACCTGCGTCAGGATCCCGCGTTCGGCATACCGTGCGACGACGGCTTCGGTCTGTCCGTGGTAAAGGTCCAGACGGTGCCGGATGACGGCGGTGTTGTCGTCGCTGCGTCCGGTGTCCAGCGCCCGTCCGAGCAGACGCTTGACCAGCTCGTCGTCGTCGGCCGTCAACTGCAGCACAACGTCCAGCCTCGACTCGGCTTGGGCCAGAATGTCGTCGAGCTCATCGACCTGAACCGTGGTCCTCGGGTAGCCGTCCAGCAGGAACCCGTCCTGCACATCGTCCTGCAGCAGCCGGTCGCGGACCATCTTGTTCGTCACGCTGTCCGGGACAAAGTCGCCGTTGTCCATGTACTTTTTCGCCTCGATGCCCAGCGGCGTCTCACCCTTGACGTTGGCGCGGAAGATATCTCCGGTGGATATCGCCACCACGCCCAGCCGCTCGGAAATCCGTTCCGCCTGAGTGCCTTTACCCGATCCGGGGGGACCGATAATCAGCATTCTCGTCATCGCAATAACCCTTCGTAGTGGCGTTGTTGAAGCTGCGCATCGATCTGCTTGACCGTTTCCAACCCAACGCCAACAATGATCAACAGCGAGGTTCCGCCGAACGGGAAGTTCTGGTTTGCCTGAATCAGGACCAGAGCGATCAGCGGGATCAGCGCCACAAAACCGAGGTACACGGCTCCGGGCAGCGTGATGCGCGAAATAACGTACTGCAGGTAGTCCTGGGTCGGTTTTCCCGCGCGGATGCCCGGAATGAAGCCGCCGTACTTCTTCATGTTGTCCGACACTTCTTCAGGGTTGAAGGTGATGGCCACATAGAAGTAGGTGAAGAAGACGATCAGCAGGAAATAGATCACCATGTACAGCGGATGATCGCCCTTCGTTAGGTTGCTCGTGACCCAGGTGACCCAGGCCGGCGGCTCGCTGCCGTTCTTGGGCGCGGCGAACTGCGCGATCAACGACGGCAGGTAGAGCATCGAGGAGGCGAAGATCACCGGGATAACGCCGGCCATATTGACCTTGATCGGAATGTACGTGCTGGTTCCGCCCATCGTGCGGCGGCCGATCATGCGTTTGGCGTACTGTACCGGGACCCGCCGCTGCGACTGTTCAACAAAGACAACAAGAGCGACGACGACGAGCCCGATCAGCAGGACCGTCATAAAGACGCCCCAGCCCTTGGTCTTGATGATTTCACCCAGCGAGGTGGGGAAGCGCGCCGCGATGGCGATAAAGATGAGCAACGACATTCCGTTGCCCACGCCCTTCTCCGTGATGAGCTCCCCCATCCACATGATCAGACCGGTACCCGCGGTCAGCGTGATGACCAGCAGGAGGGTGGTGATCAGGCTGTCATTGGGAATGATGGCCGTCGGAGTGCCGGCGGCGCCGCAGTTGCCCAGCAGCTGTCCGGAACGCGCCAGCGTTACCAGCGTGGTGGCATTCAAAAGCCCCAGGGCGATGGTCAGGTACCGGGTGTACTGGGTCAGGGTCCCCTGCCCCTGGGCCCCTTCCAGATGCAGCTCCTGGAAGCGCGGGATCACCACGCGCAGCAGCTGAATGATGATGCTGGCCGTGATATAGGGCATGATGCCCAGGGCAAAGATGGAAACCTGAAGCAGGGCGCCGCCGCTGAACAGATTCACCAGCTGATAGATGCCTTGGTTCGTGTCGGCGCTGTTCAGGCAGGCCTGGACATTGCGGTAGTTCACACCGGGCGAGGGGACAAAAGCACCCAAGCGGAAGATAGCGATTATTCCCAGCGTGAACAACAACTTGCGTCGCAGATCAGGCGTGCGAAAGGCGCGGCCAAATGCGGTAAGCAAGCGTCCTCCTGAAGTCTAGTAAGTTGAGGCGGGATCCGGTCGATGAGGCCCAATAACCGAGTCTAATGGGTGGCGCGGCCGGCAAAGGAACGACGGCGTGCAGCTGGCAGCAGGTGTGCTTCGCACCTTAGATGACGAAAACTCTTGGTGAGCGGGAACACGTCCCGCTCACCAAGAGTCTAGTCTGCTGACAGATTCACTCGTAAACGTTAAAGTTCGGTCGTGCTTCCGCCTGCTGCGGCAATCTTTTCTTTTGCACTGGTTGAGTATGCATCGACTGTGACATCAACCTTGACGGTGATGTCACCGGTGCCGAGCACCTTCACGGGCTGGTTCTTGCGGACCGCACCCTTCTCAACCAGGTCCGCCACGGAGATGGTGCCACCGTCGGGGAACAGCTCGGAGATCCTGTCCAGGTTCACGACCTGGTACTCGACCCGGAACGGGTTCTTGAAGCCGCGCAGTTTCGGCAGCCTCATGTGCAGTGGCAGCTGGCCACCGGCGAATCCGGCCTTGATCTGGTAGCGGGCCTTCGTACCCTTGGTACCACGCCCGGCAGTCTTACCCTTGGAACCTTCACCACGACCGACTCGGGTCTTGGCGGTTTTGGCTCCGGGGGCGGGACGCAGGTGATGGACCTTCAGAGCAGTCTGCTTCTGGGGAGTCTGCTCCTGGGCAGTTCCCTCGGTCGTCTTGTCTGTAGCCATAATTACTTCGCCTCCTCAACCTTTATCAGGTGCGGAACCGTGTTGATCATGCCAACGGTCACTGCGTCAGCCGTACGAACGACGGAGTCGCCGATGTGCTTTAGGCCCAGCGAACGCAACGTGTCCTTCTGGTTCTGCTTGCCACCAATGGTGGACTTGGTCTGAGTGATTTCCAGTTTCGCGTCAGACGCCTGGATTCTCTTCGGTGTCGTCATTACGCACCCACCTTCTGGTTCTGCATGGCACGCAGCAGGGCCGGCGGAACAACCTCGTCCAGCGGCAGGCCCCGACGGGCAGCCACAGCGGCAGGTTCTTCCAGGGCCTTCAGCGCGGCAACAGTTGCGTGCACAATGTTGATGGCGTTGGTCGAGCCCAGGGACTTGGAGAGAACATCGTGGATGCCCACGCACTCCAGAATGGCGCGGACCGGACCGCCGGCGATAACACCGGTACCCGGGGAAGCCGGACGCAGCAGGACAACGCCTGCAGCAGCCTCGCCCTGAACCTGGTGCGGGATGGTCCCGCCGATGCGCGGAACGCGGAAGAAGGACTTCTTGGCTTCTTCAACGCCCTTGGCAATGGCCGCGGGAACTTCCTTGGCCTTGCCGTAGCCGACGCCGACCATGCCATTGCCGTCCCCGACGACGACCAGTGCGGTGAAGCTGAAGCGACGACCGCCCTTGACGACCTTGGCGACACGGTTGATGTTGACAACGCGCTCGACGAACTGGTTCTTCTCGGCCTCGCGGCCGCCCCGTCCGCCATCGCGTCCACCACGGCCACCATCGCGTCCACCACGGCCACCTTCGCGGCCGCCCCGATCGCCGCCGCGGCTTGCGCCACGGCCGCCATCGGTTGCAGTCGCCGGAGCGGCTGCGGCGGTTGCGTTGTCAGCTGCCGCATTCTCAGCGCCTGCGGCTTTGGTCGCTGCTGCGGCTGTTGCGGTGCCTTCGGCACTTGTTTCAGACACAGTGTTCTCCTTGTTGATGTTTTCGCTCACAGTGCCAGCCCACCTTCACGTGCGCCTTCAGCGATCGCTGCGACGCGGCCGTGGTAACGGTTGCCTCCGCGGTCGAAGACGACGGCTTCGATACCGGCCTTCTTTGCGCGCTCGGCAACGAGCTCGCCAACGCGCTTGGCCTTGGCGGTCTTATCACCGTCAAATGCGCGCAGGTCGGCTTCAAGCGTCGAAGCGGAGGCCACGGTTACACCCTGGCTGTCATCGACGATCTGAACGAATACGTGGCGCGCTGAGCGGTTGACCACCAGACGCGGGCGGACCGCGGTACCGGTGACGCGCTTGCGGACCCGCAGGTGGCGACGGCCGCGTGCTGCGGACTTGGACTTGCCTTTAACGGACATAGCCATGATTACTTACCAGCCTTTCCGACCTTGCGGCGGATGATCTCGCCGGCGTAACGGATGCCCTTGCCCTTGTACGGGTCCGGCTTCCGGAGCTTGCGGATGTTGGCAGCAACCTCGCCCACCTGCTGCTTGTTGTTGCCTGAGACAGAGATCTTGGTGGGGCCCTCTACCGTCAGTGTGATGCCGGCGGGAGCCTTGACGGCAACCGGGTGGCTGTAGCCCAGGGCGAACTCGAGATCCGAGCCCTTCGCCTGGACACGGTAACCGGTCCCAACGATTTCCAGCTTCTTCTCGTACCCCTGGGTAACGCCAATAATCAGGTTGTTGATCAGGGTACGGGTGAGGCCGTGCAGCGAACGCGAGGCGCGCTCGTCGTTGGGGCGGCTGACAGTCAGCGTGCCTTCTTCAAGAGCGACCTCGATCGGGCTGGCCACAGTGTGGTCCAGCTCGCCTTTGGGACCCTTGACGGAAACTACGCTGCCATTGATCTTGACCTCTACGCCGGCGGGCACGGAGATGGGGAGACGTCCAATACGTGACATTATTCTTTCCCTTCCCTGTTACCAGACGTAGGCGAGGACTTCCCCACCCACGCCTTTCTTGGCGGCCTGACGGTCGGTCAGCAGACCGGAAGACGTCGACAGTATGGCGATACCCAGGCCACCGAGCACGCGCGGCAAGGTGGTGGACTTAGCGTAAACGCGCAGGCCGGGCTTAGAGATCCGACGGATGCCGGCGATTGAACGCTGGCGCTCCGGGCCGAATTTCAGGTCAATGGTCAGCTTCTTGCCGACCTCAGCGTCTTCGATCTTCCAGGCTGCGATGTAACCCTCAGCCTTGAGAATGTCGGCAACGTGTCCCTTGAGTTTGCTGTATGGCATGGTCACGGAATCGTGGTATGCCGAGTTTGCATTGCGCAGACGCGTGAGCATATCTGCGACAGGATCTGTCATTGTCATGTGGGCTCTTGCCCTCCCTCGAAACGGTTTCCTTGCCCGGCGCCAAGGCTTGTCGGGACCTCGGTCCCGACAAGCCTTGCTACCGGAATACCGGACCTGTTACGTAGATTAGTTATCTTCGGTCTTGAACGGGAAGCCAAGCGCCTTCAGCAGCGCACGGCCCTCGTCGTCGGTCTTTGCGGTGGTGACAACCGTGATATCCATACCGCGGACGCGGTCGATGGAATCCTGGTCGATCTCATGGAACATAACCTGCTCGGTCAGACCGAAGGTGTAGTTTCCGTTGCCATCGAACTGCTTGCCGTTGAGGCCGCGGAAGTCACGGATACGCGGAAGAGCCAGCGACACCAGACGATCCACGAACTCCCACATGCGGTCGCCGCGCAAAGTTGCGTGCGTACCGATCGGCATGCCTTCGCGCAGTTTGAACTGTGCGATGGATTTGCGGGCCTTGGTGACCACGGGCTTCTGGCCGGTAATCAGGGTCAGATCGCGGACAGCGCCGTCGATCAGCTTGGAGTCCTTGGCGGCATCTCCAACACCCATGTTCACAACAACCTTGACCAGGCGGGGCACCTGGTTGACGTTCTCGTACTTGAAATCGTCAGCCAGGGTCTTCTTAATCTCGGCCGCGTAGCGGGCCTTCAGACGGGGCGCGACCTTCGGGGCAGCGTTATCGGCTGCGGCCTCAGTTACTGCTGCACTCATGACAGGTCCTTCCCGGAGCTCTTGGCAACACGGACGCGGACGTCACGCGAGCGGCCGTCGCGCTCGACGGTCTCGGTGCGGTAGCCAACGCGCGTCGGCTTCTTCGTGGACGGGTCCACGACGGCGACGTTGGAAATGTGGATAGCGGCTTCCACCGTCTCGATGCCACCGGTCTTGGTGCCGCCCTGCGACTGCCCAGCCTTGGTGTGCTTCGTGACCCGGTTGACGCCCTCCACCAGCACGCGGTTCGTCTCCGGGAAAACGCGCAGAACCTTGCCCTGCTTGCCGCGGTCTCCGCCGCGCTCCTGCTTGGCGCCGGACATGACCTGAACCAGGTCACCCTTTTTGATCTTGAGCTTCACTGTTTTCTGTCCCATGGTTTAGAGCACCTCCGGAGCAAGCGAGATGATCTTCATGAACTTCTTGTCGCGAAGTTCACGGCCAACGGGACCGAAGATACGGGTACCGCGGGGGTCGCCGTCGTTCTTCAGAATCACCGCAGCGTTCTCATCAAATTTAATGTAGGAACCATCCGCGCGGCGGCGTTCCTTCTTGGTGCGAACGATGACGGCCTTGACGACGTCACCCTTCTTGACGTTTCCGCCCGGGATTGCATCCTTGACGGTGGCGACAATAACGTCACCGATGCCTGCGTAGCGACGGCCAGACCCGCCGAGAACACGGATGGTCAGGATTTCCTTGGCCCCCGTGTTGTCAGCGATCTTAAGTCGCGACTCCTGCTGAATCACTTAGTACTCCTGTCGTCGCGCCGGTTCTCTCAACGAGCCTTGCGGAACGGATATTTGTCTCATGGACGGCCTGGTGTCCAGAACCATCCCCACGGCCTCCCAATGTATGCCGCGCTGGGCGCAGCATACATTGGGTCCTTCGGCCCGCGTGGGCCCAAGGCATCTCCCGCCTTTGACGGCGCGTGCGGAGACCAGGCAAACTACAGTTTTGCTATTTGGCCTTTTCGAGAATCTCGACCAGACGCCACCGCTTGGTAGCGGAAAGCGGCCGGGTTTCACTGATCAGAACCATGTCGCCGATGCCGGCGGTGTTCTGCTCATCGTGAACTTTGACCTTTGAGGTGCGACGGATAACTTTACCGTACAAAGCGTGCTTTACACGATCTTCAACCTCTACGACGATCGTCTTCTCCATTTTGTCGGAGACGACGTAGCCGCGAAGCTTCTTCCGGTCACCCCGGACCGCGGCCTTGGCCGCGCCCGTCGTGGCTCCGGTTTCAGCCGCGGCTGCATCCTTATGCTCAGTGCTCACTTGGCGTCCTCCTCAGACTTGTCAGCCTTCTTGGCAGCCTTTTTGGCTTCCTTGTCGGCCTTGTCAGCCTTCTTTTCGGCGTCAGCCTTCTTGTCAGTCTTCTTGCCTGCCTTGTCCTCGGACACGGCATCCACCACCGCGGTGGCGACGGCCGGGCGGATGCCCAGCTCGCGCTCACGCAGCACGGTGTAGATCCGGGCAATGTCGCGCTTCACAGCGCGCAAACGACCGTGGTTTTCAAGCTGACCAGTGGCGGACTGGAAACGGAGGTTGAACAGCTCCTCCTTAGCTTTACGGAGTTCTTCAACGAGACGCTCGTTGTCCAAACCATCAAGCTGCTCAGGTGCAAGTTCCTTTGACCCAACTGCCATTTCTATTCACCACCTTCGCGACGCACAATGCGTGCCTTCAACGGGAGCTTGTGGATTGCCAGGCGCAGGGCCTCACGAGCTACCTCTTCATTTACACCAGACAGTTCAAACAGGACACGGCCCGGCTTGACGTTCGCGATCCACCACTCGGGTGAACCCTTACCGGAACCCATGCGGGTTTCGGCCGGCTTCTTTGTCAGCGGACGGTCCGGGTAGATGTTGATCCAGACCTTACCGCCACGCTTGATATGACGCGTCATGGCGATACGAGCGGACTCGATCTGACGGTTCGTGACGTAGGCCGGAGTCAGCGCCTGGATTCCCCAGTCACCGAAGGTGACAGTGGTACCGCCGGTTGCCTGGCCGGAACGGCCGGGGTGGTGCTGCTTGCGGAACCTAACTCGACGTGGGATAAGCATTTAAGCCTGTCCTCCTTCTGCTGCCGGAGCAGCCGCCTGTGCCACGGGAGCGGCGGCCGCGGGGGCTGCGGCCGGAGCTGCACCCTCAGCGGACTCGCCCTGCGGGCGGTCATTACGACGACGGTCGCCGCCGCGGGGGGCGCCAGCGCCGCCCCGGGGTCCACGATCGCCGCCGTCGCCGTCCCTACGCGGGGCACGGCCACGGGACGGAGCGGCAGCTGCCTGGGCAGCCAGCTCCTTGGACGTGACGTCGCCCTTGTAGATCCAGACCTTGACTCCGATGCGGCCAAACACAGTCTTGGCTTCGAAGAAGCCGTAGTCGATGTTGGCACGCAGGGTGTGCAGGGGCACACGGCCTTCGCGGTAGAACTCGGTGCGGGACATTTCCGCTCCGCCCAGACGGCCTGCACAAGCGACACGGATGCCCTTGACGCTGCCGGTGCGCTGTGCCGACTGCATGGCCTTCTTCATCGCGCGGCGGAAAGCCACACGCGAAGTCAGCTGCTCGGCGATGCCCTGGGCCACCAGCTGCGCGTCTGCTTCCGGGTTCTTTACCTCCAGGATGTTCAGCTGCACCTGCTTCCCTGTGAGCTTCTCCAGCTCGCCGCGGATGCGGTCCGCCTCGGCGCCACGGCGGCCGATTACGATGCCCGGACGGGCCGTGTGGATATCCACACGGACGCGGTCCCGGGTGCGCTCGATCTCAACCTTGGAGATGCCGGCCCGCTCCATGCCGGTGGACATGAGCGCGCGGATCTTGATGTCCTCGCGGACAAAATCCTTGTAACGCTGGCCGGCCTTGTTGCTGTCAGCAAACCAGTGCGAAACATGGTCGGTGGTGATGCCGAGTCGGAACCCGTGCGGGTTTACTTTCTGTCCCACTTAGCGAGCCTCCTCTTTCTCGGGAGTTGCAACGACCAGGGTGATGTGGCTGGTGCGTTTCTTGATCTGGAACGCACGGCCCTGGGCCCGCGGCCGGAACCGCTTCATCGTTGCGCCTTCATCAACGAATGCTTCGCTGATGTACAAATCGCCTTCATCAAACGCGATGCTGTCGCGGTCAGCCAGTACGCGGGCGTTAGCCATCGCGGACTGGAGTACCTTGAAGACCGGTTCTGAAGCTGCCTGGGGGGCAAACTTCAGTATCGCCATTGCCTCATTCGCCTGCTTGCCACGAATCAGGTTGACGACGCGCCGGGCCTTCATAGGCGTTACGCGAATATGACGCGCAATTGCCTTGGCTTCCATTGCTATCCTTCTCTCGTCTTAGCCGTCAGTGCAGGCGCCTAGCGGCGCTTGCCCTTACGGTCGTCCTTCACATGGCCGCGGAATGTCCGCGTCAGAGCGAATTCGCCGAGCTTGTGCCCGACCATCGACTCGGTCACAAACACGGGGATGTGCTTGCGCCCGTCATGCACGGCGATCGTGTGTCCCAGCATGTCCGGGATGATCATCGAGCGGCGGGACCAGGTCTTAATAACGTTCTTGGTGCCCTTTTCGTTTTCCGCAGCGACCTTGACAAAGAGGTGCTGGTCAACGAAAGGACCCTTTTTTAGACTGCGTGGCATGCGTCAGGCTCCTATCGCTTGTTCTTGCCAGTACGACGGCGACGCACAATGAGTTTGTCGCTCTCTTTGTTCGGGCGGCGGGTACGGCCCTCGGGCTTACCGTTCGGGTTGACTGGGTGACGTCCACCGGAAGTCTTGCCCTCACCACCACCATGGGGGTGGTCCACCGGGTTCATGGCCACACCACGCACGGTCGGGCGGACGCCCTTCCAGCGCATACGGCCGGCCTTACCCCAGTTGATGTTGGACTGTTCAGCGTTACCGACCTCACCGATCGTCGCGCGGCAGCGGACGTCAACGTTGCGGATTTCGCCGGAAGGCAGTCGCAGCTGGGCGAAGCGGCCTTCCTTGGCGACGAGCTGGGTTGATGCTCCGGCGGAGCGGGCCATCTTGGCGCCGCCTCCGGGACGCAACTCCACGGCGTGGATAACGGTACCCACCGGGATGTTGCGCAGCGGCAGGTTGTTACCCGGTTTGATGTCGGCACTCGCGCCGGCCTCAACAAAGTCACCCTGCTTGAGCTTGTTCGGAGCGATGATGTACCGCTTGGTGCCATCAAGGTAGTGCAGCAGCGCAATACGCGCGGTGCGGTTGGGATCATATTCGATCTCAGCAACGCGGGCATTAATGCCGTCTTTGTCGTGACGACGGAAGTCGATCAGACGGTACTGGCGCTTGTGGCCACCACCCTTGTGACGGGTCGTGATGCGGCCGGTGTTGTTGCGGCCACCCTTTTTGGGCAGCGGACGTACCAGAGACTTTTCCGGCGTCGACCGCGTGATTTCGGTGAAGTCGGCAACGCTCGAGCCACGACGGCCCGGGGTTGTCGGCTTGTATTTACGGATTCCCATGTTTTATTTCCTCGTTAAAGTGGTCTCCGCTTATGAAAGCGGACCGCCGAAGATGTCGATTGTGCCTTCTTTGAGGGTCACGATGGCACGCTTGGTGCCCTTGCGCTGACCCCATCCGAACTTGGTCCGCTTGCGCTTACCGGCACGATTGAGAGTGTTGATCGATTCGACCTTGACGGAGAAAATCTTCTCCACGGCCAACTTGATCTCGGTCTTGTTCGAGCGGGGGTCGACCAGGAAGGTGTACTTACCTTCATCGATCAAGCCGTAGCTCTTTTCCGATACGACGGGTGCAATGACGACGTCGCGCGGATCCTTGATGGTGGCGGCGCTCACTTGGCGTCCTCCTCGGTTACTGGGGCTTCGACAGATGCCTCGGCCGCAGCCTTCGGAGCGGCCTTGGCCTTGGGGGCGGCCTTAGCTGCGGCTGCGTCAACCACCACTGAATCAACCACCACCGCTTCAATTGCAGCGTCGTCGGCGGCGGCGTCAACATCCTCAAGTCCGAGCAGCGCACCGGAAGCGAAAGCCTCCGCAGCAGCGTTGCCGGACACGAAAGCATCGTAGGCAGCCTTGGTGAAGACAACGTCGTCGGAAACCAGCACGTCGTAGGTGTTCAGCTGATCCACGTACAGCACGTGCAGGTCCGGCAGGTTGCGCACGGACAGTGCCACGACGTCGTTTGACCGCTCAATCGCGACGAGCAGGTTCTTGCGCGCGGTGAGTGAACGCAATGCTGCCAGCGCTTCCTTGGCGGACGGCTTGGAGCCGCTCACCAGGTCGGCGACGACGTGGATACGGCCGTTGCGTGCCCGGTCGGAGAGAGCGCCGCGCAGTGCAGCTGCCTTCATCTTCTTGGGTGTGCGCTGGGAGTAGTCACGCGGTGTCGGCCCATGGACAACGCCACCACCGGTCATGTGAGGAGCACGGATGGAACCCTGACGGGCGCGGCCGGTGCCCTTCTGCTTGAATGGCTTACGGCCTGCACCGGATACCTCGGCGCGGGTCTTCGTCTTGTGCGTGCCCTGGCGGGCAGCGGCAAGCTGAGCCACGACGACCTGGTGCAGCAACGGCACGTTGGTCTGAACGTCGAAGATCTCTGCAGGCAGGTCTACGGAAATAGTCTTTGCCATTTGGTTATGCTCCCTTCACGGCAGTGCGCACGAGGACGACCTGGCCGCGGGCGCCGGGAACGGCACCCTTGATGAGCAGCAGCGACTTCGCGGCGTCAACGCCATGAACCGTGAGGTTCAGCGTGGTGTGACGGACGGCGCCCATGCGGCCGGCCATGCGCACGCCCTTGAATACGCGGCTGGGGGTGGATGCGCCACCGATGGAGCCAGGCTTGCGGTGGTTCTTGTGAGCACCGTGCGAGGCACCGACGCCATGGAAGCCGTGACGCTTCATAACGCCGGCGAAGCCCTTGCCCTTTGAAGTACCGACGACGTCGACCTTCTGGCCGGCTTCGAAGATCTCCACGGAGAGCTCCTGGCCGAGGGTGTAGGAGTCGGCGTCCGCGGTGCGCAGCTCGACGACGTGGCGACGGGGGGTGACACCGGCCTTGTCAAAGTGACCAGCCAGCGGCTTGGTGACCTTGCGCGGGTCGATCTGGCCGTAGCCGATCTGGACGGCGGTGTAGCCATCAAGGTCTGCATTGCGCAGCTGGGTGATGACGTTGGAATCGGCCTGGACGACGGTAACCGGCACAAGCCGGTTGTTTTCGTCCCAGACCTGGGTCATGCCGAGCTTCGTGCCCAGGATGCCCTTAACGTTGCGGGTAGCGGTCATAGTTTCTCAGCCCCTCCCTACAGTTTGATTTCGATGTTCACGTCGGCCGGCAGGTCAAGACGCATAAGCGAGTCAACAGCCTTCGGCGTGGGGTCGATGATGTCGATCAGACGCTTGTGCGTGCGCATTTCAAAGTGCTCGCGGCTGTCCTTGTACTTGTGAGGCGAACGGATAACGCAGTACACGTTCTTTTCCGTCGGCAGCGGCACGGGGCCGACCACCGTTGCGCCTGCGCGCGTGACCGTCTCAACGATCTTCCGTGCTGATACGTCAATGACCTCATGGTCATATGACTTCAGCCGGATGCGGATTTTTTGTCCCGCCATGGCGTCGTGACTCTCTTTCCTGACATAGCGCCCTGCACTAGCGACACTGTTGACTAAACGCTGTTTACTTACTCGTTCTGCCGGGCACCCGGTACTACCCGGTGCCCAGCGGTGCGGCTCTCACAGCCACGCTTCCAGCGGACTGAATCCGGACATATCCGGGTTCCTCAATCGGCCGAAGCTCCGACCCCCGCGGTCGGGCGTGTCGCGGATCTAATGCGCACATACCCGTAAACCGCAAGGAGGTGGGTTATGTTTGGGCTTCAACTTGGACCCTGGCACCGAGCATTATCTCGATCGGGACACGAAGAAGCGCTTGAACAACTTATCCAGTATGGCGGATATCCGCGGCAAATGCCAATTCCCCAGCCGTCAGCGCCTGCCCCGGCGCCCGGAAAGCCATGGTTTCCCGCCCGGAGGCCGTGTGAGATGCTGGTGCTGTGACAGGGGCCACGCCCGTGCCTGATGTGCTGGGCAGTTTGTTCATCCCGGTTGTTTATTCCCGTCTTCTTCCGGACCCCGCACCACCGCCGGTCCTGTCGCCGTCGCCCATGTAAAGGATGTCCGCTGATGACCGGCTCTGCGCTTTCCCTCCCGGCTCTCGCCGCACTGCTGCCAGCGGATTTCACCCTGGGCGTGGCCACCGCTGCCTTTCAGATTGAAGGCGGTGTGCGCGAAGGCGGGCGTGGCCCATCGGGCTGGGACGACTTCACCCGGCAGAGCGGCCGGATCCTGAACGCGGACACCGCAGATGTTTCCTGCGACCACTACCACCGTTTCGCCGAGGACATAGCCTTGATGAAGGACCTCGGCGTTGACTCCTACCGGCTTTCGCTGGCCTGGCCAAGGGTTCAGCCGGGCGGCAGCGGGGCCGCCAACCCCGCCGGTCTGGCGTTCTACGACCAGCTCGTGGATGACCTGCTGGCCGCAGGCATCAAGCCGATGGCCACGCTCTACCACTGGGACACTCCGCTCCCCCTGGAGCTGGCCGGCGGCTGGCTGACGCGTTCAACCGCAGAGCGCTTTGGCGAGTATGCGGCACTCGCCGGGGCGGCCCTCGGCGACAGGGTGGACAAGTGGATCACCGTCAACGAGCCGTCCTCGGTTACGCTCAACGGCTATGGGCTCGGCGTGCACGCCCCCGGCCGGGCCCTGCTCTTTGATGGTCTCCCTGCAGCCCACCACCAACTGCTGGGACATGGACTGGCGGTTCAGGCTTTGCGTTCGGCCGGGGCCACAGGCGGAATTGGCATCACCAACGTGCACACGCCGGTGGTCCCGGCGGCTGTTGACGATACCGGCGACCAGCTCTTCGCCGAGCTCTTCGATCTGCTGCACAACCGCATCTTTGCGGACCCGGTACTTCTGGGCCGGTACCCCGAAGTTCCCGCGTTCCTTGCCCCTGTCTTTGAGCCGCTGCTCGCCATGCCTGCGGCCGATCTCGAGACGATCCGACAGCCGCTGGATTTTTACGGGCTGAACTACTACGCGCCGACCAGGATCGCCGCCGGCCCGGGACCCTCCGGCACCGCGGCCGGCACCGGGGACGGCACCGCCAACGCGCTGGCCGGGCTGCCGTTCCGGCTGGAACCCTGGCCGGAGTATCCACAGACCGCGTTCGGCTGGCCGGTTGCGCCTGACTATTTTTCCACCGCGCTGGAGCAAATGGCGAACCGCTACGGTGCCGACCTGCCTCCCGTCTACATCACGGAAAACGGCGCGAGCTTCCCGGACGAGCTCACGACCGGAGGTCGGATCGAAGACAGTCGGCGGATTGACTATCTCGGCGCGCACCTGGCCGCGGCCGTGGACGCCGTGCAGCCCGGCGGCCCCGCCGCGGCCCTGGAACTGCGGGGATACTACATCTGGTCCCTGTTGGACAATTTTGAATGGGCCGCCGGTTACTCTCAACGCTTCGGGCTGGTCCACGTCGACTTCGAGACCCTGGTCCGCACGCCGAAGGACTCCTACTATTGGCTGCAGGAACTCATCAGGCTTCGGCCGTAGCGTACGCGGCGTTAAACGCCAAAGGGCGCCCCTCCGAAGTGGAGTGACGCCCTGACGCGAGCCGGCTAGCACCGGGTCCCTACGTGGCGACGAAGTCGACACGAAAAGGTATGCCGAACGCGCTACTTGACGATCTTGGTGACGCGGCCTGAGCCAACGGTGCGGCCACCCTCACGGATGGCGAAGCCGAGGCCTTCTTCCATGGCGATCGGCTGGATCAGCGCGACAGTCATTTCGGTGTTGTCGCCGGGCATAACCATTTCCGTACCCTCGGGCAGGGTGATGACGCCGGTAACATCCGTGGTGCGGAAGTAGAACTGCGGGCGGTAGTTGGAGTAGAACGGGTTGTGACGCCCGCCTTCGTCCTTCGCCAGGATGTAGACGTTGGCCTCGAAATCGGTGTGCGGGGTAATGGAACCCGGCTTGACGATAACCTGGCCACGCTCTACGTCTTCGCGCTTGATACCGCGCAGCAGCAGACCACAGTTCTCGCCGGCCCATGCCTCGTCGAGCTGCTTGTGGAACATTTCGATACCGGTAACGGTGGTCTTCTGGACCGGACGGATACCAACAATTTCAACTTCAGAGTTGATCTTGAGGGTACCGCGCTCGGCGCGACCCGTGACAACGGTTCCCCGGCCGGTGATGGTGAAGACATCTTCAACCGGCATCAGGAACGGCTTGTCCTTGTCGCGGATCGGATCCGGAACGCTCTCGTCCACGGCATCCATCAGGTCCTCAACGGACTTGACCCATACCGGATCGCCTTCCAGGGCCTTCAGGCCCGAAACGCGCACCACGGGAGCGTTGTCGCCGTCGAAGCCCTGCGCGGTGAGCAGCTCACGAACTTCCATTTCGACGAGGTCGAGGAGCTCCTCGTCATCCACCATGTCCGACTTATTCAGCGCAACCAGCAGGTAGGGAACGCCAACCTGGCGGGCGAGCAGAACGTGCTCGCGGGTCTGGGCCATCGGGCCATCGGTAGCGGCAACCACGAGGATCGCGCCGTCCATCTGCGCTGCACCAGTAATCATGTTCTTGATGTAGTCAGCGTGGCCGGGAGCATCGACGTGTGCATAATGACGCTTCTCGGTCTGGTACTCAACATGGGAGATGTTGATGGTAATGCCGCGCTGCTTCTCCTCAGGAGCAGAGTCAATCGACGCGAAGTCGCGCTGCTCGTTGATCGTCGGGTACTTGTCGTACAGTACCTTGGAGATGGCAGCCGTCAGCGTCGTCTTACCATGGTCAACGTGACCGATGGTGCCGATGTTAACGTGCGGCTTAGTCCGCTCGAACTTTGCCTTTGCCACAGGTTCCTCCTAGAACGTTTTGAGAAGACTTACTCGTCAGCGGCGCTTTTCGCTACTGAAACTTCAGCAAGTCTACTGGGGGGCTTTGGGTTTGGTGAAATTGCCGGTTTCTTCGGGCATCGGCTGCAATGCCCTCGGCGTTGTTGCTACTTGCTGGTTGTTACTCGCCGCGGTTCTTCTGGATGATCTCGTCGGCAACAGCCTTCGGAACCTCAGAGTAGCTGTCGAACTTCATCGAGTACACGGCACGGCCCTGGGTCTTGGACCGAAGGTCACCGATGTATCCGAACATCCCCGACAGCGGCACGTGGGCAACGATTACCTTCACGCCGCTTGCATCCTCCATCGACTGCATCTGGCCACGACGGGAGTTGAGGTCACCGATTACTTCACCCATGTATTCCTCAGGGGTGCGGACTTCAACTTCCATCAGCGGTTCGAGCAGAACCGGGTTCGCCATCCGTGCGGCTTCCTTGAAAGCCATCCGGCCGGCGATCTTGAACGCCATTTCAGACGAGTCGACGTCGTGGTAGGCGCCATCAAGCAGTTTCGCTCTGATGCCCACAACCGGGTAACCGGCCAGGACACCATCATTGAGCGCGTCCTGGATGCCGGCGTCAACGCTGGGGATGTATTCACGCGGAATACGGCCACCGCTGACCTTGTTCTCGAAGGCATACAGCACGCCTTCAACAACATCCATCGGCTCAATCGCAATCTGCACCTTGGCAAACTGACCGGAACCACCGGTCTGCTTCTTGTGGGTGTAGTCGTGCTTGACGACGGCGCGCTTGATGGTTTCGCGGTACGCGACCTGCGGCTTGCCCACGTTGGCTTCAACGTGGAATTCACGGCGCATACGGTCAACCAGGATATCCAGGTGCAGCTCACCCATGCCGGCAATGATGGTCTGCCCGGTGTCCTCGTTGAGGGAGACCTGGAAGGTCGGGTCCTCTTCGGAGAGCTTCTGGATGGCGGTAGAGAGTTTCTCTTGGTCACCCTTGGTCTTCGGCTCGATCGCAACCGAGATCACGGGCTCCGGGAAGCTCATGGACTCGAGCACGATCGGGGCCGCAAGGTCGCACAGCGTGTCGCCGGTAGTGGTGTCCTTCAGGCCGATCGCCGCGTAGATGTGCCCCGTGGTGACCCCGTCCACCGGGTTTTCCTTGTTGGCGTGCATCTGGAACAGCTTGCCGATGCGTTCCTTCTTGTTCTTGGTGGAGTTCAGCACCTGCGTTCCCGAGGATGCATGCCCGGAGTACACGCGGATGTAGGTCAGACGCCCGAAGAACGGGTGCGTCACAACCTTGAACGCGAGAGCCGAGAACGGCGCCTGCGAATTTGCCGCCCGCGTGACAATCTTCTCTTCATCGCGCACGTCGTGACCCTGAATATCAGGAACGTCCAGCGGCGACGGAAGGTAGGAGACAACCGCGTCCAGCATCGGCTGGACGCCCTTGTTCTTGAACGCAGATCCGCACAGCACCGGGTAAATCTGGCTGCTGACGGTCAGCGTACGGATGCCCGCCTTGATCTCGGCGACGGTGAGTTCTTCACCACCGAGGTATTTCTCCATCAGCTCGTCGTCGGATTCGGCGACGGTTTCGAGCATGGCGGCGCGGTACTCTTCGGCCTTGGCCTGCAGCCCGGCGGGGATGGGTTCAACGGTGTACTTGGCACCCATCTCGGTCTCGCCACGCCAGGTGAGCGCACGCATTTCGATCAGATCGACAACGCCTTCAAATTCGCTCTCCGAGCCGATCGGCAGCTGGAGAACCAGCGGCTTGGCACCCAGTCGCTTGATGATGGTGTCCACGGTGAAGTAGAAGTCCGCGCCGAGCTTGTCCATCTTGTTGACGAAGCAGATACGGGGAACATCATACTTATCGGCCTGGCGCCATACCGTCTCGGACTGCGGTTCCACCCCTTCCTTGCCGTCAAACACGGCGACGGCGCCGTCGAGGACGCGCAGTGAGCGCTCCACCTCAACGGTGAAGTCGACGTGACCGGGGGTGTCGATGATGTTGATCTGGTTGTTGTCCCAGAAGCAGGTGGTGGCGGCGGAGGTGATCGTAATGCCACGTTCCTGCTCCTGTGCCATCCAGTCCATGGTCGAGGCACCGTCGTGCGTTTCACCAATTTTGTGGTTCACGCCCGTGTAGAACAAGATGCGCTCGGTGGTGGTGGTCTTGCCTGCATCAATGTGAGCCATGATGCCAATATTGCGGACCTTACTAAGGTCGGTAAGCACGTCGAGTGCCACGGTGTCTCCCTTTGTCGGAAAGCCTTTTTTCCGGCCGACGACGTCAGGCTAGTGCCGCCGTCGTCGGCCGAAAGGTTCTACCAGCGGTAGTGGGCGAAGGCCTTGTTGGACTCGGCCATCTTATGAGTGTCTTCGCGCCGCTTCACGGCCGCACCAAGACCGTTGGAGGCATCCAGAATCTCGTTACGCAGACGCTCGGTCATGGTCTTCTCGCGGCGGCCCTTGGAGTAGCCGACCAGCCAACGCAACGCCAGCGCGGTTGCGCGGCCCGGCTTGACCTCAACGGGAACCTGGTAGGTCGCGCCACCGACACGGCGGGACTTGACCTCAAGGCTGGGCTTGATGTTTTCCATGGCCTTCTTCAGAGCGGCAACGGGGTCTCCCCCGGACTTCTCCTGAGCGCCCGCGAGTGCGCCGTACACGATGCGCTCTGCGGTGGACTTCTTGCCGTCAACGAGGACCTTATTGATCAGCTGCGTGACCAACGGCGAACCGTAAACGGGATCAATGACTAGCGGCCGCTTGGGGGCCGGACCCTTGCGAGGCATATTACTTCTTCTCCATCTTTGCACCGTAGCGGCTGCGGGCCTGCTTGCGGTTCTTTACGCCCTGGGTATCAAGTGCACCGCGGACGATCTTGTAACGAACACCGGGAAGGTCCTTAACACGACCACCGCGGACGAGCACAATGGAGTGCTCCTGCAGGTTGTGGCCCACACCGGGGATGTAGGCGGTTACTTCCACGCCACCGTTGAGGCGCACGCGGGCAACCTTCCGCAGAGCCGAGTTAGGCTTCTTCGGAGTCGTGGTGTAAACACGGGTGCACACGCCGCGGCGCATGGGGCTTCCCTTAAGAGCGGGAGCCTTGGTCTTTGAGATCTTAGGGGAGCGGCCCTTACGGACCAACTGCTGAATCGTAGGCACTTTCGTGTTCTCCGTTTTTTCTCGAGAGGGTTCTCGTGTTGCTTTGCCCCGCCACTCACCTGCGTAGCCGCGTGTGGTGAGCGCTGAAGCGAAGCCCTATCATTCGTCGTCGCACCCTACGCGGCCTGAGCGCACCTAGGCATGCAAAAATGTGGCATTCGTTGCACAGGAACCCTGCAACCCGGAACTGCGTTGCGAGGCAACCGCCTCACAGCACATTCATCCACTGCCACACTAACAATTGTTAACCAGTCTAACACGCCGCCGGGCCGCCCATTGACTTCGGCTGCTCCCGCCGTTTCGGACCTCTTGACGCAGCCACCGGGCCGGAGCACTCTCAGGGTGGCGCATGCGTTTCCCTGGCCCGCCGGGCCTGCTCATGCGCCAGGAGGGTGACCCGCCATGACAAGGACCAACTCCCATTACGGATGGATTCCCGATCTGCCGGACCAGCGTGATCATCTGTACGCCGTTCCCCCACCGTTGGTCGCCAAACTTCCGGCCAAGGTCGATCTGACCCCGCAATGCCCGCCGGTCTATGACCAGGGACAGCTCGGCTCCTGTACCGGCAATGGCATCGCGGGGAGCCTGCAGTTCGACGCCATGAAAGAGGGGCTTCCCGACACTTCCGTCCCCTCCCGGCTGTTCATCTACTACAACGAGCGCGTGATCGAGGGCACTGTCGGCTCGGATTCCGGTGCGATGATCCGGGACGGGATTAGGACGGTGGCCCAAACGGGCGCCTGTGATGAATCGAACTGGCCGTACGACATCACAAAATTTTCGGTCAAACCTCCGGACAGCTGCTTTCAGCAGGCCGGCTCCCACCGGGCGATCAGCTATTCACGCGTGGTCCAATCGCTGGGACAGCTGAAGGGATGCCTTGCCTCCGGCTATCCAATCGTCTTCGGCTTTACCGTGTACGAGAGCTTCGAAGAGCCCACCGTCACCTCCACCGGAACGGTACCAATGCCGGCGTCCAATGAGAAGGTCCTGGGCGGCCATTGCGTGCTGGCGGTCGGCTATGACGACGCGGCACAGCGCTTCGTCATCCGGAATTCCTGGGGCAGCGGATGGGGCAAGCAGGGCTATGCCACCATGCCGTACGCGTATCTATTGACCAGCGCACTGTCCACCGATTTCTGGACCATCCGGTCCACGAGCTGAGCGTCGGCGGACGGCGGGTCCCCCGCACGCAGGGCCATTGACGCCGGGTCCATCAACGAGGTCCGTAAACGAGGGCCATAAACGAGGGCCATAAACGAGGGCGGCCCCGCACCGGAAGGTGCGGGGCCGCCGTCGTCGTTCGCCGCCTCCCAAGCTTCGCAAGCTCAGCTTGGGACCCTCGGCAGCTTTCTTAGCTCAGCTAGTTGCTGAAACCGGTACCCAGGTCGTAGTCATCCAACGGGATGGCATGGAACTCCGGTGATAGGTCTCCGCCGACGCCGGTGTAGTCAAAGTCGCTGAAGGCGCTCGGGCCGGTGAACAGGTTGGCCTTCGCTTCCTCGGTCGGCTCCACCTTGACGTTGGTGTAGCGCGGCAGGCCGGTCCCGGCAGGGATCAGCTTACCGATGATGACATTTTCCTTCAGGCCCAACAGCGGATCGCTCTTGCCTTCCATGGCCGCCTGCGTGAGGACGCGGGTGGTCTCCTGGAAGGATGCTGCGGACAGCCAGGACTCGGTGGCCAGCGAAGCCTTGGTGATACCCATCAGCTCGTTACGGCCCGACGCCGGCTGCTTGCCTTCGGATACCACGCGGCGGTTCTCGGATTCGAACCGTCCGCGCTCTGCCAGCTCGCCCGGCAGGAGGTTGGATTCGCCGGATTCGATGACCGTAACGCGGCGCAGCATCTGGCGGACGATAACCTCGACGTGCTTGTCGTGGATCCCCACACCCTGGCTGCGGTAGACACGCTGGACTTCCTCCACCAGATGCTTCTGAGCGGCACGCGGGCCTAGAATACGCAGCACCTGCTTCGGGTCAACTGCACCCACCACCAGCTTCTGGCCGACCTCCACGTGATCGCCATCGGCAACCTGCAGACGCGCACGGCGCAGCACCGGGTACGCGATTTCCTCGGTACCGTCGTCGGGAGTCAGCACCAGCCGCATCTGACGCTCGGACTCTTCGATGCTGATGCGTCCGGCCGCCTCGGCGATCGGGGCAACACCCTTGGGCGTGCGTGCCTCGAAGAGCTCCTGAATACGCGGCAGACCCTGCGTGATGTCCTCACCGCGGCTGGCCGAAACAGCACCACCGGTGTGGAACGTACGCATGGTCAGCTGGGTACCGGGCTCACCAATGGACTGTGCGGCGATGATGCCTACGGCCTCACCTATGTCCACGGTCTTACCGGTGGCCAGTGAACGGCCGTAGCACAGGGCACAGGTTCCGACGGCGGACTCACAGGTGAGTACGGAGCGGACCTTGACGTCGGTGATGCCGGCGGCGAAGAGCTCGCCGATCAGCACGTCGCCGACGTCGGCACCGGCCTCGGCCAGCATCTTGCCGGTGGAATCCAGCACTTCGGTGGCCAGGGTACGGGCGTAAACGCTGTTCTCGACCTCCTCGTGCAGCGTGAGCTCGCCATTGGCATCCACCACGGCGATCGGCAGGGTCAGGCCCCGCTCGGTGCCGCAGTCATCTTCACGGACGATGACGTCCTGCGAAACGTCCACCAGACGGCGGGTCAGGTAACCCGAGTTGGCGGTACGCAGCGCCGTATCGGCCAGTCCCTTGCGGGCACCGTGCGTGGCAATGAAGTATTCCAGCACCGACAGGCCCTCGCGGTAGGAGGACTTGATCGGTCGGGGAATAATCTCACCCTTCGGGTTGGCCACGAGGCCGCGGATACCGGCAATCTGACGGACCTGCATCCAGTTCCCACGGGCACCGGATGAAACCATCCGGTTGATCGTGTTGGAAGCGGAAAGGTTCTTCCGCATCACATCGGCGATCTCGTTGGTGGCCTGGTTCCAGATGTCGATCAGTTCCTGACGGCGCTCGTCATCGGCGATCAGGCCCTTCTCGAACTGGGACTGCACCTTGGCGGCCTTAGCCTCGTAACCCTCCAGAATGGCGGGCTTCTCCTTGGGCACCTCAATGTCGGAGATGGCCACGGTGACACCGGAGCGCGTGGCCCAGTAGAAACCGGCATCCTTGAGGTTATCCAGCGTCGCCGCCACAACAACCTTCGGGTAACGCTCTGCCAGGTCGTTCACGATCGTGGAGAGCTCGCCCTTGTCAGCGACATTCTCCACCCACGGGTAGTCCTCGGGCAGGGTCTCATTGAAGATGACCTGTCCCAGCGACGTGTTGACGATGGCCGGCTGACCGGCCTCCCAGCCTTCCGGAGCTTCCCAGCCCGCGTACGGGACAAAGTTGTCCAACCGGATCTTGACCTGCGAATTCAGGTGCAGCACACCCGCATCGTGGGCCATGATGGCTTCTGCCGCTGTGGTGAAAGACCTGCCTTCCCCGGCGGAACCGGAGCGCTTGGTGGTCAGGTGGTACAGACCAATGATCATGTCCTGTGAAGGGAGGGTCACCGGACGGCCGTCCGAGGGCTTCAGGATGTTGTTCGAGGACAGCATCAGAATGCGTGCCTCGGCCTGCGCCTCGGGGCTCAGCGGCAGGTGCACTGCCATCTGGTCGCCGTCGAAGTCGGCGTTGAACGCGCCACAGACCAGCGGGTGCAGCTGGATGGCCTTACCCTCCACCAGCTGGGGCTCGAACGCCTGGATACCCAAACGGTGCAGGGTTGGTGCACGGTTCAGCAGTACCGGGTGCTCGGTGATGATCTCCTCGAGCACATCCCAGACCTGTGGGCGGAAACGCTCCACCATCCGCTTGGCGCTCTTGATGTTCTGCGCATGGTTCAGATCAACCAGGCGCTTCATCACGAACGGCTTGAAGAGCTCCAGCGCCATCTGTTTGGGCAGACCACACTGGTGCAGCTTCAGCTGCGGCCCGACGACGATCACGGAACGGCCGGAGTAGTCTACGCGCTTACCCAGCAGGTTCTGGCGGAAACGACCCTGCTTGCCCTTGAGCATGTCGGAGAGCGATTTCAGCGGACGGTTACCCGGTCCGGTGACCGGGCGGCCGCGCCGGCCGTTGTCGAAGAGGCTGTCAACGGCCTCCTGAAGCATCCGCTTCTCGTTGTTGACAATGATCTCCGGCGCGCCCAGATCGAGCAGCCGCTTGAGACGGTTGTTGCGGTTGATCACGCGGCGGTACAGGTCGTTCAGGTCCGAGGTGGCGAAACGGCCACCGTCGAGCTGGACCATCGGGCGCAGTTCCGGCGGTATCACCGGGACAGCATCCAGCACCATGCCGAGCGGGGAGTTGTTGGTGGTCAGGAACGCGTTGACCACCTTCAGCCGCTTCAGGGCGCGGGTCTTGCGCTGGCCCTTGCCGTTGGCGATGATGTCGCGCAGCAGCTCGCCTTCGGCGGGCATGTCGAAGCTTTCCAGCCGCTTCTTGATCGCCTCGGCGCCCATGGAGCCCTCGAAGAACATGCCGTAGCGGTCACGCAGCTCGCGGTACAGGCCCTCATCGCCTTCGAGATCGGCAACCTTGAGCCCCTTGAAACGGTCCCACACCTGGGTGAGGCGCTCGATTTCCGCATCCGCACGCTTGCGGATGTTGGCCATCTGTCGGTCCGCGGAGTCGCGGGCCTTCTTCTTCTCGGCCGCCTTGGCGCCCTCGCCCTCGAGACGGGCAAGCTCGTTCTCCAGATCCTGGGCCACCGTGGCGATGTCCGAATCGCGGGTATCGACGAGCTGCTTCGTCTCCAGGTCATGCTCGACCTGCAGGTTCGGCAGTTCCGCGTGGCGCGCTTCCTCATCGACGCTGGTGATCATGTAGGCAGCGAAGTAGATGACCTTTTCGAGGTCCTTCGGGGCCAGGTCAAGGAGGTAGCCCAGACGGGACGGGACACCCTTGAAGTACCAAATGTGCGTGACCGGTGCGGCCAGCTCGATGTGCCCCATCCGCTCGCGGCGCACCTTCGCACGGGTGACCTCGACGCCGCAGCGCTCACAGATGATGCCCTTGAAACGGACGCGCTTGTACTTGCCGCAGTAGCACTCCCAGTCCCGGGACGGGCCGAAGATCTTCTCGCAGAAGAGGCCGTCTTTCTCGGGCTTGAGCGTACGGTAGTTGATGGTTTCCGGCTTCTTGACTTCGCCGTGCGACCAGTCGCGGATATCATCCGCGGTGGCCAGGCCGATCTGCATGAGGCCGAAGGAGGATTCGCTGGACATATGGTCCCTGTTCTCTCTTGTTCTCTAATTCTGAATGTCTATGCGGGTGCGGAGGGAAGTTCGACGGCGGCGTACCCGGCTTTCGCCGGTTGACCGCCCGGAACGGCGGGCCGAAGGTATCTTCGGCCGCGGACGGCCTTCGATCCTTGGCGCCCGCCTTCCTCCGGACGGCCCAACCGGCTAGTGACTAGGCTCGGGGGAAGGCGTGCGCCAAGCGACTAAGGCCGCCCGCGGCTGCAGGAGCCTTCGGCACGCCGTCCCGAGCCTAGGCACTAGCGCCTAAACTTCCTCGACGGAATTCGGCTCGGCCCGTGAAAGGTCGATGCCCAGTTCCTCCGCTGCCCGGAAGACTTCTTCATCCGAGTCACGCATCTCAATCGTGGTGCCGTCGGTGGAAAGGACTTCCACGTTCAGGCACAGCGACTGCATTTCCTTGATCAGAACCTTGAAGGATTCGGGGATACCCGGCTCCGGAATGTTCTCGCCCTTGACGATGGCCTCATAGACCTTCACGCGGCCGTGGATGTCATCGGACTTGATCGTCAATAGTTCCTGCAGCGTGTATGCCGCGCCATAGGCCTCCAGTGCCCACACTTCCATCTCACCAAAGCGCTGTCCGCCGAACTGCGCCTTACCGCCCAAGGGCTGCTGGGTGATCATGGAGTACGGACCGGTGGAGCGGGCGTGGATCTTGTCGTCCACCAGGTGGTGGAGCTTCAGGATGTACATGTAGCCCACTGAAATCGGGTCCGGGAACTGCTCGCCGGAACGGCCGTCGAAAAGCACGGTCTTTCCGGAGGAGTCGATCAGGCGCACACCGTCTCGGGTGAGCGTCGTCGAATCGAGCAGGCCGGTGATTTCTTCCTCACGGGCGCCGTCGAACACGGGCGTGGCAACCGTCGTCTGGCCGGAAACCCGGGGCAGATTCGGCAGGTTCTTGACCCATTCCGGCTCTCCCTCGATGTTCCAACCGGTCTTCGCGACCCAGCCGAGGTGCGTTTCCAGCACCTGGCCGACGTTCATGCGGCCCGGAACACCCAGCGGGTTGAGCACGATGTCGACCGGGGTACCGTCAGCCAGGAACGGCATGTCCTCGATCGGCAGGATCTTGGAGATAACACCCTTGTTGCCGTGCCGGCCGGCCAGCTTGTCACCATCGGTGATCTTGCGCTTGTTGGCTACGTAGATGCGCACCAACTGGTTGACGCCCGGGGGCAGCTCGTCGTCGGAGTCGCGGTCAAAGATCCGGACGCCGATGACGGTGCCGGACTCGCCGTGCGGAACCTTCAGCGAGGTGTCGCGGACTTCGCGGCTCTTCTCACCGAAAATGGCGCGCAGCAGACGCTCTTCCGGAGTCAGTTCGGTCTCGCCCTTGGGAGTGACCTTGCCGACCAGGATGTCGCCGGCCTCTACCTCGGCACCGATGTGGATGATGCCGCGCTCGTCCAGACCGGCGAGGATTTCCTCGGAGACGTTCGGGATGTCGCGGGTGATTTCTTCGGCACCGAGCTTGGTGTCGCGGGCATCAATCTCATGCTCTTCGATGTGGATGGAGGAGAGTACATCCTCGGCCACAATGCGCTGGCTGAGGATGATCGCGTCCTCATAGTTGTGGCCTTCCCAGGACATGAATGCCACGAGCAGGTTCTTCCCCAGTGCAAGCTCCCCCTGATCCGTGGCGGGACCGTCGGCGATGATGCCGCCGACTTCCAGCCGCAGGCCCTCGGAGACCAGGACGCGCTGGTTGTACGCGGTGCCCTGGTTGGAGCGGTGGTACTTGGCAATCGGGTACTTCGTTTCGGTGCCGTCGTCGTTGAGCATGACGACCAGGTCCGCCGAAACCTCGGAGACCACCCCCGCCTTCTTGGCAATGACGACGTCGCCTGCGTCGACCGCCGTCGCGCGCTCCATGCCGGTGCCCACGAAAGGAGCCTCGGAACGGACCAGCGGCACGGCCTGGCGCTGCATGTTCGCACCCATCAGGGCGCGGTTGGCGTCGTCATGCTCCAGGAACGGGATCAGGGCGGTAGCCACCGACACCATCTGGCGCGGCGACACGTCCATGTACTCGACCTCGGCGGCCGGAATAAGCACCGGCTCGCCGCCACCGCCGCGCTGGCGGACCAGGACGGTTTCCTCGGCAAAGTCGCTGTCAGTCGTCAGCGGCGCGTTGGCCTGGGCAATGACAACTTCAACCTCGTCATCGGCGGTGAGGTAATCGACATCGTCGCTCACGTGGCCGTTGGCAACCTTGCGGTACGGCGTCTCGATGAAACCGAAGGGGTTGATCCGGCCGTAGGACGCCAGCGATCCGATCAGACCGATGTTCGGGCCTTCAGGGGTCTCGATGGGACACATGCGTCCGTAGTGCGACGGGTGAACGTCACGGACCTCCATGCCGGCGCGGTCACGGGACAGACCACCCGGGCCGAGCGCGGAAAGACGGCGTTTGTGCGTCAGACCGGCCAGCGGGTTGTTCTGGTCCATGAACTGCGACAGCTGCGACGTTCCGAAGAACTCCTTGATCGCGGCCACCACCGGACGGATGTTGATCAGGGTCTGCGGCGTGATCGCTTCGACGTCTTGGGTCGTCATGCGCTCGCGGACAACGCGTTCCATCCGGGAAAGACCGGTGCGGACCTGGTTCTCGATCAGCTCGCCGACGGCGCGGATACGGCGGTTGCCGAAGTGGTCGATGTCGTCGGTTTCGACGCGGAGCTCGTGCGCCTTGCCGTCGCGCTTGCCGGCCAGCGTCTTGTCGCCGTTGTGCAGCGCAACCAGGAACTTGATCATCGCGACGATGTCGTCGATGTCCAGCACCGATGCATCATCGGCGTTGAGCTGCTTGTCGATGCCGAGTTTGCGGTTGATCTTGTAACGGCCGACCTTGGCCAGATCGTAGCGCTTCGGGTTGAAGTACAGGTTGTGCAGCAGTGCGTCGGCAGCCTCGACTGTGGGCGGCTCGCCCGGACGCAGCTTCCGGTAGATGTCCAGCAAGGCATCTTCGCGGGTCACGGTGGTGTCTTTTTCCATCGTGGCACGGATGGAGTCGTACTGGCCAAATTCCTCGAGGATCTGGCCCTCGCTCCAGCCAAGTGCCTTCAGCAGGACGGTGACCGACTGCTTGCGCTTGCGGTCAAGGCGGACGCCGACCTGATCACGCTTGTCGATTTCGAGTTCAAACCAGGCGCCGCGGGACGGGATGATCTTGGCGGTGAAGATGTCCTTATCGCTCGTCTTGTCCGCGGTGCGCTCAAAGTACGCACCCGGGGAACGGACCAGCTGGGAGACGACGACGCGCTCGGTGCCGTTGATGACGAAGGTACCTTTCTCCGTCATCAACGGGAAGTCGCCCATGAACACCGTCTGCTGCTTGATCTCACCGGTGTTGTTGTTCATGAACTCGGCCTTCACGTACAGCGGAGCCGCAAAGGTCGCGTCGCGGTCCTTGCACTCAGCCATCGTGTACTTCGGATCGGAGAACTCCGGTTCCGAGAAGGACAGGGACATGGTGCCCTGGAAATCCTCGATCGGGGAGATCTCTTCGAAGATGTCGGCCAGCCCCGATGTGGTGGCGACACTCTGGTCCCCGGATTCCACGGCGACGTGCATTCGTGACTGCCAGCGCTCATTGCCGACGAGCCAGTCAAAGCTCTCGGTCTGCAGCGCGAGCAGATTCGGAACGTCAAGGGGCTCATGAATCTTTGCGAATGAGATACGACGCGTGGCACCATCGGTGCTGTTGGTATCAATAGCGGTTGAAGCACTGGTTACATTAGCGCTGTTTACATTAGAGGTGCTCGAGGCGACCAAGAGGGATCCTTCCACAGACCTTCAGGCGTGTTCTGCGAAACCCTTACCGTTCTTCGAACTGATTCGACGCCAAACTGACCCGCTGCGTTCGGCGAACACAACTGATTTCATGGCAAAGCCCACCGCTATATGAAGGCTGAAGGTTAAGAGGGGAGACGCAAAGATCCACAATACGGCAAATCGCCGGCCATGTCCAATGGACCATCCATCATACGCCTCGTCGAGAATTTCTGTGCGCGTGGAGTGCCCGTGCCGGAAATATCCCGCCGCGGCAAGCTGTTAGATTCTATGTGAGCGGCGCCTCAAATTGACCAGCGCCGGTGACGTGACGAACTCCGACCCGATGAAAGCGAAGTGCTCTTCCATGACCGCAAATCCTTCTGACGTTGTCATCTTGTCCGGGGCGCGGACACCCTTCGGGCGACTGAACGGCCAGCTGGGCGGATTCACCGCCGTCGAGCTGGGCGCCAAGGCCATTACCGGCGCGCTGGACCGGGCGGGCGTCAGTGCCGGTCAGGTGGACGCCGTCATTATGGGCCAGGTAATCCAGGCCGGAGCCGGCCAGAACCCGGCCCGGCAGAGCGCGATTGCAGCCGGTATCGGCTGGAATGTCCCCACCGTGACGATCAACAAGGTGTGCCTGTCCGGACTGGCCGCCATCACGGATGCCGCCCGGCTGATCCATTCCGGTGAGGCGAGCGTGGTGGTCGCCGGCGGCCAGGAGTCCATGAGCAACGGTCCGCACCTGCTCCCCGGTTCCCGCCAAGGCTGGACCTACGGTGACTTCACCGCCATCGATTCCGTTGCCCGTGACGGGCTGACCGACGCCTTTGACCATGAATCGATGGGCAGCTCCACGGAGCGGCACAACGGCCGGCTCGGCATCGACCGGCGCGCCCAGGACGAGGTTGCGGCCGCGTCCCATCAGCGCGCCTCAGCCGCCGCGGAGTCGGGAATTTTTGTCGACGAAATCGTTGCGGTGACGGTTCCCCAGCGCAAGGGCGCCGACCTTTCCGTGGCCAAGGATGAAGGTTTGCGGCCGCAGACAACGGTCGAGACGCTGGCAGGCCTGCGGCCCGCGTTCGCCAAGGACGGGACCATCACCGCCGGAAACTCCTCGCCGCTCTCCGACGGCGCCGCCGCCGTCGTGCTGAGCACCCGCGGTTATGCCGAGGACAACGGACTGCGGTGGCTCGCCGTTGTCGGCAAGCCCGGGCAGGTGGCCGGACCGGATACCTCGCTGCAGTCACAGCCCTCCAATGCGATCAACAAGGCGCTCAAACTTGCCGGTTGGGCGGTGGCGGATCTGGACTTCATCGAAATCAACGAGGCGTTCGGGGCCGTCGCCGTGCAGTCCCTGAAGGATCTTGATTACCCGCTGGAAAAGTGCAATATCCACGGCGGGGCGATCGCCATGGGACACCCCATCGGTGCGTCCGGCGCGCGGCTTGCCCTGCACGCCGCACAGGAGCTCAGCCGGCGCGGCGCCGGCAAGGCTGCGGTGTCCCTCTGCGGCGGCGGCGGCCAGGGCGAGGCCCTGTTGCTGTACCGCGACTGACCCGAAACAGGGGCTAACCCCTTACCAACGCGAGTCTGCGACACAAGCCGCGCACTGTTGGGGTCTCGCCCCGCGCAGGAGCAGTTCCTGCGCGGGGCCCACTCCCAGCAGTGCGCACAATGATCCGCCCCGATGCAAAGAAGCCCCGCACCTACCGGTGCGGGGCTTCTTTGCAACTGAGAGTGACTGTTACTTGAGGGTAACGGTTGCTCCGGCTGCTTCCAGGGATTCCTTTGCCTTCTCGGCAGCTTCCTTGGTCGCGCCTTCGAGAACAGCCTTCGGCGCGGAGTCTACGACGTCCTTGGCTTCCTTCAGTCCGAGGGAGGTCAGGGCGCGCACCTCCTTGATGACGGCAATCTTCTTGTCGCCGGCGGCTTCGAGGATAACGTCGAAGGAATCCTTCTCGGCTTCTTCCTCAGCGGCACCGGCCGCGGGGCCCGCAACGGCAACGGCGGCGGCGGTGACCTCGAAGGTCTCCTCGAAGACCTTGACGAACTCGGAGAGTTCGATGATGGTCAGTTCCTTGAAAGCTGCAATGAGCTCGTCGTTGGTGAGCTTAGCCATGTGTGGCGCTCCTTCTTGTTTTTGGCCGTGATGGCGAGTCTATAACCTAAAGTCCTCGTGGAATTCAGGATGGAACCGGGGTTGGACCCCATGAGGACTAGGCCTCGGCGGACGCTTCTGCCGCAGGCGCTTCTGCTGCCGGCTCTTCGCCGGCGGCCGGTGCTTCGGCGTCAGCGGCCGAAGCCTCAACAACGGGAGCTTCGGTGCCTTCGTCAAGCTTGAGGCGCAGCGCGTCGAGGGTGCGGGCGGCCGCAGCCATCGGGGCGAGCAGAACCGCAGCAACACGGGCCAGCTGCACTTCACGCGACTCAAGAGCCGCAAGTGCGGCAACTTCAGCAGCATCCAGCGCTCTACCTTCGAAGTAACCGGTCTTGATGACCAGCGCCTTGTTGGTCTTTGCAAAATCCGTCAGGCTCTTTGCTGCCGCAACAGCGTCACCCTTAATGAACGCGATAGCGGTCGGGCCGGCCAGGTGGCCTTCGAAAGCACCAACACCGGCTTCCTTGGCCGCAATGGCGGTCAGGGTGTTCTTGACGACCGAGAATTTGTTCTCGCGGCCGAGAGAAACACGCAGCTCCTTGAGCTGTGCAACGGTGAGCCCGCGGTATTCGGTTAGGACTGCAGCGTTGGAGGCGTTGAAATCGTTGGTGATTTCCTCCACGGCTGCCACCTTGTTCGGCGTTGCCATAACCCTCCTTCCGGGAAATTAAAGCCGGTCAGTTCGGGTCCCCGTGCCGGATGAGCAGCACATACTAAAAACGCCCCGCGCAGATGCCCGGGGCTTCGCCTCGACAGGGCATCCGGAGTCCGGATGGTGGTGGAGGCTCACTTCGTTCACCTGCGCCGGCCGCCCTAGGATAGGGACTTTCGGATGGAATTCCGCCCGTAATCCCGCACGCGATGACAGATTGTGATCACTAGCGGGGGGTGAATTTCCGTCGACCGACGGTCTTTGGTGATTTCAGCCTACGGGATGTACCCCCGGGTCGCCAAATCCTAGGTCCCGGTGCCGAGCGGCTTTTTCCACTGCCCGGTGACCCCCGCCGGCGCGAAGCCGAGCTTGCGGTTGACCTCAATCATGTAGTCCCGTTCCACCACGTTCCAGGTATAGACGGAACGGGCAAGCGGAAACCGCTCGGCCAGTAGCTCAAGATTCCCCACCTTGATCAACATGCCCAGGTTTTTCCCCCGATGCTCAGGCAGAACGATCGTGTCGTCCTGGAAAACCACGTCGTCCCGGTGTCCTAGCACCGAGATGGACGTGAAGCCAACCAGCTTGCCGATGGCCAGTTCCTCCACCGCTGTCACCAGCGTGTGCCGGCCACGCGCCTGGGCTAATGCCTCGGTCTCGCGGAGCCGGTCTACGGTCCACAGATCCTGCCCGTCGCCGTCGTGAGCAGCGTCGTCGCCGTCCGCGGCGGCGTCGGCGGCCATGGCGGCTTCCAGCGCGACGATGCATTCCGCCCACCGGTCCGGGCACTGGTCCACCCATTGATGCAGTGCGTAATCACCGCCCTGCAGTCCGCTCAATCCGGCCTTCAGTCGGGCGGCCACAGCCGGGTCCAAGGGCACGTGGCAGGCACTGAACTGCCCTACCTGCTGCAGGTCATACCCGGCACTCCGGGCGAAAATCACCTCCCGGCTGCTCAGCGGCAGATATCCCAGGCCATCGGCCGCAGTCAGGCTCTCGTCGTCGCGCTGGCCGAGGGTGGAGGCCGGATGATTCGTCTCCACCATCACCTTGCGCCGGTTTTCGCCCCGGACAAACTGCTCGGCGGCGGCGAGCAGCTCACGGCCCACGCCGTTGTTCTGGGCCGAGGGCAGAACATCCAAGGTCACGTGCGCCAGATCGGTGTTGTCGGTCAGCGGCAGGGCAATCCCGGCACGACCCACAATCACCCCGTCGACCCGCGCCAGCAGGACCACGTACCACTCATATGGGTCCGAAAATGTCTGCAGCATTTCATCCGCCGTATAGGCGAGGTCGTCATTTCCCCAGGTATGGATCCGGACCTGACGTGATACCGCCACGGACGCCAGCAGGTCCTGCGCCTCGGGACCCTCGAGGGAGTCCGGCGGCCGAAGCTGTTCGATCTGGATCGTCTTCACAAAATCCCTTCCGGACATGGACGGCCCGGCACCATACCCGCAACGTGCGGGGTACCGGGACGGCTGGGCAGATGTACCGCGTCGGTGCTGACGCTCAACGTCATTGTTGAAGCCACTTTCTCAGGGTTGATCAAATCATAGGCCCGCGGAAGGGGACACGGAGTCTGCGGGGGCGCCATCTACCGAATCCCGGCCGTCCCGGGATAGTCATCGATGACCAGTTGTAGGACAAAGTCGTGTTCCACGCGGGCGCCCAAGCGGAAGCTCTTCGTGCCGACTTCATGAAATCCGCACTTGGCGTAAAAGCGGAGCGCGCGCGTGTTTTCGCTATCGACGCCCAGCCATACCGACGCTCCGCCGAACTCGCGGGCGCGGTTGACGGAGTCATTCATGAGCCGGCGCGCCGTTCCGCCGCCGTGGTGTTCCGGATGGACATAGAACTTGCTCAGTTCGATGGCCGGCAGGGCCGTAACGGCGGCAGCCACTTTTGAATCCGACGGCGGCTCGGCCACCAGCAGGCTGTAGGCCAGCAGCGCCCCGTGCTCCTGCGCGACAAGGACCGCCGCGCGCGGATCCACGATGAAGCCGTCGAAATTCTCCGCGGCCAGATTGGACCCGATAAACGCCGCGATATCCGTTTCACCGGCGTCCGGAGGACACGCCAGCGGGAAGGTCAGCGCAGCCAGGCTGGCAAGTGCCGGAACGTCAGGGATCTGGGCTGCACGGATCGTCACGGTCATGCCGGTTCCTTTCTGGTGGTGATGGCGTGGCCGAAACCCTGCGCAGGGCAGAAAAGGACGGCGCAGGGTACAAAAAGGCCGGTGCAGCAACTGCTGCACCGGCCTTCAGCGGGCTTTTATCCCTATGCTTCCGTCAGGACTTTGGTGACGCTCGGGTCCACGGCGATGCCGGGGCCGAACGTGGTGGCGACGGTTGCCTTCTGCAGGTAACGGCCCTTGGAAGCGGACGGCTTCAGACGAAGCACCTCTTCCAGGGCTGCCGCATAGTTCTCAGCCAACTGGACGGCCCCGAAGGAGACCTTGCCGACGATGAAGTGGAGGTTGGAGTGCTTGTCCACGCGGAAGTCGATCTTTCCGCCCTTGATGTCCTGCACAGCCTTGGCAACATCGTTGGTGACGGTACCGGTCTTCGGGTTCGGCATCAGGTTGCGCGGGCCCAGGATCTTACCCAGGCGGCCGACCTTACCCATCAGGTCCGGAGTTGCCACGGCGGAGTCGAAGTCGGTCCAGCCGCCCTGGATTTTTTCGATCAGGTCGTCGGAACCAACGAAATCGGCTCCGGCTGCGATCGCTGCCTCGGCACGGTCACCCGTGGCGAAAACAAGTACGCGGGCGGTCTTACCGGTTCCGTGCGGCAGAATAACGGTTCCGCGCACCATCTGGTCCGCCTTGCGGGGGTCGACGCCCAACCGGAAAGCAACCTCTACGGTCGCATCGAACTTGGACGGGTTGGTTTCCTTGGCGAGCTTAATGGCCTCCATCGGCGCGTAGAAATTCTCCGCGTCGATCTTGGCGGCCGCTGCCTCATATGCTTTGCTGCGCTTTGCCATGCTGCTGTTTCTCCTTGTGCAGTTGTGGTCTGCGGACCGCGCTGGGCCCTGCCACCGGCGGCGGTTGGCACCTGCGCGCCCTGTCCGCCGTCGTTATCTGGTTTGTCTTGATATTCGGCGATCTCCACCCAGGCGCTGACGCCCTTGGTCGATCACCAGGGTAATGCTCGGGTTCCTCAGGCTTCGACGGTATTCAATGTGTCGAAGCCTTGCGGGACTCACTTCCGGCGGGTGCGTCGTTCCTCAACCCCCACCGTCCGTTCATTCCTCAGACTTCGACGGTGATGCCCATGGAGCGGGCGGTGCCGGCGATGATCTTCATGGCGCCTTCGATGTCCGTCGCGTTCAGATCCACCATCTTCTGCGTCGCAATCTCGGTCACCTGGGCCTTGGTCAGGTTGGCAACCTTAACGGTATGCGGGGTTCCTGAACCCTTGGCAACACCGGCGGCCTTCTTGATCAGCTCTGCAGCCGGCGGCGTCTTGGTGATGAACGTGAAGGAACGGTCTTCGTAGACCGTGATTTCCACCGGGATAACGTTTCCGCGCTGGGATTCCGTGGCAGCGTTGTACGCCTTGCAGAATTCCATGATGTTGACACCATGCTGACCAAGGGCGGGTCCGATGGGAGGCGCCGGGTTAGCGGCACCTGCCTGGATCTGCAGCTTGATGAGGCCGGTGACCTTTTTCTTGGGGGCCAATTTCGGGTCCTTCTTTCAATAACTTTCCTGGGGCGACGGAGCGCACCCCAGGTTCTTTGACCATCATGGCGTGACGGTCACCGCTCCGTTCCGGCTAAGCGGGCCGGTCCGGAGCGAAAACTAATTATACGAGCTCCAGCCCTAGATCTTTGAAACCTGATTGAACGAGAGCGTGACGGGGGTTTCACGTTCAAAGATGGAGACCAACACCACCAAGGTCTGGGATTCCGGCTTGATTTCGGAGATGGTGGCCGGCAGCGTCTCGAACGGGCCGTCCTTGACGATAACGGACTCGCCAACCTCGAAGTCGATAATCGCATCAGCTGGATGGTGCCTGACCGGTTGGCCTGCTTCGGCCTGCTCTTCCTCGAAGATCGGCGCCAGCATCGAGAAGACCTCGTCCAGACGCAGCGGGACCGGGTTGTGGGCGTTGCCCACAAAGCCTGTGACGCCGGGAGTGTGGCGGACGACACCCCACGATGCGTCGGTCAGATCCATCCGGACCAGGACGTAGCCGGGGATGCGAACGCGGTTCACGACCTTGCGCTGCGCATTCTTGATCTCCACGACCTCCTCCATCGGAACCTGGATTTCGAAGATGTGCTCTTCCATATTCAGGGACGTGATGCGGGTTTCGAGGTTCGCCTTGACGCGGTTTTCGTAGCCGGCGTAGGAGTGGATGACATACCAGTCACCGTCCTGGCGACGCAGCCTGGCCTTGAATTCATCGGCCGGGTCCACTGCGGCTTCCGCCGCGGCGACCGCGAGGGCATCGACGTCGGACGGATCGGCGACGGCGTCGCTCGGGTCGGTCTCGTCGTCGGCCGTGTCGGTGCGATCGGCGACGGCGTCGCTCGGGACGGTCTCGTCGTCAGCCGGTTCCGTGTCGTCGGACGTGTCGCCGGCGGAATCGGGCGTGTCTGCGACGGCGTCGCCCGAGTCGGTCTCGTCGTCGGCCACCTCCCCGTGCGCCTCCACGGATGATTCTTCTCCGGTTTCGGCTACAGCGGAATTCGAGTCGCCGTCTGCGTTTGCCGCAGCCGCACTTTCGTCCAGCACACTCTCGTTTACTTCGAGCTCCTGCTCAGACACGTATTTCCTGCTTTCCTAATCCGAACTTAAATGGCTCAAACCGACCCCGTACCGATGATTCCTGCGGGGTCGGCAATGTCGAGCGCCTTATTGCTCTACGGGGCCGCTTCCGCCAAAAATCCACAGGACGGCCTTACCGAAGGCAAGATCCAGGCCGGTGACGATTGCCATCATGATGATCACGAACACCAGCACCACAACCGTGTAATTCACCAGCTCTTTACGAGTCGGTGCCACAACCTTACGCAGCTCTCCGATGACTTGCCGGATGAAAAGTGCGATGCGCGCGAAGAACCCGGGCTTACTGGGCTTCGTGCTTTTCTTGGCGGGACGGCCCCGGGAGCTGCTGGCAGCTGTTTCGGTCACCAATGCCTCACTCATCCTCGTAGGTCCGGTCACCTGTTCAGAGCTGAACGGTTCCTTAGTGCTGGTTTTTCCACGCCGCTGTTTACTTCAGTGCTGGTTGTCGCTGAGCCGTGCAGCGGATCCGGGATCGATAATCGTGATGACTATCGGCCCGGGCCGCCGCACCGATTGTGCGCAGGGCAGACAGGACTCGAACCTGCAACCTGCGGTTTTGGAGACCGCTGCGCTACCAATTGCGCCACTACCCTATGTAGCCGGTGATCCCTCGCCATCCGCCCCGGCCTCCATCGGAGATCCTCTGCAGGAATCCGTCCGATAGGCGCGGTTCATCATGGCGATTTCAACACCGGGAAACAGTCTACGCAATCAAAGGCCCCACGTCGAACCGGGACGCCCGTACGCCTAAACTAGACTCGGATATCCCCACCAGGTACGAACCTCTCCAGAAAGAGTCCCCCAAATGTCTGCCGAAGTGAGCGCAGTTCCCTCCGCCCCTGCCGCGCGGGTATCCGCCCGGATCGCCGCGATTGCCGAGTCGGCCACGCTGGCCGTGGATGCCAAGGCCAAGGCGCTCAAGGCGGCGGGACATCCGGTGATCGGATTCGGCGCCGGGGAACCCGACTTCGCGACTCCCGATTACATTGTTGAGGCGGCCATCGAAGCTGCCCGTCAGCCCCGCAACCACCGGTATTCCCCCGCGGCTGGCCTGCCGGAGCTCAAGGCGGCCATTGCCGCCAAGACCCTGCGGGATTCCGGTTACCGCGTTGACCCGTCGCAGGTGGTCGTCACCAATGGAGGGAAACAGGCCGTCTACGAGGCATTCGCAACCCTGCTGGATCCGGGTGACGAGGTGCTGCTGCCGACGCCGTACTGGACAACCTATCCGGAGGCCATCCGGCTTGCCGGCGGTGTACCGGTGGAGGTTTTCGCCGGGCCGGAGCAGGGCTATCTGATCAGCGTCGACCAGCTGGAGGCTGCCCTGACCCCGCGGACCAAGATCCTATTGTTCGTCTCGCCGTCAAACCCGACCGGGGCCGTATATTCCCCGGAACAGACCAAGGACATCGGTCAATGGGCGGCCGCGAAGGGCTTGTGGGTCATCACCGACGAAATCTACGAGCACCTGACATACGACGGCGTGCCGTTCACCTCGATTGCCACCGCGGCGCCGGAACTCGGCGACCGCGTGGTCATCCTCAACGGCGTCGCTAAGACCTACGCCATGACCGGCTGGCGGGTTGGTTGGATGATCGGGCCCAAAGACGTAGTGAAGGCGGCGACGAATCTGCAGTCACATGCGACCTCCAACGTCGCCAACATCACCCAGCTGGCGGCCCTAGCCGCCGTCGCCGGTCCTTTGACTGCCGTGGAAGAGATGAAGGTGGCCTTCGATCGTCGCCGCAAGGCCATCGTTGCGGGTCTCAATGCGATCGACGGCGTCGTTTGCCCAACGCCGCACGGCGCCTTCTACGTGTACGCGGACGTCCGCGGGTTGCTCGGCCGCGAACTGGGCGGCGTGCGGTGCGCCACTTCGGCCGAGCTGGCCGCCCTCATCCTGGACACGGTGGAGGTGGCCGTTGTTCCCGGCGAGGCGTTCGGCCCTAGTGGCTTCCTCCGATTCTCCTACGCCCTCGGAGACGATGACCTAGCCGTTGGCGTCCGTCGGCTGCAGGAGTTCCTGGGCAGCGCGGAGTAAGGGCAGCACAGAGTAGTGGCAAGGGAAAGTGGGGCGGTGCAAAAGAGGCGAGCCATGACGCTAGTGTTCGAGGCGATCCTGCCAGCGATGCCAGGGCGCTTCCATTTTCCAATGAACGCTTAGGGTGTGGAATGCGCGGGAGAAACGACGCATGAGATTCCTTGACCCGCATAGGGCTCGAGGCGAGATTCCCACACGGAGATTGGAATCGTAGCGGATTTTGCGATGCGGTCCAAGGATGAAGCTCAAATCGATGTCGTCGTGCACTTGCGCATCGTATCGTCGTACGCTGCGCCGGACCTCGCACCAGCAGCTGCGCCGAATAGCCATATTGGAACCGAACAGGGGCCAGTGCGCCAGCGCTGCACCGACGGCGAGAAAGTACAGCCTCATGTACAGGATCCCTGCTAAGGCTCGCTGATAGCGGGGAAGACCATAAAAAACGCCGGGGCCGGTGAGACCTGTTAGCGTCTCATCCGCAGCAAAATGCGCGGCGATCCTGGCCAACCAATCGGGGGGAGGCCTGGAGTCCGCATCACACCGGACAAGAATATCCCCGACGGCGGCGTCGTAGCCGGCCGCGGCAGCGGCCCAAATGCCGTTCGCTTGCTCAGGAACCACCGCGGCACCATAGAGTTCGGCAATACGTGCGCTTTCGTCCCGGCATCCGTTGTCAACGACGATAACTTCAATCGGGTCCACTGTTTGCTTGGCGAGGGCCTGTAAGCACTGCTTGAGGTTTTCGGCGTCGTCCCTGCAGGGGATCACCACAGACAGCGTCAGCACTCTGCGGACGGTCCACCTTTTGGGACAATCCCAACCTGACCGCCCGCCGTCCTCATACTCCGCCTAACATGAATGAAGGCTGCGGGCTACTTTTTTTCTTCCAGCCGCAGTGCGATGCCGATTGCGAAAAAAGTGGGTGCCCAGTGCCCGATGAAAATTCCCCAGCGGTCTGATTGGGCCTTGGAATCGCCCGGCTTGCCTCGGCTAATAAGCCACGCTATGAAGGAAAGGGCAATGGAGGCGAATCCACCAAGATACGCATACTCACTCTTGATTCCGGTTTCGTGAAGCTTCTCAATCATTCAGACCGACCTCCGTAGGTAATCAAATCGTTGAAGAGCTTCCAGCCTTGCACAGATCGTGCATGATTTGAAGGGTCTGGATGACGCTCCCCCTTTGACGGATGGCAACCTTCTCTCCGTGCGGGATCTGCAACTGATGTCAGCGCTTGACCTAGAGCGGGTCCTCGAGAGCGGCGTAGGCATCCAATGCTCTCTCCCGTGAAGGTGCTAGTTCTACTATGGGCGGTGGGTATTTCTTATTGCCGTCCTGGGAGTGTGGCCCTTTCCAAGGCTCGTGGATCGCCTTGGGACCGAGCCCGGCGAGCTCGGCGACGAACTGGCGCAAATAAGCCCCGTCCGGATCGAATTTACGACTCTGCGTTATTGGATTGAAAACTCTAAAATATGGTGCCGCGTCGGCACCGGAGCCGGCCACCCATTGCCAGTTCGCCGGATTGTTGGCGGCGTCAGCGTCCACCAACGTGTCCCAGAACCATTGCTCGCCAACCCGCCAGTCTACGAGCAGATTCTTGACCAGGAACGACGCAACGACCATGCGTATGCGGTTATGCATCCAACCGGTCTGCCAGAGCTGGCGCATTCCGGCGTCCACCAGCGGGTATCCGGTACGGCCTTGCTGCCAGGCTGCCAGTTCCCCCGGGGACGGTGTCTGCCATTGGAAGGCATCAAATTTCCGACGATAGTTTACAGCGGCGAGGTGCGGATGGAAGTAGAGCAACTGCCAGCAGAACTCCCGCCACCCCAGTTCGGTACGGAACACCGCCAGATCCTCGGCTGCGCCACCCTGGACGGAACGAATCGCGTGCCAGATTCGAAAGGGGCTGATTTCGCCAAACCGCAGATGTGGTGACAGCCGGCTGGTTGCTTCGACGGCTGGCTTGTCTCGATCCACGGCGTAGCCGGCGCCGCCGCGGTCGCAGAATTCCGCCAAGCGGCGTTCGGCTCCGTCTTCGCCCGGGGACCATTCAGCGCTCAGTCCGGCAGCCCAGTCAGGTTTGGGCAGCAGGGACCAACTGCTCAACACGTCGCTGTCAGCATGGACGGCATCAATAAAGGACGATGCGGGCAGGGGATGGCGAGGTTCGGACCGATCGGTGCACGCTCGCCAAAATGGCGTGAAAACTTTATAGGGTGTTCCCGATCCCGTCTTGATCTCCCAAGGCTCGAACAGCAGATTGGCGTGAAAACTTGCCACCTCCAGCCCTTGGTTAGTCAAGGCGGCTTTGATCTGCCCATCAATGGCCCTCTCCGCCGAGCCATAGCGGCGGTTCCAAAAAACCGCTTCTACTTTCATCTCGCTGACGAGATCGCCCACTACGTCAAAGGCTTTGCCGCGCCGGAGTACAAGAGTGGAGCCGATTGCCTTCAGCGACAAGTCCAACGCAGCCAAGGATTTGTGGAGCCACCATTTCGTGGCACCGCCCAAAGGCCGTATCCCGGTGCTCTGCTCATCCAGAATGTAGACGACGGCAACCTTTCCGCCTCGGCCGCAGGCAGCATGAAGTGCAGGATTGTCGACTAGGCGCAGGTCATCGCGAAGCCACACCAGAGAAGTGCCCATTGGCGGTCAATCCACCGTTCAATTAGTGTTCGGACGCGCCTAGAGTTCGACGACGTGACTGTCACCGGCGTTGATCTGCTTGCCGGTGACGCGCGCCTTGGCCCAGCGAAAGGCGACGCTGGCCACGCCGCCGGGCGTTTCCCAGTATTCGGCCGAATCCGAGTCGACGTGAATGAGCGTCAGACCAGGTGTTTCAGGGCCGTCGGGGAAGAACGCCGTATTGGCCTGACTCCACAGCTCCCTGACCTTCGCCGTGTCCTGCAAGGTTTTAGCAGTGCCGGAGACCGATACCCAGTCGGTGCCATGACCGAAGGAAACATTGACCTTATTGCTTAGTTCCAGCTCCGCCACGACGGAGGTGTCCTTATCGGTAAGGAACCACAGGTCCGCATCGTCAGCGGTCTGCTGTACGGTCATCGGCCGGCTGATCGGCGTTCCAACCTTGTCGACGGTGGTGAACATGCCGATTTTGGACTTATTAACGATATCGATGATCCGGCGGATTTCCTCATTCTCTGCCATGACGTCTCCTTGCGTTGCGGTGGTAGCTTCTTCCTTTTTCATCCTATGGGTCCCGGTCAAGGGCCGGGAGGAGAACTTCATCGTGCGGCGTACCAGATGAGTAACAGCGTCACCAGGAAGCCGGTCGAAAAATTGATCCACAGGAATCGCTTCCAGCCGGCATTGGCGGATTCGGCCGAGGCGTCCGTGATGAACCAGTAGGGCGCGGCGCTGGCCGCGTAAGGAAGGACAAGAATGGCAGCTAATGGTCCCGGCCAGCTGGTGCCTAGCATCAGGACGCCGCCCAAGAGGTACAGGATCACGGACAGCCGGACGGTGCGTCTTCCATTGAGGACTGTGGCGATGGAACGGATGCCGGCGTCGCGGTCCGCGGTGATGTCCTGCACAGCGCCGAAGGCATGACTGGCTACGCCCCATAAAAAGAACGCACCCAACAGGGCCAGGAGCTGCGTGTTCCATACCGCCCCTGCCAATGCCAGTGCGAAGGTGGCGGGGCTGACGAAGTGGGTACTGGAGGTAGTAGAGTCCAAAAAAGGCCGCTCCTTGAAGCGCAGCCCTGGAACGCTGTAGGCCATAACAGCGAAGACGCTCACCGCGAGCACGGCCCACGACAGCGGATTGCCGACCACGGCAAGATAGATCAGAAAAGGGACATTAGTGACTGCCGCGGCGATGAGCGTCGTGCGATGCATGACCCGCCCGAGTACCGCGCCCTCCACTCCGCCTTTTCGTGGATTTCGCAGATCGGACTCATAGTCGAAAACATCGTTGATGCCGTACATGGCCAAATTGTAGGGAATCAGGAAGTACAGGGTTCCGATAACCCAGGTGAGATCTATTCCTCCGGTCGTCAGCAGATAGGCGGCCCCAAACGGGTATGCGGTGTTGACCCAGGAAATGGGTCGGGAGGAGACGAATAGAACTCGTAGGGGGGATGGTGTGGTTGACTGCTCACTCATGGGGTCCTTCCTGCAACGTTGTCGTCCTACCCGGCTTCTTGGCCAGCCCGATCCACATGGCCGGCAGCAGCAGGAGCGCACCGACCGGGTACGCGAAGTCCTCGAGGGGGGCCAGCCCGATCATTGCGCCGGAAATCTTCTCCGGATTGTAGCCAAAGAGGCCTGCGGCGATCATCGCGTTGTCGAAAACAGCCGTCAGCACCAACAGCAGCGCTGCAGATTGCCCCACCGCTCGCAGGTGAAAGGACCAAAGCTTGCCGCTAAGGGGGCTCCGCTGACTGATTCGGATGAAGGCGGCAACCGCGGCGACGGCAGCAGGTAGCAGGAACACGACGTTGATAGTCCAATACGTCATGAGGCACTCGCATCCCGGGATGCACGGCCGACGGAACCGGTGCCGGTCCGGGGAGGCGGCTGGAAGCTGCCGGTGCGCGCCCGCCGACTCAGGCCGGTGTAAAGGATCATGGTCAGATAGCACAGGAATGCCAGGAAGAAGGCTTCCTCCAACGGAAGCTCGGGAGCGATCATGAGGCCCGTCATAATATCTGTTTCCCCGCGATAGAAGATGCCCAATCGAATTCCCGTCACGTCCCACGACAGAAAGAATGCCATCCCTATAGCCACCACAACGGAGGCGCAGACTGGTTGTTCCCAGAAAAACAGGCGGTATCGCCAGTCCAACGTGGCCATTCCGGCCAGGGAAAGGAGCAAAACGCCCAAATACAGCATGCTCATCACCGGCTGACTCTGTCCCCGGACCTCAAATATAGGGGGGTGAGTGGTTCCGGCATAGGAGAGCTGGAGCGGTCTTTGCGGAGGCGTTTGACGGCCAGTTCGGCACTGATCAGGCACATCGGCAACCCGATGCCGGGGATGGTTGAGCTTCCCGCGTAGATCAGCCCCGTCACTTTTCGGCTCGCGTTCCCGGAACGGAGGAACGCGCTTTGTTTGAGCACATGTGCCGGTCCGAGGGCTCCCCCATGCCAGGCATTGAGGTCCATGGCGAAGTCACCCGGTGAAATTGTCCGTCGTGTTCGGACCCGGTCGGCCAGGTCGGGGATACCGGCCCAGGAGGAAATTTGCTCGATCACCGCATCCGCTATCCTCTCGATCCGATCGTCACCGGCTTTATCGACGCCGCCGCGGCCCAAGGAGGGGTCCGCCGGAATCGGCACCAGGACGAAGACGTTCTCACTGCCGTCCGGACTAAGAGAATCATCCGTTTGGCTCGGTTTGCAGATGTACAGCGACGCCGGCTCGGGGACGGAAGAGGGATCGCCGAAAATGCGGTCGAAATTCTCGGTCCAGTTTTCGGTGAACAATAAGGTGTGATGTTCCAGTTGGGGCAGGCTTCCCTCGACGCCCAGGCAAAGCAGGATGGCGCCGGGCCCACAGATTCGCCGGCCCCAATACCGCTCCGGAAAGGTCTGCAAATGGTGCGGGAGCAGCGTAGTTTCCATGTGATGGAGATCGGCGGCGCCCACCACAACGTCCGCGGCCAGCTCGCGGTTGTTCCCGTCGGCGTCAGTGAAGCGGACCCCGGTCACGCGTGGACGACTCCGATTGCGACCGCTGGGTGCGGTGATGATTTCAGTGACGGGACTGTTGGTGAGAAGGTTCGCCCCCTCTGCGTGGGCAAGACCTGCGATGGAACGAATCACCGTATCGAAGCCGCCCATGGGGTAAAGAACGCCGTCGGAGAGGTCCAAATGGCTCATCAGGTGGAACATGCTGGGCGCGGTGAAAGGTGACGCACCCAAGAACACGGCCGGATATCCCAGAATCTGGCGTAATTGCGGATTTCGAACGTACCTCCCCGCAAAGCTATCCAGAGGCTGCAGCAACAGACGGGCCAGTTTGGGCAGACGCTGCAGGACCTCCGGTCGCAGGAACGATCGAAAGGACTGGAACGAGGTGTAGAGAAAATGACGAATCGCCATCGTGTAGGTCTCTTCGGCAGAGGTGAGGTATTTGTCCAGCATTTTGCCCGCACCTGGCTCCATGCTTTCAAATAGTTCGACGACGTTGGTCCTGCCCGCCGGCAGGTCCACCGGTGTTTTTTCGGCTTCAAAAATAACGCGGTAGGCGGGGTCCAGCCGCACTAAATTCAATTGCTCCGCCGCAGAGGTGCCGAGGAGTCGGTAGAAGTGGTCGAATACCTCCGGCATCAGGTACCAGGAAGGCCCGGTGTCGAAGGTGAAGCCTTGCGATTTCCACTGGCCTGCCCGGCCGCCGAGGGTGTCCTGCTTTTCCAGCAAAGTGACGGTGTATCCACTCCTGGCCAGCAGTGCGGCGGCAGCGAGGCCGCCGATGCCACCGCCGATTACCACGGCGTGCGCTGCCGTGTGCTCCGTTGGGGGAGAGCCTGCGAAGTCATTGGGCTCAGACATCAGCCGGCGTTTCTGCTCGTGAAAATGACACGAGTGTGAGGGCAGCGGCAACGACAAGCCGTAATTTGACGCGGTTTGGTACTCGGATTCGACGTTGGAGCAAGTCGTTGGCCGGCGTACGGCGGGTCCGTCGGGACAATTCGGAGAACAACGCATGGGCAAGGGCCACGGCCCGTCTGCTGCCTGGCGGCAGAGCGCTGATTGCTGCTTTGCTGATCAATAGATCCCTATCAATGTCATCCAGCAGGCCGTCTTTTTGAGCATCGGTCAGCCGGTCAGGCACAAGATCCGGAAAGTAGCTTCGCCCCAGGACCATGAAATCCATTGAAAGATCACGCAGGAAGTTGATCTTTTGGAATGCCGCCCCCAAGTGGCGGGCCCCGTCCTTTAGCGCCTCGTAGGTGCCAGTGGCATCGCACTGACCAATGAGGAACGCTCGCAAACACATCAGTCCGATCACTTCGGCTGATCCATAAATATATTGTTCGAAGCTCTCACGCGTAAACGCTGCTGGTTGTAGGTCCGATCGCATGGATGAGAAGAATGGACGCGTCAACTCTTGTCCAAAGCCGGCGGCTCTGGCCGTCCGTGCAAAGGCATGCACGATCAGGTTGGTGCTGTAACCACATTTGATGGCGCGTTCCACTTCCGCCTCAAGGTCATCGAGCTGGCGGCCGATAGCGCTGACTTCAATTTTGGCTGCAGCCGCACCGTCTACCATTTCGTCCGCTATCCGCACCAGGGCATAAACATTCGCCACATGCGGACGAATCTCGACGGCGAGCAGCCGAACAGCCAGCGAGAAGGACGTAGAGTACTGCCGGATGACGACGGCGGCGCTCTGCGCCGCGACTCGGTCATAAAGGTCCGCTGTCGTATTTTTCATTTCTGCTCACCTTGTTCTGGCAATAACGGCCGCTATCAAGTTTTCCAGTCGCTTCCTTAGGGCTTCCGGGATGTGGGCACTGGACAGGCCTTCCAGGCCTTGATCAGCGAAACTTCGGGCCAGCCGTTCCGCATTGCGGCGGGAGCCGGATGTGGTCAGCAGTTTACGCACCGCGTCCGCTTGCGTATGGGATAAATCAGGGTTCCCCAAATGTGCTGCAATCGCGGGCCATTCGGACTGGGTCGCGGCGTAGCCCATAAGGACCGTCCGCTTGCCTTCGCGCAGATCTCCCAAGGTGCTCTTGCCGGTACCAACCTCGTGGCCAAAAACTCCGAGCAGGTCATCGACGATTTGGTAGGCGATGCCCATATCGCGACCAATTTTTCCTAGTTCTGCGATGGTTTGATCATTGGCGCCCGCGAGCACGGCGCCTGCTTTCAGCGGCGCTTCGAAGGAGTAGACAGCTGTCTTTAGCTGTTCCATCCCAATGATGTCCGAGGCCGAGATGTCAGCATCGGGAAAGGAATACTCGATGTCCAGCAACTCCCCCGCGGCCGACGCCATGATCGCGTCGTCCAAGATTTCCAGCAGACGTGTTCTGACGGTTTCCCCGACCTCGCTGCGGTCAATCAGGCGGTAGGCGTTAAAAAGAGCCAGGTCTCCTGCCACCACTGCGACGGACATGGCGCGATGTTTCGCTTCCCCAGCCGGCAGCCCAGCAGCCTTGGCTTGCTGGAGGTAACGGCCGGAAAGATTAGGCCGACCGCGGCGGACGAAATCCCGGTCCACAACGTCGTCGTGAATGATGAAGGCCGTGTGCAATAGCTCAAAGGCTGTTCCTATTTGAGCCGCGTTAAGCATTTGGGATCCGTCCAAGCCCTTATACGCCGTCCACACCATCAGGGGCCGGAAGCGCTTGCCGCCCAACGTTGTCTCTTCCAACGAATCCCACAACTTCGCAAAGCGGGGCGTCAGCTGCGCTGCCCGGGCTTTGGAGCCGGCAAAAAAGTCAGCCATAACCGTATCCACGAGACCGAGATAGACCTCGGTGGAGCCGCCAGTCTTCGTTGCTGTCCCCGGCGCAGGGCCGTTGGGGACACTACGCCCATGACCGTCCAAGAAGGAAAGTGCGTTCTCCGGGTCGGGATCAGGGACCTGATTTCGGCTGTAGTCGAATTTTACCTCGGGGTGAAACATCAGTTCTCACCTTTTCCTTCAGTCGTGGCAGGGGCGACCTTGCGTTCGAGTACGAGGACAATCCTGGCCAGATAGTCGGTGATCGCCGCCTGCTGGTCACGGCTGTAGTCAGCCACAAGTGCGTCAATTTCACTGATCATGGGCAGCAGGCTGCCCATGGCCCGCTGAGCGGATTGCGGACTGGGTACCACCAGAAGGCTGCGGCGGTCTGTGGGGTGCGGTTTGCGGTACACGTGTCCGACCTTGGCCAGTCGGTCTACCGCAACCGTCATAGCTGCTGTGCTGATCCCCAGCAATTGCGCCAAGGTACTGGGCGTCATTGGACCGCGCTGTATAAGGTGCTGCATCGCATCAAGATCCGTGGCGTTGACTTCAAGCTCTCTCCCGAGTTGCTTCTCCACTTCGTGGTTGAGGACCAATATCCGGCGCATGAGCTGCGAAGCCTCATTCCGGGTTGTCCTCGCATCCAGCCGCGGCGCTTCCTCCTCCATGAGATTCAAGATACACCTAAATCTATATACCTTGATAACTAAAATACTTAGTAATAAAGTTGTTAGGTGAAAGGAGGATGACCATGCATCCGAACCGGCGATCGTCAGGGAACGAGTTGCTCGCCCTCTCCAGCAAGAAAGATGAAGTCCGTCGACTGGTGGTTCTGCTCAGTGCCATTGCGGCGGTGATGGGTTCCTTCATCGGCTCTGGTGCCGCGGGCGGTACTCCGATTGCGCAAGCGGCAGGCGGTGCGCTGGGACCCAACGCGACGCTGATGGCCCCTGCCGTACCGGCTTTCGGTGTCTGGAGTGTGATTTATCTTGGGTCGTGTGCCTATGCCGTGTGGCAAATCCTGCCGGGCCGCGCCTTAAGCACACGCCAACGGCGACTGGGGTATCCAGTAGCGGCCTCGCTGCTGCTCAACGCCGGTTGGATTTTCGCCATCCAGGCAGGAAACCTCGCGTTGAGTGTGGCAGTCATCGCGCTTCTCGTTGCCGTACTGAGCTGGATCTTCACACTCTGTGTGCGGATGCGTCCTCAGTCCCTGGTTGAAGCCGCGATCTGCGACGGCACGTTGGGACTATATCTTGGCTGGATTTGCGTTGCCGCTGCTGCCAACGTCAGTGCCCTGCTGGTCACCGTCGGCTTCTCCGGGTGGGGAATTCAGCCAGCCGTGTGGGCTTGGTTCGTCCTGGCTGTGGCCGGGCTGATCGGAGTCGGCCTCGCAGTTTACGGTCAGGGCAGGCTGGCACCGGCGGCAACCCTGATTTGGGGTCTGGGGTGGGTGGCCGTGTCGCGGCTGTCGGGCGACCTTCCCTCAGTACCGGCGGCGTTAGCTGCGATGATCGCGGCCGTAGGCGTCGCCGTCGTAACCCTTGCGGTTAGGTTTGCAAGGGGCCGGCGCGTGAACTTGAAAAGCAGCCGGCTCCCTTCCGCCTCCGCGAGCGTCAGAGGATGTGCGTTATGAACGCCCCTAATCATGCACGTTGGTTCGGTTTGGTATTCATTAGCCTGGCGGTCGCCCTCATCATCGTCGACTCGACGATAGTCAACGTCGCAATTCCCTCGATTGTCAAAGATCTTTCCGTCACCTCTACCCAAGTTCAATGGGTGCAGGAATCTTACACTTTGGTCTTCGCAGCGCTATTGCTCGTTTTCGGTAACCTGGCGGACCGATTCGGACGGCGTCGACTGCTGGTGCTGGGGGTTGCCGTCTTTGCTCTGTCCTCGGTCCTTGCCGCGCTAAGCCAATCAGGTGATTTCCTGATCGGTGCCCGAGTACTCCAAGGGATCGGCGGAGCGATGGTGCTTCCCACCACCCTTTCCATCATCAACGCCACGTTCCAGGGCAAAGAACGCGCCCTGGCGTTCGCAGTGTGGGGGTCCACCATTGGCGGCATGACCGCCGTCGGCCCGTTGCTAGGCGGCTGGCTAACCACCGATTTTTCATGGCGGTGGGCCTTCGCCATCAATATTCCTCTCGGCGTCATCATTATCGTCGGAGCACTGCTCACCGTCGCCGAAACGAGCGATCCGGGGGCCGGCCGGAGCGTGGATTGGGGAGGTGCCGCCTTATCCGTGCTTGCAAGCGCCAGCTTGGTGTTTGGGCTCATCGAAGGACGCAACTACGGATGGTGGCTGACGAATAAACCGTTCCAGATCGGCGATTTGTCCTGGCCATACCAGCTTTCCCCCGTGCCGGTAGCGTTCGCCCTCATGGCAGCTTCCGGTGTCGTGTTCGTCGTTCGGGGCCGCGCCCGCGACCGTCGCGGCGCCAGCTCCATGCTTGACTTCAGCCTGTTCGCCATCCCATCCTTCCGCAATGGGAACATTGCCGCCATGATTGTCAGTTTGGGAGAATTTGGCATCATACTTTCGTTGCCCATTTGGCTTCAGAATGTCCTTGGCTACACCGCCCTACAAACAGGTCTAATCCTGATAGCCCTGGCCGTCGGATCTTTTCTGGCCAGCGGATTCGTTGGAGCTCTCGGAAACAAGATCCCCGCGGTGGCCGTCGTCAGGATCGGCATTGCCGCCGAAATTGTGGGGATCACAGGCCTCGGTGCGGTGATAGGACCTTCTACCGGCTGGGGAATTCTCATTCCTTTCCTCTTTGTCTACGGATTCGGCGTTGGACTCGCCACCGCCCAACTCACCGGTGTTGTCCTCAAAGACGTGCCACCTGCCAAAAGCGGGCAGGCATCCGGCACTGCGAGTACGGCTCGGCAGATCGGCTCCGCCTTAGGCATTGCAGTGCTCGGCACCATTTTGTTTACGACGGCCACCGTACAGCTGGACAACTCTCTTAAAGACCGGCTGGTACCCGAGCCGAGCCGTAGCGAGGTGGTATCCGCCGTCGTGGAAAGTTCCGGTGCCGCGATCGCAGGCTTGGAGAACAACACACAGACGCTTGCGGTAGCCGACGCTGGCAGGAAGGCATTTTCCAATGGCACTAAATACTCCGCCTATGCCGCAGCGGGTTTTCTGGCCATTGGGCTCCTGGCCACGTTGTCCTTGGGCCGCGGCACGGCGGCGGAAAAGATCCGAACCCCGGTTGCAATAACCGCCACCGTGCATCAGGCCCATAATGGACTACCGGACCACGACGACAAGAGAAACCGGAGATCTCGACCATGACTGCAACCGCCTTGGTGCTCGGATCCACCGGATACATCGGTGGCCGTCTCGTGCCACGTCTGCTGGATGCCGGATACAACGTTCGGGTTCTGGTACGGTCACCGAGCAAACTCACCGATGTTCCATGGGGGCCACGGGTGCATATTATCCAAGGGGATCTGGAGGATCCATCATCGCTGCGGACTGCGGCAGCCGGGGCTGACATCTTGTACTACCTTGTCCACTCCATGGGAGCCTCCTCGAAGAGCCACCAACAGTTTGATGAGATTGAGCGCCGCTGTGCCGCGAATGTCGCCGTCGCTGCCAGCGACGGCGGAGTGCATCGAATTGTGTACCTAAGCGGTCTGCACCCCTCCGTCACAGGGCTAAGCCGCCACCTGCGCTCAAGGGTGGACGTAGGGGAGATCCTACTGGCTTCGAGCGTCCCAACGGCCGTCCTGCAGGCGGGTGTCGTCATTGGATCCGGGTCTGCCTCCTTCGAAATGATCCGGCAGCTGACCGAAGTACTGCCCGTGATGGTGGCACCGCGGTGGGTTCGCAACCGAGTACAGCCCATCGCAGTCCGAGACGTACTGCACTACCTCCTGGGTGCCGCAGGGCTGCCGGCCGGTCTCAACCGAACTTTTGATATAGGGGGCCCGGACGTTCTGCGCTACGACGAAGTAATGAATGGCTACGCCGCGGAAACAGGGCTGCCGCATCGACCCGTTCTTGCCTTACCGGTCCTCACGCCATGGCTTGCTTCGCAATGGGTCAATCTCGTCACCCCGATTCCGCGGTCTTTGGCCGTGCCGCTGATCGGTTCGCTACTCTACGATTGCATCGTCCAAGAACAGGATATTCACAGCTACGTGCCGCTGCCGGGGCCCGGTCCGACCGGTTACCGTCAGGCCGTCCGGCTCGCCTTGGCCAAACTAGCAGTCGGAGACGTGGAAACGAGTTGGCAGGATGCGTCCGTCCTTGGCGCGCCCAGTGATCCTATGCCCAGCGACCCGCAGTGGGCCGGACAACGCATCTATCACGACACGAGACAACAGCACACCCACGCCGATAGGGAGCAACTATGGCAGGTCATTGAAGGCATCGGCGGCGACAACGGCTGGTACTCCTTCCCGCTGGCCTGGGCCATTCGTGGCTGGATGGACAGACTCGTCGGCGGCGTTGGATTGCGCCGCGGGCGACGGCACCCCAAACAACTGAATACCGGCGACGCGCTGGATTTTTGGCGGGTTGAAAAGATCGATCGTGGACACTTGCTTCGACTCAGGGCAGAGATGAAAGTACCGGGTCTTGCATGGCTCGAAATGCAGGCCAAGGACGACGACGGCGGCTCCCTATACGTCCAGCGGGCCCTGTTCTTTCCCAGGGGATTAGGGGGAAGGCTCTACTGGCTGGCCGTTCTGCCGTTCCATGGCGTGATCTTCAAAGGCATGGCGCACCGGATTTCAGAAGCTGCGGCCAGCACGACCACGAACCGAAAGGACATAAAATGAACACTCCGGTGGAGCACGTCCGGCTGATGGACCACGAGGGCCGCGAAATTGGCACCGCAGACAAGCGGACAGTGCACAGTCGAAACACCCCTCTGCACCTGGCCTTTTCCTGCCATGTTTTCGACACCCACGGACGCACCCTAGTCACCCGGCGCGCCCTGTCAAAACTGACATGGCCGGGGGTGTGGACAAACGCCTTCTGCGGACACCCGGCCCCCGGTGAATCGTTCGAGAATGCAATCGGCCGACGGGCAGCGGAAGAGCTCCGCATTGAACTAACCGCGCCCACCCTTGTATTGCCTGAATTCCGCTACCGCGCCGTTGACGCATCCGGCATCGTCGAAAACGAAATCTGCCCGGTGTTCAGCGCCATTTATTGGGATGGTCCGACCCTAGATCCGAACTCCCTCGAAGTGTGCGATTGGGCTTGGGTAAAGCTTCAAGACCTACGCCGGTCAGCGGCCGCGACTCCCTTTGCCTTCAGTCCCTGGCTGGTCCTTCAGCTGCAGGACGGCGTCGCACTCTCGTCAACGAACTGAGCCAGCCCAATGTGGAAGCTTCGATCCTGCATTTGCCGATTTAGTCGCCTTCGGTAAGGTACTTCTCGCCACTTTCTGATTCATGGCTAGTAAACTTTTTGTCCATTTCGGCCATCGACGCTGCTTCTGCCTCGCTCGGGGGCTTTACCGGGTCGTCGCTTGCCGAACGATCCGCATCACCGAAAATCGCTCCAAGGCCCTTGGCATCCTGAGTTACTTCACCCGGTGCCAATTCCTCGGAGGATCCGCGCCGGTTTTCATCTTCTCCCTGGGCTGCGGAACGGGCTCCGGAAGAACCTTGGACGGGGAGAGGAGGCTCTTCCCCGCGGTCGTCCTGACTCGCCATATCATGATCCTTCCAATCCCATTGAGTGGAGCTTGAAACCTCATGATAACAATTCAATCGTGAGCGGGCTCTCCTGGGCTGAGATTGGACATACAGCGTCCGCGCGCCGGACCCGAGTTGCCCGCGTCACACGACCGTCTAGACTCGTTGGAAGAGCTCAACGGAGTGCTCGGCATCCTTGACCACTCCTCCCGAAGGACTTGCGCCAAATATGAAAATCGGAATTCTCACCAGCGGCGGCGACTGCCCCGGGCTCAACGCTGTGATCCGCGGTGCCGTACTGAAGGGCATCAAAATCCATGGGCAGGAATTTGTCGGTTTCCGCGACGGCTGGCGCGGCGTCGTCGAGGGCGACATCATGGACCTGCCGCGGCAAAGTGTCCGCGGTATTTCCAAGCAGGGTGGCACTATTCTGGGAACCTCGCGCACCAATCCGTTCGAGGGTAACGGCGGTTCCGATGTCATCAAGGCGCACATGGACCGGATGGGGATCGACGCGATCATTGCGATCGGCGGTGAGGGCACCCTTGCAGCGGCCAAACGGCTCACCGACGCAGGATTGAAGATTGTCGGTGTGCCGAAAACCGTTGACAATGATCTGGACGCGACGGACTACACCTTCGGCTTTGACACCGCTGTCCAAATCGCGACGGAAGCGATCGACAGGCTCCGCACTACCGGCGAATCTCATCATCGCTGCATGATTGCCGAGGTGATGGGCCGGCATGTGGGCTGGATTGCGTTGCACGCAGGCATGGCCTCCGGCGCCCACGCAATCCTCATCCCCGAACAGCCCATCAGCATGGAACAAATCACAGACTGGGTCGACGAAGCCCACGAACGCGGCAGGGCGCCTCTGGTTGTGGTGGCGGAAGGCTTCGTCACCACGGACATGGAGTCACCCCATTCGGAACGGGGGCTGGACACCTTCGGCCGGCCGCGACTAGGCGGAATCGCCGATCAGCTGGCCCCTGCGATCGAGGAACGGACCGGAATCGAAACCCGGGCCACCATCCTCGGCCACATTCAGCGCGGCGGTGTGCCTTCGGCCTTTGATCGCGTCCTGGCCACCCGCTTGGGCATGGCGGCCATTGATTCGGTGGTCGACGGCATGTGGGGAACCATGGTCTCCCTCACCGGCACCGAAATTGACCATGTCCCGTTCGACAAGGCGCTGGGCAACCTTAAGACGGTTCCGCAGCACCGCTATGACGAGGCCGCCATCCTCTTCGGCTGATTCCGATCGGATCCCGACCCGACATGATTCCATCAGAGCGGATGTGAGACCGTGGAAACATGAGTTTTGACGAGGGCAGCATTCCCATCGTGCAGCTGGCGTGGGAACGGCGGCTCGGATTGCACGACGGCGCCATCGGCCGCGCCGCTGAAACGGACACCGGCAGGGTGGTTAAGTGCGACGACGACGCCGTTACCCTAAGCTTCATCCGACTCTGGGGCCGCTCGCTGCTGGTGGGCCCCGGCTGGGTCGTCGATGCTGCCGCCGGTTTCACCGACGCCGAACTCACAGATCACGCCACCCTGCTCGGCTTGACTCGTGCTTATGGCGGCCACGGCCTCGGTACGGCGTCCCTGTATTTCGCCGATGACCTCCCCTTGGTCCAGCCAGCCACTGAACTCGCTGTCTCGGCGGGCAATCCGGCGGCCGTCCGGCTCGAATTGCAGTGCCCTCCGGATGACGCGAATGAGATAAGGCTGGGCACCTTGGAACATAAGTTCACGTTGATGAACGAAGACGTTCCGTTGGCCTGCGGTGCCTATACCGAGTGGCAGGGCCTGCTGGCCAGGCTCGGAGTTCTGGTCGCTCCGGACCAACGGCGCCAGGGCTGGGGTCTATTGGCCGCGTCGGTGGCCGCGCACGAGGCGCTGGCCTCTGGACTGATCCTGCAATGGCGGGCCGACGTGAGCAATTTTGCGTCCAATGCCCTGGCCCGCTCGCTGGGTCTGGAATGGGCCGGGACCCAGCCATCCGTCCGGCTGGGCTGATCCGACTCCTCGCGGGCTGAGCGCACCGCCAGTGGACTGACCGGCCACCGCGCGGCGACCGCGCAGCCCGCCCCTAACCGGCCGGCCGGCTACTCGGCGTCTACAGGGACGGCCACGTGCCTTCCGGATCGGGCAGCGCGGGCATTGCCCTCCCCCGCTGACGGCCCCACTGGCACGGCCGCGCCGCCGTCGGCCTTTACAGCGCTCTGGCCGCTGCCACCGTCCCAGTTTCCGACCGGCTTCGGCTTGGCCAGGAACATCGCCACCGCGGCGCCAAGGATAATGACAGCGGCGGGCAGCATGACGGACTGGCCCATGGCCGTGGAGAAGCCGGCATGAAGCACCTGCGGCAGGCTCCCGGAGAACTCCATCGAATTGCTTTGTCCGGTGGCGCCGGGAATCTTCGGCAGCTCCGCCGACAGCCGCGCCTGCATCAGCGCAGCGATCGCGGCACTGCCGAGGACGGCACCGACCTGGCGGGTGGTGTTGTAAATCCCGGCACCGGCACCGGCCTCACGCGGCCCCAGATTGCGGGTTGCTGTGGTGGAAAGCGGCGCCCAGATCCCCGCGTTCGCCAGCCCCAGCACGGCACTTGGCAGCAGGAACAACCAGATGGACGTATCCGGTGCCATCAAAGCCGCGTTCCAGAACAGCGCAACGGCCATCAGCGCCAGCCCCGCGGACGCGATATATTTCGGGTTGACCCGATCCACGAGCCTGCCCACCACGGGGGCCAGCCCGCCTGAGATCAGCGCCATCGGCACCATCATCAGGGCCGATTGGGTCGGGGTCAGCCCGCGGACCAGCTGGTAGTAGAAGATCAGGGGAAGGCTCATGGCGGTAATGCTGAAGCCCACGGTGGTGATGGCGATGTTGGCCAGCGAGAAGTTGCGTTCGCGGAACAGCTGCAGTGGAAGCAGCGGCTCGCCCTTGTTCAGCGCCTGCCAGATCACGAAGAGTACCAGCACGGCGATGCCGGCACTAATGAGCCCCCAGACGCTGATGACGCCGGTGATGGTCCCCCAGTTGTAGGTGCTCCCTTCCTGGATTCCGAAGACCAGCAGGAACATGCCGACGGCGCTGAGCACCACGCCCACAATGTCGAACCTGTGCGGGTGCGTGCTCAGCGTCGGCACCAGCCGCCAGGCCAGCACGAAGCCGACGATGCCGATGGGAACGTTGATGAAGAAAATCCATTCCCAGCCCAGCCCGTCCACCAGCACCCCGCCCAGGATCGGCCCCACCAGGGTGGCGACGCCGGCCGTGGCACCCCACAGCCCCATCGCCTGCCCGCGGCGGTCCGGCGGGAAGATCCGCGTGATGACCGCCATGGTCTGCGGTGTCATCAGTGCAGCGCCCAGACCCTGCACCGCCCGTGCGGTGATCAGCATGGTGATATCACCGGACAGGCCACACCAGAGCGAGGCAAGGGTGAAGACCACCAGACCGGCCAGGTAAAGATTCTTCGGGCCGAAGCGGTCACCCAGGCGGCCGGTGATCAGCAAAGGCACCGCGTACGCCAGCAGGTAGGCGCTCGTCACCCAGATGACGGAATTAATATCCGCGTGCAGACCATCCATAATGGCCGGATTGGCCACCGAAACAATGGTCGTGTCGATCAGAATCATAAAAAAGCCGATCACCAGCGACCAGAGGGCCGGCCACGGCCGTTTCACGTTTTCCACTGTGCTCCTTGGGAAAGGACCTACCAGCCAAGGCTGCCGGTCTTGATGTCTTTTTGCAGGCCGCGGACCCAGTCAATCTCCGCCCGCAGCATGGTCATTTGATATGAAAGATCGATCCAGTATTTCTTTGCCACGTTTTTTTCCGTGACGATCCGTTCGCCGTGGACCAGTCGGGTCAGCTGTCCCTCCAGCGCGGCGACGCGCTCCTCCAGTAGTTCGACGACGTCGTCCCCCGGCAGGTTGTGCGCTTCAGCGACACCCAGTGGGAAGCTGGGGTATTCGTTGACCGGGGTGGCCAGCAGATCCCGGAGCCGAACCGACAGCGCTTCCCGTCCGGGCCCGGAAATTTCGTAGCTGGTCCGTTCCGGACGGTTCCCTTCCCGGTCTGTACCGGCCGCCCTGACCAGCCCCTGCTCTTCCAACCGCCCGACACAGTGGTACAGCGTTCCCGGGCGGATCTTGAGCAGCCGATCCTCGCTGCGCGCCATCAGCAACTGGTACATCTCGTACGGGTGCATGGGCCGCTCGGCCAGCAGGGCCAGGGCGGCAACCGACAACGGATTGAGGGCGGAGGAACGAGGCATGTCTGCTGCTCCTGGAGGTGGTTGGGCGGCATTTGGGCCGAGTGGCACGCGGACCAGCTGGTCCGAAATGAGGCGGCGGGACTTACCGGGGGCCAGGCTGCTCGTTGAGGATTATTCCAGATAGAATATACAGCGGTCTTTGTCGTTCCCGCAACCCGCAGATTGCCAAGCATGCATCTTGTCATGATTCTCCGGGAGCACGGCGGGGTTGTGCCCGTTAGCGCGGCACCCGAAGGAAACCGGTCTGGCGGCCAACGACCTGCCCGGCGTCGGGGGCCACGATCGTTTCCTGAGCCGCCACGTATTTTTCCCCGGCATCGAGCACCGTCAGTTCCGCGGCGGGATCCACGGTCCGCTTGATCACGGCCAGCGCGATCGGACCCATCTCGAAGTGCTGGGCCACCGAGGTCACCGTTCCCACCTGGCGTTCCCCAAGGAGCACAGCGCTGCCGGCCGCGGGCAGCGTGTGCTGCGAGCCGTCCAGCTGCAGGAACACCAGCCGGCGGGGCGGATGACCCAGGTTGTGGACCCGGGCCACCGTTTCCTGGCCCTTGTAACAACCCTTGGCCAGGTGCACCGCGGTGCGCAGCAGGTCCAGCTCATGCGGGATCGTCTTATCGTCGGTCTCGGCGCCCAGACGCGGCCGCCAGGCGGCGATCCGCAGCGCCTCGGCGGCCCACGATCCGGCCAGCGGCCGTACCCCCACGGCCGCATCAAGATCTGCCATCGGGATCAGGTATTCGAACCAGCTGCGGTCCAGCCCGGGGTGTGACTCCTCGGGAACCGCGGTGTAAGCGAAACCGCCGGGAGCAATGTGCGGCCACGGATCGCGCCAACAGAGACGTTCGGACCACTCAGTCACCGGATTCACCGTGCCGGCCACGGCCCAAAGCCCGGAAACGTCAGCGACCTCGACGCGCAGCATAAACCTCATGCCGGTCAGCCATGCGGCCAGCGGCGCCGCCTCGGCTGCTTCGACAATCAGCCAGGTGGTGGCGCCGTCGTCGAGCACCCGCACGTCATGCTCAATCCGTCCCTGAATACTGAGCAGCAGCAGCTCCGTGCTTACCCCGGGCGCCAGATCGGTCAGCTGCGCAGAGGAGAGCGTATTGAGCCAGCTGAGCCGGTCAGGGCCGGAAACCGTCACCACGCCGCGGTGGGAAAGGTCGACGACGGCGGTGAGGTTCTTTCCCTGCGCGGCGGCGACGTGCACGCCAGCCAGCAGGCGCTGTTCACGGTATGGATCACCGTAGTGGGCGGCAACGCCGGCGTCCAGACCACCGGCCTCGACGGCGCCCGGGCGCCGCAACAGAGTGCTGTTATACGTCATGTTGGCCTAACGCTTCCGTCGGGACCGGTATTCCGCCACGGTACGGCGCCAACGGCTTGCCACACCACGGCGGGCAGCTCAGTCATCATTTTTTGGGGCAGGATTGCATCTCTTCAGGATCGCGGAGGCATGGGCCTCCAGGGAGCTGCCCTGCGCGGCAACGTCCCAACGCCAGAACAGGTCGCCGTTGACCAGGCCAAAAATCCGGGTGGCCGCACTGTAATCCTTCGAGCCGGCCCCGCGCATCACAGCATCAGTGGCGAGCTGGATCTGCGGACCCTTGATCTGGCCGTAATAGAGCTCCGCAATGCCACCAGGATGAATAATGTTCGCCATGATGTCAAAACCGCCGTCGGCATTACGCAGTCTTTCCACCTCGTCCGCCGTCGTCAAGGCGGGGACAATATCCGCCGGGATCAGGCCGGGACCGCCGTCCGCGTCATTAAGCTGGCGGTCCAAGGACCAGAATCCGGTCTCCACCGATAGGGGGCGCAACTGCAGGCCGTCTTCGTCGGTGAGCCAACTGCGGGCCGTGTACTGCAGATAGGGCAGGCCGTTGGTCTCAAAGGAAACCAGCTGGGAAAAATACTCTGACTCGGCCTCGCCGGTGCCCAACCTTCCGCTGCCGCGCCATTGCCCCAACAGCCAGGAGAGCGGGACCAACTCGGGCGTTAGATCCGTTGGAATCTCGATCGGCACGGTGCTACCTCCGCCACTATGTCATGCGGACAAGGCCGCCGCTGTTTACTGCTGGCCCTTGAAGAGACGCCACAGAACGAGAACGGCAAACCATGCCATCGCCAGACCGGCGATGACCAGCAGACATATGTAGAAAATTTCCAAACCCAGTATCGACATGTCGTCATCCTATCGCGAAGTTCAGGGCCCTACGTTATCAGCAGCTTGTCAATGAAATACACCAGCGCGCCCAAGGCTCCCAACGGGGCGATGCCCATCGCGATGGCGCCCTGGAAGTTCCGCGGCCGCCCCGCGGTACCCGCCAGGCGCCGGAAACTCATCAGCACCGCGGCCACGGCGGCGCCGATCACCGCGGCCTCCAGGACATGGAGCTCGGAGAACAGCAGGGCCGCCAATGGTCCGGCGAGGGCGGCTAGAAGTATGGCCAACGGGGCAATCACCCGATCCGGCCAGCTGATCATGCCGATCAGCAGGGCCACGAGTGCGCTGACCCCGGCAATGAGCGTCATCGCGGTGTCGCCGGTGAACCGGTGCGCAGCAATCCAGCCGGAGCCCAGCCCCGCCAGCAGCACCCCCGCACTGGCCCCAAGCGTCGATTCCAGCCGGTGGCTTTGCCCCGTGCCGCGGATCAGCTGGACCACAAAGACCGCCCCGATGCCAAGGGCAAGGAAGACCGGAAGCCAGATCAGATAGCCGGGCCCCGGGGAGACGGCCGCAGCGACGGCGCCGCACGTTCCAACCAGCGTGATCACGGTACCGAGCGTCTTCTTCGCCGGGATGCTCAGGTAGTGCGGCCAGCCGAAGCCGAAGAGCACGGAGACCAGGATCCCCGCGGCAAGTGAAAGCCCCAGCGCTCCATACGAGCTGGCGATGATGATGGCAAGGGCCACTACGCCGGCTATACCCATCGTCCACGTTTTCACAGTCCAATCCTGCCCTATGCGGGGGATGTCTGCCGGACCCGCGGTATAGCGGCGCGGCGGAGCCATCCGCCGTCCATGCCAGTACACTATGAAAAACATCCCGCGCCGAGGGCCATGAACGGCGGCGCGGGAACCGCCCGATGATGCGCGCTGAGCACATTGGAGGAAGCATGTCCCAGATCCTATTACTGACCAACAGCAACGGCTCGTCGGTGGATATCCTGCCTGCCTTGGAACTTCTCAGCCACCGGGTTCATATTCTCCCCGCGGTTCCCACCGCTCTGCTGGACACTGAACCGTGCGATATCGTCATGCTCGATGCCCGCAAGGACTTGGCAGGCTCCCGGTCATTGACCCAGCTCCTACGGACCACCGGGCTGGACACACCCCTGATACTGATTCTCACCGAGGGTGGCATGGCCGCGGTTTCCGCCACCTGGGCCGCAGACGACATTGTGCTCGATTCGGCCGGCCCCGCGGAAGTGGAGGCACGGTTGCGACTGGCCCTGGCACGCTCCGGGGCATCGGATGAGGCGGTCCCGGCCGAAATCCGCGCCGCCGGAGTGGTCATTGATGAAAACAGCTACACAGCCCGGGTCAACGGCGCCGTGCTGAACCTGACCTACAAGGAATTCGAACTGCTGAAGTACCTGGCCCAGCATCCCGGGCGGGTGTTCACACGTGTCCAACTTCTCAACGAGGTCTGGGGCTACGACTACTACGGAGGCACCCGGACCGTTGATGTGCATGTCAGGCGACTACGGGCGAAGCTCGGCTCGGATCACGAAAATCTGATCGGCACGGTCCGCAATGTCGGCTACCGGCTATCGACTGCCCGGATGCCGGATGAAGAACTCGCGGAAGCGTAAGGAACCGGTGCTCCGAATAGCCGCCGGTTCATTTGGCTGCTTGGTGGAGGACATACGGGTTGAACGTATCGAAGGCACCCCGGTGGTGCATCCCCCTCGGCTTGGCCGGCGCCGGGTCCGTCCGCTCAGTAGTTCCTTAGCGGACGGTCGTCATGGGGCCTGGTCAAGTTGACCTGTTCACTCTAGAGCAGTTTCGCGGCAATCCGCAAATGCCCCAAACGGCTGGCGACAGCATGGAGAACAGCACAGGCAACAGCATGCCGGACAACGGAGATGACGTCCGCATAGCCGGCGGCGCCGTCGTTCCTCGCCAGTACCGGTGCCGGGCACTAGGCTTTGTCCATGAGCGAGACAGAGACGGATAACTGGCCGGTCCGGACCGGCAGCGGCGCCCCGGAGCCCGAGGCACTGCGGGACATCATGGCCCTGGTCGCGGCAGCCTTCGACACCGACGGCAACCCCCCGCTCTCCGAGCAGACCCTCGTGGAGTTGGCGTCGCCGGCCGCGGAGGCGGACGCGCTGCTGACTCTGCTGGCCTACGCGCCGGAGGAAAAGTCCGATCCCTCCACCGGCCAGGACCTAGCCGGCCTCGCCGTCGTATCCCCGGTCGGCGGGTCCGGCGTACTGGAGATCGTGGTGCACCCAAATTACCGCAACCAGGGCGTCGGAACGTTGTTGGTCGACAAGCTGAAAGCAAACCGGGGACTGGCCGGGATCAAGGCATGGTCCCATGGCGATCACGAGGCGGCCGCTGATCTGGCCGCCCGCTACGGGTACGTGGCCGTGCGGGAATTGTGGCGGATGCGGCTGATCCGCACGCACGGGTCTGACCAGGCGCTGCCGGAAGCCGTACTCCCGCCGGGCGTCACGCTGCGGACCTTTATGCCCGGCCAGGATGAACACGCTTGGCTGGCGGCGAACGCCGCGGCCTTTGCCCACCATCCCGAACAGGGTTCCATGACGCTCTCCGATCTGCAGGCCCGGATGACGGAACGTTGGTTCGATCCGGCGGGTTTCTTCTTGGCCACCGACGCCGAGGGAACGATCCTGGGCTTCCACTGGACCAAGGTTCACCCGGAGACCGGCCACCACCCCTCGTTGGGTGAGGTCTATGTCGTCGGCGTGACACCGCAGGCCCAGGGATCCGGACTGGGCCGCACTCTCAGCACGGCCGGGATCAGATACCTGCAGGGCCGGGGACTGAGCGCGATCATGCTCTACGTGGATGCTGACAACCAGGCTGCCGTCTCGCTGTATCGCAGTCTGGGGTTCACCCGGTGGGACGCGGATGTCATGTACGGGCCGCGGCCGGAATGAAGAAGCCGGAGTGGAAAAGCCGGAGTCTAGAAGCCGCAGCGAAGAAAGCTGCCGTGAAGAAAGCGAATAACTTGTACTGTTGAAGGGGGGAGAACCGAGCTCTAGGGGAGACATAATGAATCCGGAAACGGCGGGCGCGCCGAACACGGCGGCCATTCTGGTCACTGAACGATTTGGTTCCTCCGAGGTGCAGGCCTCGAGGGCGACGGAGGACCGGATTGATATTCCCGAGTTCGCTCCCAACTTGGTACCCGACGGCGAGGTGACTCCCGATCGGTTTCTGGACCGTGAGCTGAGCTGGCTCGCCTTCAACGCGCGGGTCCTTGAATTGGCCGAAGACCCGGATCTGCAGCTGCTGGAACGGGTTAATTTCCTGTCCATCTTCGCCTCCAATCTGGACGAATTCTTCATGGTGCGGGTGGCGGGGCTGAAGCGGCGCATCGCCGCGGGATTGGCCGTCCCCTCCCCCGCCGGGTTGAGCCCGATCGGGGTGCTGGAGCAGATCAGCGACGCGGCCCACGAGCTGCATGTCCGGCACGCGCGCACCTTCGCAGATCAGATCCGCCCGGCGCTGGCCGCCGAGAACATCCATCTGATGCACTGGGACGAACTTGATGAGACGGCTAAAGCGACGCTGAGCACCATGTTCGCGGAGAAGGTCTTCCCCATCCTCACCCCGCTGGCAGTGGATCCGGCCCACCCATTCCCCTACATCTCCGGCCTATCGCTGAATCTGGCCGTGGTGGTGCGCAATCCGGTCAGCGACAAGGAGCTCTTCGCCCGGCTCAAGGTTCCGGACCAGCTCCCCCGTCTGATCTCGGTGGACGGTCCGCGCGCCGGAACGGTCCCCGGCCGGGTGGCCCGGTTCATTCCGCTCGAGGAGGTCATCTCCGAGCATCTGGACCAGCTCTTCCCGGGCATGGAGGTGCTTGAACACCACACGTTCCGCGTCACCCGCAACGAGGACCTCGAGGTCGAAGAGGACGACGCGGAAAACCTGCTGCAGGCCCTGGAGAAGGAACTCCTGCGCCGCCGCTTCGGGCCGCCTGTCCGCCTTGAGGTCGCAACGGACATCAATCCCAATATTCAGGCGCTCTTGGTGCGCGAGCTCGATGTGGAGGAATCGGAGGTCTATGCCCTCCCTGCCCCGCTGGACCTGCGCGGCCTGTCCGTGATTGGGGGCATCGATCGCTCCGATCTGCGCTATCCCAAGAACGTTGCGCATACGTCCCGCTACCTCAATGAATCGGAAACGGCCAAGGCGGCCAACGTCTTTGCGGCGATGCGCCGCCGTGACATTCTGTTGCATCACCCCTACGATTCGTTCTCCACCTCGGTCCAGGCCTTCCTGGAACAGGCCGCGTCGGATCCGAAGGTCCAGGCCATCAAGCAGACCCTGTACCGCACCTCCGGAGACTCGCCCATCGTGGACGCGCTGGTCGATGCGGCCGAGGCCGGCAAGCAGGTGCTGGCGCTGGTGGAGATCAAGGCCCGGTTTGATGAGCAGGCCAACATTTCCTGGGCACGCAAGCTTGAACAGGCCGGCGTGCACGTGGTGTACGGCATTGTCGGGCTGAAAACGCACTGCAAGCTTTCGCTGGTGGTGCGCCAAGAGCTCGATGGGCTGCGCCGGTACTGTCACATCGGCACCGGCAATTACCACCCCCGCACCGCGCGCTACTACGAGGACCTGGGCCTGCTGACGGCGGACAACCAGGTGGGTGAGGACCTGACGAAGCTCTTTAACCAGCTCTCCGGCTATGCGCCCAAGTCCACGTTCAAGCGCCTGCTGGTGGCCCCGCGGTCCGTCCGGTCCGGCCTGATCGACCGGATCGAACATGAAATCACCAACAAGCGTGCCGGGCTGCCGGCCAAGGTGCAGATTAAGGTCAACTCCATCGTCGACGAGGCGATTATCGATTCGCTCTACCGCGCCTCACAGGCCGGCGTCCAGGTGGACGTCATTGTCCGCGGTATCTGCTCGCTGCGTCCCGGCGTGCCCGGTCTGAGCGAGAACATCAGGGTGCGTTCCATTCTGGGCCGCTTCCTGGAGCACTCGCGCGTGTTCACCTTTGCCAATGGCGGGGACCCGGTGGTCTACATCGGATCGGCGGACATGATGCACCGCAACCTTGACCGCCGGGTGGAAGCGCTGGTTCAGCTGCGCAACCCGGATGACATTACCTACGTCCTCACCTTGCTGGACCGTTACGTCGATCCCGAAACCTCCAGCTGGCATCTTGACGACGCCGGTGACTGGACACGCCATCATCTGACCGAGTCCGGGGCGCCGCTCTCCGATGTGCAGTCCTGGCTGCTGGCCAGCCGTTCCCGCCAGCGGTCGTCCACCCGGCATTGATGAAGAACCCTTCATCGGCTTCCGGCGCGCCCGGAAGGACTTCCGGAACGGCAGCCGGGAGCCCGGGGGCCACCGGCGTACAGGCCTTCGACGTACGCGCCGCGGGCGCCCTGTGCTGGCGGGTGACCAAAAAGGAACTCAAGGTGCTGCTGATCCACCGGCCGCGCTACGACGATTGGTCCTGGCCCAAGGGCAAGCTCGACGACGGCGAGACGCTGCCCGAGTGCGCCGTGCGGGAGGTGTCCGAGGAAATCGGGCTGAACATCAGCCTCGGCATTCCGTTGCCGGCTACCGTGTATGTCGTCAATGCCGGGCTCAAGGAGGTCCAGTACTGGGCCAGCAACGTCCCCGATGCCGTTCCGGTTCCGGACGGCAACGAAGTGGACGGCTTCCTGTGGTGTTCCCCGGAGCGCGCCGCGGAGCTGCTCTCCAACCCAACGGACAAGGAACCTCTCGATGCCCTGGTGGCGGCGCATCGCCGGTCCGAGCTGGCGACGTGGCCGCTGCTGGTCGTCCGCCATGCCAAGGCCAAACCCCGCTCTGCCTGGACCCTGGCCGAGGGCGACCGTCCGCTGGCCGCGACCGGGCTGCGCCAGGCCCTGACGCTCAGCCGGCTGTTAATGGCCTGGCGTCCCGGCCGAGTGGCGACCAGTCCCTGGCTGCGGTGCGTGTCCACGATGTCTCCCTATGTCAAGGAGTCCAACGCCAAGGTGAAGATTTACGATTCCCTGACCGAAGCAAAACATGGCCGGCAACCGCACAAGACGTCCGCCGTCGTCGGACGCCTGTTGGAAAAGCGCCGCCCGGTGGCGCTGTGCACCCACCGGCCGGCCCTGCCCACGGTACTGGCGCAGCTGGGCGCCCACATGCCGCCGTCGCTCCGTGCCGCGCTGCCCACGGCCGATCCCTTCCTGGCCCCGGGCGAGGTCATTATCTGCCAGATCAGCTGCGCGGATGAGCCCCAGATCGTCTCCGTGGAGCAATACAAACCGTACGAGGACTGAAACGGCCGCCGGTAGACTGGTGCCGTGACCATTCCTACCCCGTATGAAGACCTCCTGCGCGACGTGCTGGCGCACGGCGCCGCCAAAGCGGACCGCACCGGCACCGGCACGCGCAGCGTTTTCGGCCGTCAGCTGCGCTTCGATCTGAGCCGGGGTTTCCCGCTGATCACCACCAAGCGCGTGCACTTCAAGTCCGTGGCCCTGGAGCTGCTGTGGTTCCTGCGCGGCGATTCCAATGTGAAGTGGCTGCAGGAGCGCGGCGTCAAGATCTGGAATGAATGGGCCGACGACGACGGCGAGCTTGGCCCGGTTTACGGCGTCCAGTGGCGCTCCTGGCCGACCCCCGACGGCGGCCACATCGATCAGATCGCCGAGCTGATGGCGGGGCTGCAGAGCGATCCGGACTCCCGTCGGCACATCGTCTCGGCCTGGAATGTGGCCGAATTGAAGAACATGGCGCTGGCGCCGTGCCATGCGTTCTTCCAGTTCTACGTGACGCCGTCGGCCGGCGGTCCGGACGCGGGGCCCGGAAAGCTCAGCTGCCAGCTGTACCAGCGCAGCGCGGACACCTTTCTGGGGGTTCCCTTCAACATTGCCTCCTATGCCCTGCTGACAATGATGATCGCGCAGCAGGCCGGATTGGAGCCGGGCGAGTTCGTCTGGACCGGGGGCGACGTGCATATCTACGACAATCACGTCGAACAGGTGGCCGAACAGCTCGGCCGTGAGCCGTATCCGTACCCGCAGCTGCACATCAAACGGAGGCCGGAGTCGATTTTTGACTACGCTCCTGAGGACTTCGAGCTGGTCAATTACCAGCACCACCCGGCGATTAAGGCCCCGATCGCGGTATGAACAATGACCCCGTATCGGCCGTGCCGCCCGTGGCCGCCTCACCCTCCCTCGGGACGGATGGGCTGGATCTGCACCGGTTCCACGAGCCCATCATCGGCATGATCTGGGCGCAGACCCGGCAGGGCGTCATCGGCAAGGACGGTGGAATGCCGTGGCGACTGCCGGAGGACATGGCACACTTCAAGCGTGTCACCACCGGCCATCCTGTCATCATGGGCCGGCGCACCTGGGAATCCTTTTCCCCGAAGTTCCGCCCGCTCCCGGAGCGGACCAATATCGTCATCACCGGGCGGCAGGACTGGGCCGACACACCGGACGCCGCGGGCGCCATCGTCGTTCATTCCCTCGAAGACGCGTTGGTGGAGGCGCAGTTCAGGCCCGGCGGCAACGAGGTCTGGATCATCGGCGGCGGCCAGGTCTATGGCCAGGCGCTGGAGCATGCCAACGTCGCAGCGATTACCGTGATCGATTCCGAGACCGAGGGCGATACCGGCGCACCGCAACTCGGGCCGGAGTGGACCTTCCGCGGCGGGACACCGGTGGAGGGCTGGCATACCGGGAAAAACGGGACGCAGTACCGCTACACACTGTGGGCCAAGGGTAGTTCCGAGTTCACTTCCGACGACGCCTGACGGCAGCCTCGGAACTGGCTGAACTGGCTGAACTGGCTGAACTGTCCTGATTTCCGTCCTTCCTTCCGTCCTGCCTTCCGTGCGGAGCAGGCTCCAGCGAAGCCTTGACACCCGGCACCCCGGGTGGAAAAGTTCCGGGCGGGGCCAAGGGATACCCCAGTTGCCCTTTTTGGCGGACCCCAGCCGGTGGTCGATTGAAGAGCATCCCGCGGCACGCACGTAGTTTCACATCCGGTCTCTTCCAAGCCGGATATCCCCTGGGGTACTTGTTTGGCGGCCTGCTGGCCGGCACGCTATCCGAACGGTATGGCCGCGAACGAATCATCATTATTTTTTGCGGCCCTGGCCCTGCCGTGCATCCCGCTGAGGGCCTTTGCCTCCGGTTCGATTTGGCTGGGCGTGGGCGCGTTCCTCGTTCAATTCATGGTGCAGGGAGCCTGGGGCGTCATACCCGCCTACCTCAATGTTCTGGTACTGGTCCGGGAGGGAACCCGGGCGGTACTGCCGGGCTTCGTCTACCAACTGGGCAATGTCATTGCCGCGGGCAACGCGACGCGTAACGTGACGAGGACGGTGCTCACTGATCCCTCGTCTAAACTTGGCCCATGACACAAAGTGTAGGTTTTGTCGGCTGGCGCGGCATGGTCGGCTCCGTTCTCATGCAGCGCATGCAGGACGAGGATGACTTTGCCGGCATTGACCCGGTCTTTTTTTCGACCTCCAATGCCGGGGGTGCCGCTCCGGGGTTCGCCGACGGCGCCGGTTCACTGGCGGATGCATTCGATCTTGAGACACTGGCCAAGTTGCCGATCATTGTCACGGCGCAAGGCGGCGACTACACCTCGGACGTACATCCCCGGCTCCGCGCAGCCGGGTGGGACGGACTATGGATCGACGCGGCCTCCACCCTGCGGATGAAAAACGACTCCATCGTCGTACTGGATCCGGTGAACCGGGAAGCCATCGATGCGGGGGTGGCCGGCGGCGTCCGCGACTTCATTGGCGGGAACTGCACCGTTTCCTGCATGCTGATGGGCCTGGGCGGCCTCTTCCGCAACGGCTTGGTCGAGTGGGGAACCTCGATGACCTACCAGGCCGCATCCGGCGGGGGCGCCCGCCACATGCGCGAACTCCTGAACCAGTTCGGGGCGCTGCACGGAGCCGTGGCCTCCGAGCTGCAGAATGCTTCGTCCGCCATCCTCGAGATCGACCGAGCGGTGCTGACGGAGCAGCAGAACCCGGAACTGGATTCTGCCCAGTTCGGCGTCCCGCTGGCCGGTTCCCTGATCCCTTGGATCGACGCGGACATGGGCAACGGCCAGTCCAAGGAAGAGTGGAAGAACGGCGCGGAAACCAACAAGATCCTGGGCACCTCCGGCGCAGACCGCATCCTGATGGACGGCCTGTGCATCCGGGTCGGGGCGATGCGCTCACATTCCCAGGCCCTAACGCTGAAGCTGCGCGAAGATCTGCCGGTGTCAGAGATTGAATCCCTGCTTGCCGCGGACAACCCGTGGGTCAAGGTGATCCCCAACACGAAGGAAGCGTCCATGCGCGGACTCACGCCTGTCGCTGCTTCCGGCACGTTGGACATCCCGGTGGGCAGGATTCGGAAGCTGGAGATGGGCCCGGAGTACATCAGCGCGTTCACCGTGGGCGATCAACTCCTGTGGGGCGCCGCGGAACCGCTGCGCCGCATGCTGAACATCGCCATCGGGGAGCTCTGACCCGCAGCCGAGCTCTGCCGTCCCGGTGCGCATACCGCCCCGCCACCGACGAAGGGGCTGCCCCGCGAAAGCGATGACGTGCAACATCGTCGTCGCGGGCTAGCCCCTTCGTCGCGAGCCGACGCCGCTTTGACGGGCCAAGGGAGCGCCGACATTCGCGAGAAAGCCCCGTTGTCAGACGCTGGCGGGGGCCAGGAATGCAGCGTAAACTTCTGCTGCCTTGGCGAAGCCGCGCTGTTGGGCCGGGGTGAGTGCCACAAACGGAACCGGCTCGACGACGGCGGCGCCCGGCCGGGCGTTCGCCGTCGTGTTCTGCTTTCGGCGCCAGGTCCCCACCACCTCTCCGCGGGCGAGGATGGTGGCCTTGAACATTCCGTTGTTGCCCGGCACGGTGAGCGCGGCATACTCGGGGGGAAGTGCTGCGCTGCGGTCGGTGTAGCCAAGCAGGAACTCGTCGAACCCCGGCAGCAGCAGCACGGATCTGGATCCCGGGAGCTGCTTCCCAGGATCCAGATCCCGCCAGGTGAGCAGATCGGCGGTTTCCCGCGACATCCAGTACATAGTGCCGTCGACCTGAAGCTCCAGCAGCCGGCTCTGCACCTGCTGCAGTCCCGTGCGGGCGTCCTTGAGGGTCAGTTTGGTCCACCAACAGAAGTCCTTCAGTGTGGCAGGTCCGTGGCTGCGCATATACCGCAGCACCAGCTCGGCCAGGGCCTCGTCCCGGTCCATCGATCGTGGACTGCGGATCCACCGGTCCATTAACACGAACCGCTGGGCGTTTCCGTCGCTGGGACCTTGGACCAACATGCCGGTCAGGCTCAACAGCCACAACAGGTGGATACCTCGCTGGTTTTCCGTCGCTTGGCCGGCAGCCCGGAAGGCGGTCAACAGTTCGTCACGGGACGCCGAGGCGTTGTCGGCGGCCAGCAGCGTGACCGCAACATCGCGGGCCGCGTCGATGTCCGCCGTCGTAATTTCCAACTGGCGGTGCCGGCCGGCCATACCGGCAAGCATGCGCGTGGAAGTCAGTGCCATGATCCAGCCCAAATCCTCGGCCGCTGTCAGGTGCAGTGTTCCTCGCATGGGCCAGGAGCGGACGATCTCTCCGGCGTCCAAGGCGGCCTGCACGTCGGACCGGCGTGTGCCCAGCGCCCGCAGCCCGACCGACCAGAGCGCCCCGGGGAGGTCCTGGCCCTGCATGGCCGTCATCCAGCGCACCACTTCGACGGGGCCAGCAAAGGAGCTGCCCACCAGGCTCTGGCTGGAAAGCCGGAGTCGGGCCAGCATGGCTGGCGTCACGCGATGTGTCATGTGGTGCATCATAGGCGACGGTCCCCGAACGCAAAACTGACGTGCCGATATAGTGGGGACGCTTAGGGAAACGGCCTCATCACGGTCACCTCAGCTGAAGGAGCAGGGCCGGGGATCTAGCGGCCGGTGCGCACCGCCGAATCCCAGCGCCAGTGCCGGCCCCGGGTCTCAGCAGTGCGGCCGGAGGAACGCAGCAGATCCTGCCAGCAATCGGACGTCCGGCGAACGTCGGGGAACAGCCGCGCGAGGACCCGGTCGGTGATCGCATCGTCCGGCCGGTAGTCGACGCCCTGGGCGGTCAGTATGTCGTGGCAGTGCAGGACGGCTTCGACAATGCCCATGGCGGCGAAACCGGAGGCATCGGAGAGTCCGGCGGGGTGATATCCGCGCCGGTCGGCCGGGGCGGCAGCGACGACGGCAACGAGCAGGCCGCCCACTGCGTCGAGGCAGCTGACAATGCCAGGCGTCCCGGTGCCGGCATCCGGGTAGAAGAGGAGTTGCGGGCCACCATCCCGCCAAGGCGGCGGATCCTGCAACTCGATATAGGATTCCTGCGGTGGTTTGGTCCCGGAAAGCTGCATGGCGTAAAAACCGAAATCATCCAGAATATGCGCGGCCGTTTCCCTGCAGCTCCAGTCGAGTTCATGGGCATTCAGCTGCCAGTTATCATCGGGGATTCCAGAAAAGCGACCCATCAGATCATCGATGACGGTCCGCAGGTCTTCGGCAGTGGGTTCCATGAGCCGATCCTGCTACAAACGCGGAACCGGCGCAATTTCATCGGTCCTCGGCGACCCGCGGCACGATTCCCCGAGGGGTCAGCGGGCGGAGCGCATGTTCGCGGTGATCGGGCACTCGAAGGGATCGCGCTGACCCAAGCCGACCCGGTTCAGGTACTTCATCACAATCATGTAGGACTGTCCGAGCGTGGTCTCCGTGTACTTGATGTTGCGCTCGGCGCAGTACTGACGGACCATCGGCTGCACCAGCTTCAGATTCTTGGAGGACATGGTGGGGAACAGGTGGTGCTCGATCTGGTAATTCAGGCCACCCATGCCCTTGTCCACCCACCAGCCGCCGGAAATGTTGCGGCTCATCAGCGTCTGACGGCGCATGAAGTCGATCTTGACGTCCTTGGGCACCAGCGGCATGCCCTTGTGGTTCGGAGCGAAGGCGCCGCCAAAATACACGCCGAAGGAGGCCAGGTGAACAACCATGAACGCCAGGGCAATCCAGGGACCCATGACGATGAAGGCGGCGACCGGCAGTCCGATCAGGCGCACGGCCAAGAACCCGATTTCGGCCTTGCGGGACGGTACGATCTCATTTTTGTTGAAGACCCGGCGCAGCGCCGAGATGTGCAGGTCCAGCGCCACCAGCGTCAGCAACGGAAAGAAGAACGTACCCTGGTGCGCGGCGAACCATTTGCCGAAGCCCTTGCGCTGGCCGGCGTCCTCCGGGTTGAAAATTACGGCGCCGGTGGCAATGTCATCATCCTTGCCGATTTTATTCGGGTTGGCGTGGTGCTTGCCATGCTTGTTCATCCACCAGCCGTAGCTCAGTCCGACGAAGAGGTTCCCGACGATGCGTCCGGTCCACTCGTTCTTCTTAGCGGAGGCGAAGATCTGCCGGTGCGCGGCGTCGTGGGCCAGGAAGCCGGCCTGGCCCAGCAGGAAGGAGAAGATGAGGGCGGTCAACATCTGCCACCAGCTCTGTCCCAGCGTCACAAACATGACGCCTGTGGCGGCGAAAGCTACGCCCAGTCTGATCATTCGCCAGGTGTACCAGCTAATGTCGCGCTTCATCAGGCCAGCGGCCCGGACTGTCTCCGCCAGCGCAATGAAATCGGTGACATGGCGGTCCCGCGCCGGGCGAGCCGTGCGGATCGGGCTCTGGAGTGTTGCAGATGACATGTGAAGGCCCTTCGAAGACGTAATTCTTGATCTTCTTCGACACTACGGAGCCGGTACCCGCCGGCGCATCACACGGTGGAGTGGTCTTGCCCCCCTACCGGCGTATGGCATGACGCATTAGCTGCGGCGGCGCTTCAAGAACCCGGACCGAACATCAGAGGACGCAGCCGATCAGCAATGGTTCGGGCTGGAGCGAAATACCGAATTTGGCGTCGACGCCGGCGCGCACCGCCCGGGCCACCGCCAGCACGTCTTCCGTGGTTGCGAACCCGCGGTTAGTGATGGCAAGCGTATGTTTGGTGGACAGCGACGCCCGCGCGCCGGAGACGCTGCCGCTCTGCAGCCCGAAACCTTTGGTAAAGCCCGCGCGGTCTATCAGCCACGCGGCACTGAGCTTCACCAATCCGCCGTCGGGCGCAGGGTACTTCGGCGCCTCCGCCGGCAACGACTGAGCCACGGACGCTGTTACCATCGGGTTCGTGAAGAAGGAGCCTGTGGACCAAGTGTCCCTGTCCTCGGTGTCCAGCACCATGCCCTTGCCTGCCCGCAGGGCCAGCACCTCGCGGCGCACGTCCAATCCGTAGGCCCGTTTGCCCACCTCGACGCCCAGTACCCGCGCCAGCTCGGCGTACCTGATGGGTGCGCTCATCCGCCCCAGTGCCAGTTGGAACTCGACCGTCAGCACCACGTAGCGCGGCGAACCCGCCGTCGTCGTCTGTTTAAGGATTGAATCGCGATACCCAAATTTCAGCTCTGAATGGGTGAACGTCTGCAGCACATTCCGCTGCCTGTCCCAGACCCTGACGGCCGAAATGGTCTGTGACACGTCAGCGCCGTAGGCACCCACATTCTGTACGGGCGTGGCTCCGGCGAGACCCGGAATGCCGGAGAGCGCCTCGATCCCGCTCCAGGCATGAAGCACCGCCGTGTGAACCAGGTCGTCGAAATTATGGCCTGCTTGAACGACGACGGACACGCCGCCGCAGCTGTCCTCCGAGCTGATGGTGTAGCCCCTGCTGGCGATCCTGAGCACCGTGCCGGCGAAGCCTGCATCGGCAATCACCAGGTTGGAGCCGCCACCGATGATCAGCAGCGGATCGCCGGCCGCATCGGCCGAACGCACCACCTCGATGATCTCCTGTTCCGAACAGGCCTCGATGAAGTTTCCGGCGGCCCCGCCGGTGCCCAGTGTGGTCAGGGAACTCAGGAGCTTTTGCTGTGTCACGATTCCAGCCTAGCTGCCGCGCAGGCAGAGGGGTTCAACCCTAAAAGATGGAACACAGAAGGATGGAGCGCGGCGGGAATTCATTCACGCCAGCCGGACAACGGCCTGAGCCTTAACCAGGACCTTCTGACCCTCGGCGCTTACCGTAAGATCGACCCGCACAGTGGATTTCTCTGTGTCAAGGGCACCAATAACGCCGACGACGGCGATCTCGGCTCCGGTTTCCGAGTCGGGGACCGGCACGGGCCGGGTAAAACGGGTCTGATAATCCACGACGGCTCCCGGATCCCCCACCCAATCGGTCACCAGCTGGATGGCGGCACCCATTGTCAACATGCCGTGCGCGATCACGCCGGGAAGTTCCACCTCCCGGGCGAACCGTTCATTCCAATGAATCGGGTTGAAGTCGCCGGAGGCACCGGCGTAGCGGACCAGATCCTGCCGTGTCACCGCGATCCGGCGTGAACCGACTTCCTGGCCGACGGTGAGTGCGGAAATATGCATTACTGCCCCTCCCCGCGGACCAGGATGGCGGACGTGGTTGTGGCCACCGGCTCGCCCTCCGTCGTCGAAATTTCTGCCCTTGTGGTGATCATGGCGCCCCCGCCCATGGCGCGGACGCTGTCCACGTGCAGTGCGGCCATCAGGCGGTCGCCGGCCACGATCGGGCGATGGTGCGTGAAGCGCTGCTCGGCATGCACGACGCGGGAAAAGTCGATTCCCGAGGTCGGATCGCTGATCAGCTGGGCGTCGGCCCGCTGTGCCACGATGATGGCGAAGGTAGGCGGAGCCACCAGATCAGCGTGCCCGAGAGCCTTGGCCGCCTCAATCTCGAAATGCGCGGGGTGGGTGGCTTTGACCGCGAGCGCGAAGTCGCGGATCTTTTCACGGCCGACTTCATAGACGGCCCCGGCGGGGTAGCTGCGGCCCTGGAGGTCCGGATTAATACTCATGCTTCAACATTAGCGGAGCACGGAATTTAGCGGAGCATGGAATCTGCGGAGCACGGAAGTTAACGCGGCACGGAAATCGGCGGACCACGTAGCCACCTGGGCTGAGGTGGAGTGGAAACGGCTCGAATCAACCGGGAGAGCGTTCCACATCCTGCGCATTTTTGTCCAGCCGCCAGCCGCGCCACACCGGATGCCGCAGCCGTCCGGTGCCTGTCCATTCCGAAAAGGCCACCTCGCCCACCAGCTTCGGAGTTACCCAACTGGCGTCCGCCGCATCGGCGCGCGGGACATCGTCAAACGGTGTAGTTCGGCGCTCGATGCGTGCCAGTTCCGTGGTCAGCTCCACCAACTCACGCTCGCTGAAACCGGTGCCGACCCGGCCCACATAGTTCAGCGAGCCCCCGTCCGGGACACCGAGCAGCAGGGATCCGACCATTCCCTCACGCTGCCCCTTGCCTGGACGCCAGCCACCCACGACTACCTCTTGGCTGCGCTCGTGCTTGATTTTTACCCACCCTGGGCTCCGTTTTCCGGCCTCATAGCGGCTGGTGGCCTTTTTGGCCAGAACGCCTTCGAGGCCCAGCTCCGAGCTGCTCGCCAGCGCCTGTTCCGCCGTGAGGTCCAGCAGCGGGGACAGCTGAATGCGGCCGTCCCGGTCCGGTGACAGCGCGCTCTGCAGCCGAGGCCGGCGCGCGGAGAGGTCCGCTCCGGTGAGCCGTTCGCCATCGACGAAGAGCAGGTCAAAGACCATGAAGTGAACCGGCACCTCCTTTTGGGCACGGTCAACATCTGCAGGACGGGTGAGTTTCATCCTGCTCTGCAGGAGCCCGAAGTCCGGCCTCCCGGCCTTGTTGAGGGCAACGATTTCGCCGTCCAGCACCGCGTCGCGGGCAGCCACAAGGTCGGACAGCTCCGCAAGCTCGGGATAGACGGCGGTCATATCAATGCCGTTCCGACTGGTCAGCGTGACTTTGCCGTCCTGCACAGCGGCAATGGCGCGCACGCCGTCCCACTTCATCTCCAGAAACCAATCCTCGTCAGCGTCCAGATCCTGCACAGAGCCAACGGTCGCCAGCATGGGCATGATCGATGGAACGCCTGATCCGTCCCTGGCCGAAGCCTTTGCGGCGGCCGGTGCCTCTTCCCTCGCCCCGTTGCCGGCGCCTTTGGCACCCGGCTGGTCCTTCATCAGGTGGATCAGCCAGGTGTTCTCGGCCCGGCCATCCCCGCCGGTGTGGATCAGGGCGTACTTCCGCACGCCTCCCAGGCCCCCCTCGGGGCGGCCGGTCAGGGTGGCAATGATTTCCTTCCCGTCCCGCCATTTTTCCGCTTCGTAGCTGCCCGCGTCCCAGATCGTGACCTCGCCCGCACCATATTGCCCCCGCGGAATGGACCCCGCGAACGTCCCGTATTCAAGCGGATGATCCTCGGTCTGGACGGCCAGATGGTTCTTCCCCGTCGATTCGGGCACGCCCTTCGGGAGCGCCCAGGAGACCAAAACGCCGTCGCGCTCCAGCCGGAAATCCCAGTGCAGCCGGCTCGCATGATGCTCCTGGATAACAAAACTCCGCCCCTCGGCAGGATCGGCGCGTGCCGCGGGCACCGGCTCAGGAGTCTTGCCCGCATCCCGCATGCTGCGGTACTTCACCAGCCGGTCCACGCCGCCGTCGTCGTCATTGGCAGTGCTGTCCTTCGCCTTGGCCCCGATGCCCCCGAACTGCCCGGTCAGCGCCGCCATCGGATCCTTCCGCTTTTTAATCCGCCGCAGCACTTCCCGGTAATCCAGCTGCGCCAGCGCAGGGGAAGCCAGCTCGCGCCAGGTCCGCGGGAACGCCACCATGGGCTCCAACCGACCACGCAGCGAATACGGGGCCACAGTGGTCTTCGCCGCGTTGTTCTGGCTCCAGTCCACCAGAACCCTCCCCCGACGCAGGGACTTCTTCATGTCGCTGACCACCAGATCCGGATGGTCCGCTTCCAAGGCCCTCGCCAACTCGTGGGCAAACGCGGAAATTTCATCCGACGAGCGCGTCCCGTCCAGCCCCGCATAGAGATGGATTCCCTTGCTGCCGCTGGTCACTGGCACCGGCAGCATCCCCATATCCGTCAGAATCGCCCGGGCCAGGTGCGCGACCTGCACACACTCGGGCAGCCCCATGCCCTCCCCCGGGTCCAAGTCCAGCACCAGCCGGTCCGGATTGAGTGCGTTGCCATCCGGGCCGAAACGCCATTGCGGCACGTGTATTTCCAACGCGGCAATCTGCCCCAGCCATGTCAGGGTCGCCGGATCATTGACCAGGGGGTAGTCGTTGGTGTGGTCCTTGTGCTCGATGCTGCCGCGCGGCACCCAGTCCGGGGCTGAAGCGTCGAGATGCTTCTGGAAGAACATCTGCCCCGGGTGTTCGGCGGTCCCCACGCCGTGGACCCATCGTTTGCGCGTCGCCGGCCGGTCCTTCGCGGCGGAGATCAGCAGCGCCGACACCGCGGAGTAGTAGGAGATGACGTCCCCCTTGGTGGTGCCGGAATGCGGATACAGCACCTTGTTGAGATTGCTCAGCGTCAGCCGGCGCCCGGCAACGGTGACGGTCTGTTTATCCCGCCCGGGCTCCTCCGAGGGTGTCATGCCCCCAGTTTTATCCGATTCCGGGGCGAAAGCTAGCTTTGTTCAGCAGCCGTGGTGTTCACTGGGCAGATGAGAGCTATCTGGAAGGGCGCGGTTGCCTTTGGCCTGGTCAACGTCCCCGTGAAGGTCTACAGCGCCACCCAGGACCACGACATCGCGCTGCATCAGGTCCATGACAAGGACGGCGGCCGGATCCGGTACCAGCGGCGCTGCGAGATCTGCGGGGATGTGGTGGACTATGACCACATTGATAAGGCGTACGACGACGACGACAGGACAGTCGTGCTGACGGACGACGATCTCGCCTCCCTGCCGGAGGAACGCAGCCGGGAGATCGATGTGGTCCAGTTTGTCCCCAGCGCCGCGCTGGATCCGATCATGTTTGACCGGAGCTACTTCTTGGAGCCGGATTCAAAGTCGGCCAAGGCCTATGTACTGCTGCGCAGGACGCTGGAGGAAACGGACCGCACCGCCATCGTGCAGTTCGCGCTGCGGCAGAAAACCCGGCTCGGAGCCCTGCGGGTGCGCGGGGATGTCCTGATGCTGCAGTCCCTGCTCTGGGACGACGAGGTCCGGGAAGCCAGCTTCCCGGCGCTGAACGAATCCGTCCGTATCTCCGCCAAGGAACGGGAAATGTCCGCCGCTCTGGTGGATTCATTCTCCGGTGACTTCGAGCCGGAACAGTTCACCGACGAGTATCAGGTGCAGCTGCGCACCCTCATTGACGCCAAGCTGGCCACGGGTGATGCGCTGGACACCGAAGCCACCTTCGGAGAGAGTGACGAGAGCAGTACGGGCCAGGTCCTCGATCTGATGGAGGCGTTGAAGCGCAGTGTGGAACGAAACCGCAAGTCCAAACCGGCCACTGCAGCGTCCAGGTCAGAATCCACGCCTGCGCGGAAAACAACTGCGCACAAGCCGCCGGCCGACGAGCCTTCGGCCAGGAAACCGGCTGCCAAGAAGTCGGCAAAGCGTCAGGGCGCGTAATGCCGGCGGCCGGGTGCCGAAAGCCCGCCCCGTGACCACCCGCACCGTGACCACCCACCCCGTGACCACCCACCGTTGATTACCTGCCGCCGCCCATTGTGTGAATGACCATTGTGAGGACGCCATGACCAGCACCGACCAGCCGCAGCCCCCAGCCCATGCCGAACCCGCCCGCACCACCCATGCTCCCGCCGATGTGCCTGGCTCTGGTCCTGCCCATGCCCCTGGGTCTGGCCCTGCCGGCCACAAGACCGCCGCGATGGACCCGGTCCGGCTCGAACCGGACCGCAGCCGCCGGGCCGCAGGGGTAGCCGAACTCGGCGGCCTGGCGGACCGTGCGCTGGCCTGCAACGGCGCCGTCGGTGCGGCACTCACGCTGGCAGTCAGCCTGGGGCAGGAACTGCCGCACCCGATGGAGGGCCGGACCATGCATCTATGGGAATCCCTTGCCACACTTGGCGCCTGCAACCTGACCGTTGCGAGAACCATCGAGCCGCATCTGGATGCCCTGAGCATCATTCATCAGGCGCCGTCTGTTGAGCTCGACGCCGTGGTGGAGGCCGACGACAGCTGTTGGGGTGTCTTTGCCGCCGAGGGCAAGGACCATCATCTGAAGGCCCACCGCCATGGCGACGGATGGGTCCTCACCGGGACAAAGCCGTGGTGTTCGCTGGCGACTCATCTCACCCACGCCATCGTCACCGCCCGCACGGACAGCGGACGGCGGGCCTTTGCGGTCAGCCTGAAGGATCCCGGGGTCAGTTCGTCCGACGTCGGCTGGGTGGCCCTCGGCCTGCCGGAGGTCACCAGCGGCCCGGTGTCCTTTGACCATGTGCCGGCGACTCCGATCGGCGGGACAGGCTGGTATTTTTCGCGCCCCGGGTTTTCCTGGGGCGGTGCTGGTGTGGCGGCGATCTGGTTCGGTGCCGCCACGGCTGTGGCCCGCAGGGTCTACGCGCATGGCAGGGGCCGGGAGCCGGATCAGATTTCCCTCATGCATCTTGGGCTGATAGACGGCCACCTGGCGGCCGGGCGCAACGCGCTGGCGGTTGCGGCCCGGCGGGCCGACGGCACCAGGCGCGCAGGCCCCGATGCGCTGACGGCGGCACGTGCCCGGGCCGCCGTCGCCCATACGAGCGAGTCCATACTGGAGCTGGCCGGCCATGCTATGGGTCCGGAACCGCTGGCCTTCGATATCCATCATGCCAGGCGTACCGCCGATCTTGCCTTCTATCTGCGCCAGGACCACGCGGAGAGATCCGTGGCATCGATCGGCCAGCAGATCCTCGCACAATCGCAGCTTCCATGGTGACGTTCAGCCATCTGGACCACGGCACGGACGAGCAGCTGTGGCGCGACTCGACACGGCTTGCGGATACACCGGAGCTGAACCTTCGGTTCGGGAGTTACACCAGACTGGTGCTCGTTGCGGCCCATCCCGACGACGAAACGCTGACCGCCGCGGGCCTGCTGCAGCAGGCCACCCGGCACGGGCTGGAGGTCCGGCTGGTGGTGGCCACGGATGGTGAAGCATCCCACCCCGGCTCCAGCACGCATACCCCCGAACAGCTGGCCGTCATCCGACGCCAGGAACTCGTACACGCCGTTGGTACCGTTGCCCCGGCGGCGCTGATCACCCACCTGGGCATTCCCGACGGCCGCGTCGCCGTCGGCGGCGACCAGCTAAGGCGGACAATCCTCGCCGAATGCGGCCCCGAACCCGGCGAATCCCTGATCGTGGCGCCGTGGCGCTCCGACGGGCATGCCGACCACGACGCGGCGGGGGAGGCCGCGGCAGCGGCCGCGCTGGAAAGCGGGAACCCGCTGCTGGAATACCCGGTCTGGCTCTGGCATTGGGGCACCCCGGACGATCCATCGGTGCCGTGGGCGTCCATGCGCCGGCTGACCCTGGACGGCCCGGATATGGCACGCAGGGAACAGGCCATCAACTGCCACTTCAGCCAGAATGCGCCGCTCTCTGACCTGCCCGGAGACGAGACCCTGCTGTCCGCGGCGATGATCAGCCATTTCAGCCGACCGTTTGAAATCTTCATCGATGCCGCCGGGTCCATGGTGCCCGACGGCGATGAGCGGCTGAGCTGGGCGCAGGCCCAGTTTGACGCGGTTCACCGCAATCTGGCCGAGCCGTGGTCCGCGCCGGAGGCCTGGTACGAAGAACGCAAGCGGCTGCTGACGCTGGCCGCCTTGCCGGCGCGGCACTATGTCTCCGCGCTGGAGATCGGCTGTTCCACCGGGGTACTGACCCGCGACCTTGCCAGACGCTGCGACAGAGTGCTGGGCGTGGACCTGAGCGCCGAAGCGGTGAAAACCGCTGCCCGACGGACGGCCGGGATCCCCGGCGTCCGCACTCTGCAGCTGGCCGTGCCCGGGCACTGGCCGGAGGGATCCTTCGACGTGATCGTCCTGTCCGAGGTGGGATACTACCTGGACCACGAAACACTGCAGCAGACCCTGGAGCTGATGCTCGGCTCGCTGCTGCCCGGCGGAACCCTGCTGGCGTGCCACTGGCGGCACCAGATCAGCGGCTGGCCGCTGCGCGGCGACGAGGTGCATGAATTCCTGCGCGGCGACGGGCGGCTCAGACCCCGTGGACGCTACACCGAAGAAGATTTCATCCTGGAGGTCTTTACGGTGCCGCAGGACGGATCATGACATTTGCGCTCAGGCAACTGGCCGTCGTCGTCCCGGCACGCAACGAAGAGCGCCTGCTCCCCCGCTGCCTCGATGCCCTCGACGAGGCACATCGGGTCCTGCGGCGCACCCGTCCGGGGCTGGAAGTGAGCGTGACGGTGGTGCTTGACCGGACCAACGATGCATCCGCAGCCATCGTCGAACGGAACACCCTAGCCACCGCACTCTGCTACGGGGCGGGCAACGTCGGCCGTGCACGGAATTTCGGCATCCGCAGTGCATTGCGGGCCTGCGGGCTGCCGCCCGCCGCCGTGTGGATAGCGAATACCGACGCGGACAGCTTCGTGCCGGGAAACTGGCTGCTGGCCCAGGCCGAGGCCGCGGAAGAGGGCTGGGATGTCATGGTGGGTACGGTCGAGCCGGAGACGTCGGATCTGACCGAGGCGCAACTGGACCGTTGGTTTGCAGCCCACAGCCTGCGGGACGGGCATAACCATATCCATGGCGCAAACCTGGGTTTCCGTGCCGATGCCTATGAACGGCTGGGCGGTTTCCAGGGCCTGGCGCTGCATGAGGACCGCGGCTTTGTCCTCGCTGCCGCTGCCGCGGGACTGCGGATGCGCGCCACCGATGCCTGCCGTGTCCAGACCTCTGGGCGGACGACGAGCTTCGTCCGGGGTGGCTTTGCCGACTACCTTGCCAACGGAATTAAAGTCTAGGGATTCCCGGCAGCGGGTGTTTGCTCCTTGAGCATGCCGACAACACGAAGCAGTTTCCCGGTGGCCTCGGCCCCGAAGCGTTCCTGCTGTCCCTGCGGTCCGCCGAATAGCGCGGCGTTGTAGTAGAGGCCGTCACCGATCAGCAGAATGGCACGGGCGACGGCGGCGTCCTGGACTTCTTCCCGGATCAGTTCCAGCCATCTGCTTTGCATCGCTGTGAAGGCCTCACTGACCTGGACATCCTGGCTCTGGGCCAGCCGCGTCGCCGCCACCAGTGTCCGGTCGAAGGTGGTTTCGGAGAAGACGGACGTGCGGATGTAATAGTCCGCCGGGCCCTCCGGAGCCTGACGCATCCTGGCAAAGTCCACCTCGGCGAGTTCGCCGAGCTTCTGAATCAGCCCCGAGGTCAGCGCGTCCCGGCTCTTGAAGTGGTAGAGCAGCCCACCCTTGGACACCCCGGCGGCCGCGGCCACCGCATCCAACGTGGCCGAGCGTTCACCCTCATTGATCAGAAGGTTCTCGAAGGCAAGCAGGATACGGTCCCGGGCCGAGGGCTGATTGGGCATGGCACCCATCCTACCTAAGCAGCGGTCTCCTTTATACCGGCTGGACGGTTTACTAAACAGTCCAGACGGTATAGTATCGTAGAACCTCTTACCACTTAAGGAATGCCGCATCATGTCAGCCAGCACTGCCCGTCACTCCGCCGCCTCGATGGCCGGCACCCTGGGGACGGAACCCGCCGCCCCGATGGCCGCGGATACCTTGCGTACGGCACCCGCCGGTACCAGGGCAGGCCGCCGTGAATGGCTGGCCCTGTCAGTGCTGATGCTCCCGGTATTGCTCGTCGCCGTGGACAATACCGTGCTCAGCTTTGCCGTCCCGGCCATTTCACTGGCACTGAACCCTACCGCCACAGGCCTGCTCTGGATCATCGATATTTACCCGTTGATCCTGGCGGGCCTGCTCGTCCCGATGGGCAGCATGGCCGACCGCTTCGGCCGCCGCCGGATGCTCATGGTAGGCAGTCTGGGCTTCACCGCCGTGTCCGTGGTTGCCGCCTTTGCGCCCAGCGCCAACGCCCTGATCGGGTGCCGGGCCATGCTGGGACTCTTCGGAGCCATGCTGATGCCCTCCACCCTGTCGCTGATCCGCAATATCTTCACAGACGCCGGTCAGCGCCGCACCGCGATCGCCATCTGGGCCGCGGCATTCTCCGGCGGCGCGGCCTTGGGGCCGCCGCTGGGCGGGCTGCTGCTGGAGAACTTCTGGTGGGGCGCGGTCTTCCTCCTCGCCGTCCCGATGCTCATCCCGCTGGCCATCCTGGCCCCGCTGTGTGTCCCCGAATCGAAAGACCCCGCCCCCGGGCGGATTGACACGGCGAGCATCGCCCTTTCCTTCGGGACGATGGTCCCGCTGATCTACGGCATCAAGGCGCTCGCAACGGAAGCCCCCGGCCCCGGTTCACTGTTGCCGCTGCTGGTTGGACTTGTCGGCGTTGTCCTGGGGGTCGTCTTCGTTCACCGTCAACTGAGGCAAAGGACGCCCATGCTGGACGTCCGGCTATTCACCAACCCCGTGTTCAGCGGGGCCGTGGCGGCAAATCTGCTCAGCATTTTCTCGCTGGTGGGCTTCCTGTATTTTGTCTCGCAGCACCTGCAGCTGGTGGCCGGGCAGTCCCCCACCCGGGCCGGGCTGACCCTCCTTCCCGGACTGGTCATGTCGATCGTGACCGGATTGCTGGTGGTGCGGCTGGCGCGGCGCATCCGACCAGCCTTTCTGGTGGCCACCGGGCTGCTGCTCAACGCGGCCGGGTACCTGACCGTGCTGCTGAACGGCTCCGGATCCGAATCCGGACTACTGCTGGCCTTTGTCCTCCTTGGCTCAGGAGTCGGCATGGCGGAGACTATTTCCAATGACCTGATTCTGGCGACGGCGCCGGCGGCCAAGGCCGGTGCGGCATCCGCCATATCGGAGACGGCTTATGAGGTGGGTTCCGTGCTGGGAACCGCGGTGCTGGGCAGCATTCTGGCAGCCGCATACCGGTTCCATGTTTCCGTGCCGGATTCTCTCTCGGCCCAGGCACACGAGGGCGCACGTCAGACGCTGGGCGGGGCCATCAACGCCGCAGCCTCGCTGCCGCCCGGCCAGGCCGCGGAGCTGATCGGCTCCGCCCAGCGCGCCTTCGATTCGGGTGCCGGCGTGGTGGCTGCCGTCGGGCTTGCCATGATGCTCGCCGCCGCAGCCATGTCGTTGCTCACCCTCCGCCGGGTGGCGAGAGGCTGACGACGACGGCGGCGGCCATCTGCCGCCGTCGTCGCCCGTTACCCGTCAGCCGTCACCCGCCGTCACCCGCCGTCAACGTTGGCCAGGCCGTCAACGTCTGCGCATCAGCAGCCCAGCCGGTACTGCGCATGTTGACCCGGGCGCATGGTTGGCGCTTTTTCCTGCGCAGAAGCCTACGGACGTGCCGGCCGCGGAACTCCTGGCCTCGGCCCGGCAGGCCTTTGACTCCGGGGCGGGCCTGGTGTCCGCCGTCGGGCTGGTGCTGATGCCCGGAGCCGCCGCCATGTCACTGCTCACCCTCCGCCGGGTGGCGAGAGGCAGACGTCCTCGTCGTCGCCTGTCCTTGAAGTCGTCGGCTGACCCACTGTCCAGCCGGAACAGTCTAGTGCCGAACGCGCCCGAGCCTGCCAAGCAGGGACTCCAACTCGCCGGCCACCTGTACCGGATCATTCAACAGGTGCAGATGGTTGGTGGCGGGCAACGTGCGCACCGGCCACTGCCGCCGCGCGGCTTCGTCCCGCTCCGCGGCGTAGATGCGGCGTAGATATCGCCAAAAGCCAGATACGCCCCCGGCCGAGAAGCCCAGCCCTCCGGCACCGGCAGCGACCCCTCGAAATAGGACAGCGGAAGGCGTTGCTGCTCCCCCTCGACCCGCGCCCGGGTAACGGCGTCCGGGAACAAGGACGCAACGTCGGCCTCGTCCCACCACATGGTCCAAACCGGAAGCAGACCGGTCTTGTCCGCGATCCCCCGCAGGAAATCCAGAAATGCCGCTGGCGCAAGCGGAACGCGCCCGCGGTCCGGCGGGAGTACGGCGTCAACGAAAATGGAGGCGACAACCCGCCGCTGCATCACCAGCGCCGGGACGTAGGCGCCAGCGTTGCTGTGCGGTATCACCACAAGCTCCCGGTCCAGCGGCAGCGCAGCGAGGAAAGCGTCCAGAACGTCCTGTGTTGTCTGCGGCGGCGCGGATACCGGGCATGTCACGACGTCCCAGCCACGGTCATCCAGCACCTGCGCCACCGGCTGCCACACGGACGGGCCCAGCAGCGGGCTGGGGAGAAGCATCAGTGACGTGGGCATGCGGTTATTTCCTGCGCAGCAGCTTCCGGACGTGCTGGCCGCGGACCACCAGACCCACCATGTGCAGAATCAGGCCCAGGCCAATGAACGGCAGCCCAAGGTACGTCCTGGCCGGATCATGAGCGTTCGCCCCGACGACGGTGAGCACCAGGCCGACGGCGATCGCGCCCATGGCGCCGAAGACCAGGACCTTGTAGAGCCGGCCGGAGGTTTCCCAAAATTCGTTGAGCACGCACACCAGCTTAGCCCTTGCATCCGAGGTGCCCGCGTTGGGGCGTTTCGGCAAAATGGCCCCAACGCGGGCACCTCAGATGTCAGACCCGGATCCGCGAGTAGTGGCTTTTTGAGGCCGGAATTCTGGCGGGGGCGTGAATTTCGGCAACTTTTGGGTCCGGGCATGACAAAAGCCCGGTTGTCGTGTCGGGTGGGCGGAGGCTCCAT
>NZ_JASISR010000090.1 GCF_030063245.1 Paenarthrobacter sp. PH39-S1
CTAGCGGGAGTTTCCGGGCTATTTCGTTTTTGAAGGCTCCGACAAAATAAAAACCGTGTAAGTTGCGGCGTGTCGGGGCCTGCGTTTTACCGAAATATGTATGACCTAAAGTAAGATATATGGTATGGCGCTCTATAAGAAAACGGTCAACGGCAATGTGTACTGGTACCTGCGTGAAATGGCGCGGGTGGACGGGAAGCCGAAGATGATTTCCGAGCGCTATCTGGGTTCCGCGAAGGACATTGAAAAGCTGCTGGACGCCAAGGAAGCCGCCATAGTTCCGGAGAAGACCCGGCACCTGGGTTTCGGGGACAGTGCTGCGGTCTGGGGCGTTTTGCAACGCCTGAATGTGGTGGGGATCATTGATGAGGTGACGGGCACCCGGCGCAAGGACGCCGGCGCATCGGTCGGCACGTACCTGGCTTTGGCTGCGTTGAACCGGGTCGTGGCACCCACTTCCAAGCTGGGCTTCGCCGATTGGTGGAAGAGCACTGCGGCGGACCGTTTCACCAAGATCCCCGCCTCCGTGCTGGACCACCGCAGGTTCTGGGATGCGATGCACCGGGTGAGTTTGGAGGAGCTGGCAGTGATTGAGGAACGCATCGCGTTGGCGATGATCACCGAATTCGGGCTCGACATCTCCGCCCTTGCCCTGGACATGACGAACTTCGCGACCTACATCGATTCGGGCAACGGGGCGGCCCCGATCGCCCAGCGCGGGAAGGCGAAGCAGAAACGCACCGACCTGCGCCTGGTTGGTTTGGGGCTGGTGATCACCCGCGATGGCGGGATCCCCTTGCTCGCCCACGCCTACCCGGGCAACAAACCCGACGTCACCCAGTTCCCGGTCATGATTGATGCCCTGGGAGCACGCCATCGCAAACTCGCCGAAACAGCCGGGATCATCGCAGCGCCGGAGGTGACCGTGGTCTTTGATGCCGGACAGAACTCGGCCTCCAACTTCACCCGCGTCACCGACACCGATCTGGCGTTCGTCGGATCCATTCCGCCATCCCACGTCACCGACATGCTGAAACTGCCCGCCACGGACCGTGCCATCGTAGATGAGGATCGGTTCGGCGGGCTCAGCGCGACCGAGACCCGGCGGGTGGTTTACGGCACCGAACGCCGGGTCATTCTCACCCACTCGCCGACGCTGCACGAAAAGCAGGTCGCAGGATTCGCCCAGACCCTAGCCAAGGCCCAAACCAAACTGGGCGAGCTCACCGAGACGCTGGCCCGCGGGAAGACCCGCCGCACCACGGTCGCACTCACCGACCACATTGCTTCAATCACCCGCGATTCCTGGCTCCGCCGCGTCCTGGACTGCACCTTGGAAGGCGACAGCCCCGCCACCCACCGGCTGACCGTCACCATCAACGAGAAGGCACGGGCCGAACTCGAGGAAGAGCTGTTCGGCAAAAGGATCCTTGTCACCACCCACGAGGACTGGCCCATCGCCGAGGTGGTAGCGGCCTACCGCTCCCAATCCGATGCCGAATTCGGATTCCGCCAGCTCAAGGACCCCCATGTCGTCTCGTTTTCACCGATGAACCACTGGACCGAACACAATATCCGCATCCACACCTTCACCTGCGTCCTGGCCCTGCAAGCCGCCCACCTCATGCGCCGAGAAGCCGAGAACGCCGGCGAACACCACTCCGTTCGCGACCTGCTCGAACGGCTCGCCAGCATCGGCGAAACCGTGATGATCTACCCCTCCACCGGCGGGCGCCCCAAAGTCCGGCGCATGCTCACCGAAGAAATCGACACCCACAGCAACCTCGCCGAAATCTTCAACCTCACCAAGCTGGCCCCGAAGAAAAGTTAGGTCATACACTTCCAAGCCCCAAAAAGAGCCTCTGACCTGCACAAACACAAGTTTCGAACCAATTAGCTAGGAAACTCCCGCTAG
>NZ_JASISR010000091.1 GCF_030063245.1 Paenarthrobacter sp. PH39-S1
CGGTGTTATGCGTCGCCTTCTTTGGTGTTGGGAACGTCATAGTCGGTGATGATGGCCTGTTTTTGGTCGGGAGTCTTGATTTCGTGTCGTCGTCGGCGTCAGGCTGACGATGAACTGTTGATTTCCCTGTTAAAGACGAGCGGCCCGGCATTAGTTTTCGAAGCTCTATGCCGTGCCGCTCTCACGCGATAGGACCGCGCTGATGCTTACGGTAAATGATGATGCTTGTGCTGTCGAGTCGGATCTGCTCGGCGGGGGTTTATCCTGCCCGGATTGCTCGGGGGTGCTGGGCCCGTGGGGCTCGGCCAGAGGACGGCTGCTCCGCCATGGAACAGGGACCGGGCTGGCGCTGGTGGCGCACCGGCCGCGCCGGGCCCGGTGCCGGGGGTGCAAGGTGACCCATGTGCTGCTGGACTGGGCACTGGCCGCCCGGCGGGCCGATACCGCCGAGGTTATCGCCGCCGCTATCGGGGCCAAGATCGCCGCAGGGTGGGGGCACCGGCCGATCGCGGCGTGGCTGGGGCGGCCGGCGTCCACGGTGCGGGGCTGGCTGCGGGCCTATGGTTCCTGCGCCGGCGCGATCACCGAGGCCTTCACCGGACTGGTCCACCGCGACGGGCCCGATGCTGCCGCGCTCTGGCCCGCACCGGTACCAACAGTGGCCGCATCGGCCATGGCCGCGGTCGCGGCTTACGCCCAGGTCCTGATGAAGCGGCTGGGCGTCGCCGAGCTGCCGTGGCAAAAGGCCGGGCTGGCCGCGGCCGGGCCGTGGCTATTCAGCACGGTGTTATGGGGTGGCGGGCCGCTACACCAATTGGCCCTTATCCCGGGGCCGGTACTGGGCAAAGCTGGGCACAGCCCCGGCTAAAACCGGTCGGGGCCATATTTTTTGACCCCGCAAAGGACCGTGACCCCACCCATGACAACACCGCAGCCGCTTCGCGGCGCCCTGGCCCGTAAGGACCGGGTAGAGAAGATTGCCCTGTTCCGGTACCAACTCATCCGCGAGGCCGCCGACGACTCGCTCAGTACCCGCCAACGCGGCCCGATGGTGCGGGCCCTGGCCGTCACCGAGCATGCCGGCCCGTTCGGGGACCCGGTGCGGGTCTCGCGGGAGAGCCTGGACCGGTGGATCCGGGCCTGGCGCACCGAGGGCTTCGACGGGCTCAAGCCCAAGGCCCGCTCCGCCGATCCGGTCACCCCGGCCACCGTGTTGTCGTTGGCCGCGACGCTGAAGATCGAGCGCCCTAACCGGACCGCGGCACAGGTGAGGCGGATCATGGCCGAAACCCTCGGCGATGCACCCTCCGAATCGACGCTGCTGCGGCATTTCAGGACCCTGGATATTCCTACCGGCACCGCCGCTGCCGCCACCGGCCGGTTCGAAGCGACGGCCCCGAATGAAATCTGGGTGGGCGACGGGTTGCACGGCCCGCGGCTGGGGGGCCGGAAGACCTATCTCTTCGCGTTTTTGGATGATCATTCCCGCATGGTCACCGCCGCCCGCTGGGCCTTCGCCGAAGACGCCGTACGCCTGGCAGCCGCGCTACGCCCGGCCCTGCAAACCCACGGCATCCCCGCCAATTGCTATGTGGACAACGGCAGCGCTTTCGTTGACTCGTCACTGATACGGACCTGCGCGAGGCTCGGCATGAAGCTCACCCATTCGAAGCCCTACCGGCCCCAAGGAAGAGGCAAGATCGAGCGCTTTTTTGGGTCGGTCAGATCCCAGTTTCTCTCCGAAATCAGCGTGCTCGAAGCCCCGGTCCAGACGACCGTTCCCGGCACCGGCGCAGCCACCGGAAACGCCGCCGAGGATGAGGCCGGCAGTGCGATAGCGTCGCTGGAGGAGCTCAATGCGTTGTTCACGTCCTGGGTGCAGATGACCTATCACCGCACCGTGCACTCGGG
>NZ_JASISR010000092.1 GCF_030063245.1 Paenarthrobacter sp. PH39-S1
CTCGCTGAACGATCCCTCGGGGCGGGGGCGCCTCCTTCAAAGGAAATTATTACCGGCATCAGGATTCATCGGCTGCCACGCCGCCGAACATCAAACGGCTAAAACCACTACCGACCCATGCACCTAGGTTCACGAATTTTCGCCATCCCGCCTCAGTCAGCACTAATGCACGCTTGAATTTCCGTACTGATCAGGCCCCTTGTTATGTTGCTGTTTCAAGTAATGGGCGGCGCCTCCGCCGCCGTTCCTCACTGACCGCGGCCTTGGGAACGACGTGGACCTACAGACTTTGGTACGACTCGGCCCGTATGCTTGACGAATGAATTCTGGACGACCGGAAATAAAAGAAGGCATAAAAAGGCAAGTTCGCCAACGTTGCGGCTTCGGCTGCGTAATATGCGGGATTCCGGTCTATCACTATGACCACATGGACGAGTACAACGTTGTCCAAGAACATGCTGAGGATAACCTAACTCTACTGTGCGGTTACCATCATGATCTCAAATCGCGGGGCCAGTTACCTGTCCAGGTGGTGCGGGCCAAGAATACGAATCCACATAATGTGACTCAGAACAAAACCGCGATGCATTCCTTATTTTACTACGGTGAACATGCGGAAATCGTGGCAGGAGGAAACCGTGTCATTGTTTCAAATCGGAGCGTTTCCGCGGTCAAGATCGATGGCGATAGCATCGTAGACTTCGAGCTGGTCGACGGCAACCTCATGCTGAACCTGGACTTTCGCGACAGAGATAAAGCGCCTGTACTCACGGTGCGACAAAATGAATTAGTCCACTCCACGCATCTTTGGGACTACGAGTTCACTGGAAAACGGCTGTCGATTCGTGAGAAAAAAGGCCAGATTTACCTGACAGTCGTCTTTGAGGCTGACAAACAGCGCGTGGTGATCGAAAAGGGATTGGTGTCTCACAATGGGGTCGACCTATTAATCGATCCGCGTGGTCTTTGCATCCTGAATAACCTCATCTCTCTTTCGGGAAATTCAATCGCAGGAATCGACACAGCCATTTCCATCGGAGACGGTAGCGGAAGTAGTGGTCCTGTCGCCATGCACTTTGAGATCGACCGTCGAACGTATGATCGAGGTGCCGCGATTGCGTCGGCGCGCAAAAGAATGGCCCAAGCCGCAAAGGTACCTCCAGGATATTCACGGGGCTGCCCACAATTTCCTGTCAGCCTCAGTGCAGGAAGACCAGCGACATGGACGTCGATCTGCTTCCTGCCCTACCCTTGGGAGCGGTCATCGTGGGGAGCCTGACCTGGCTGTGTTTACGGGCCGTATTTCTACAGCAAAGCCGTCAGCGCTTCTCTTCCCTTGCAATCACATATATGAAGTGCTGATTCCCGAGGTGCCTTGGTACCCGGCATTCAAGTGGCTAGTTTCTGAGGGGCGCTTCGCTCCGCCGTGAGGACGGAAAATTTATCCGCGTCACGTCTGTTCCCGGGATCTCTGGTGCTGACAGACGCTCTTGGGAGACACTTGATGTGTGTGTTTCGGTCGACCCCGATTCGTCTATGGTGCCGGTGAGCCTGTTGGCTAGTTTGGTGGTGGAGGGCACAGCTTTGTTGTCCGCGGGACCGTGGATTGTTGCCTTGAGCACGAATGTCAGATTTGTTGTTTTATCCGCCTTCCCCGGAACGCATGCACGTTGATTCCTGCAGGACGACTGGGAAGTGTGATCCGAGATGGAAGTGATGCACCCGCGGTGCGCGGGTATTGATATTTCGAAGAAGGATGCGAAGGTCTGTGTCCGTGTCCAGGGGCGGGGGGCCAGGGCAACCGCGTCGACGGTCACCACGTGG
>NZ_JASISR010000093.1 GCF_030063245.1 Paenarthrobacter sp. PH39-S1
GGACCCGCCAGCCAACTCACATCAACCGCGCCGCACCGGAGCAACTTTTCAAACTTACCCGATCCGGACCATCCAGGCAAATCAGCGAACCGACCCGCCCGGCTCAACCGGACCACCCCACACCCCCACACAACAAACACCAGGCGACACAAAATCACCGGATATTTGATCCGCAGTAAAAGGAAGGGAGTTTGTTCCACCTCGTCGGTGGCAACTAGAGAAACACTACCCGCCTTCCCGCCAAAACACCAATCGACCTAATACCCCACGAAGTCCGGTGGGGTGCGCGACTTTGCGCCCCGCCCGAAATAGCGGCTTTTCACCAAACTACCTTCATCAATTCCCCGTCTGTAAGCACGGGAGGAAGTTACGATGCAGTTTGCTAAGGCCCTGTCGCGGCGGGCAGCGGGCGTTCATCGCCCGGCAGTGTGTCCGGGTGGTCTCCGTGCTGAGTGCGCTCTGCTGGCAGTGCTGTCCATTGCGGAGGATCGAGGGTCCACAGACCCGCACTGGCTGAAACACCTCGGACTGATCTGGCGTAGTCGGACGGTCGTGTTTGACGGCAATTCCGTGGTTCCCAAACAGCTCATGTGTGCGGCTCAACATCTTTTCGGAGCTAATTCAGCGAGACTTCCCGAGCTGTATGTCCGCAGCATGGCAAATACGGGTTGAAGGTACGGGTGGTCCGGCTGGGTGGTACCGATCGTTTCGGCAAGGGGGTACCGCTGGGGATTAGCGCATGGCCCGTGAACTGGTCATTGCCCGCGGTGACAGGATCGCCCACCAATACCTGTTGAACAAGCTCAGCGACATTGACCTGCTTCACATTAGATGACTTTCTCACCATTGCCATCGATGAGACCGCGGCGAACGACCTGTTCACGGTTCTGGTCAACAGGGACCAACGGCTCCCCACCGTGATCGCCAGCCAGTCCGGGCCGACCGACTGGTCGAGACCCTCCCGGAGAAGGTCGCCGCCGACTCCATCGTCAACCGGCTGGCCAACCACGCCCGCACGATCACCCTGGGCGAGATCGACATGCGCCGGCTACATGCTAAAGCGGTACGGGTCGCCAGCGAGGACCACCCGTACCATGAGCCCGTATTTGCCACGCAACATATTGTTCGAAGAGGCACGCATGTTCTCTCGCTGGCCAGTAAATGCGAAGCGAACTTTCCATGTCTGCCGGATTCGCTAAGTCAGGCGTCCGCGGACATCGCCCGCGAAAGTCCAGAGCCTCCGGGATTGCCGTGGGCTGTGCCGCTTCAGTTACCGTGCGGGTGTTGCGGCGGCGTCAGGCTTCTATTGCTCGACCGACAACTCCGCCATCCAGCACCGCTCCTGCCATTTCGGCATCCTTCACCGGAAGTATCCGATCAGCTGGATCTGGAATGGGTATCCGCCGGCGGCTTCGGCCGCCCGATACAGCACTGCTGGCATCCGTTCGAACCCAGCACGAGGAAAGGTTCCGGGAACAGACGCCTCCACATCGTGGACGGCCGCGGCGAGGAGATCAATCTTGTCGGGCCGCGGAGGAACGTCGCCACTCCCTCGTTGAGCAGGTCCCACACCACTGACGCCAAACCGCCTAAGACGCGCCCAACGGCGGGCCGGTCCTGGATGTAGTGTTCAATGCTGGCGGCTATTACAACGCGGTCGGCTACAACGCGGTCGGCTACAACGCGGTGTTATGCGTCGCCTTCTTTGGTGTTGGGAACGTCATAGTCGGTGATGATGGCCTGTTTTTGGTCGGGAGTCTTGATTTCGTGTCGTCGTCGGCGTCAGGCTGACGATGAACTGTTGATTTCCC
>NZ_JASISR010000094.1 GCF_030063245.1 Paenarthrobacter sp. PH39-S1
GAGCATGCGCCGGGCTTTGGGTCGTCCTCCGGTGGAGGGGTAGATCATGAGGGTTTCGCCGATGCCGGCGAGTTGTTCGAGGAGTTCGCGCACGGAGAGGTGGAGGCCGGTGTTCTCGGCTTCCCGCCGCATGAGGTGGGCGATTTGCAGGGCCAACACGCAGGTGAAGGTGTGAACGCGGATGTTGTGTTCGGTCCAGTGGTTCATCGGTGAAAACGAGACGACGTGAGGGTCCTTGAGCTGCCGGAACCCGAACTCAGCATCGGATTGCGACCGGTAGGCGGCCACCACGTCGGCGACGGACCACTGCTCATGGGTGGTGACCAGGACCCGCTTGCCGAACACCTCCTCCGCCAGTTCCTCTTGCGCGGTTTCGTTGAGGGTGACGGTCAGGCGATGGGTCGCCGGGGAGTCCCCGGTCAGTTCGCACACCAGCACGCGCCGCAGCCATGAATCACGGGTGATAGAGGCGATGTGGGTGCTGAGTTCTTCGGTGGTGCGCCGGGTCTTGCCGCGGGCCAGGGTCTGGGCGAGCTCACCCAGTTTTACCTGGGCCTTGGCCAGGGTCTGGGCGAACCCGGCGACCTGGGCGGCGTGCAACGTGGGTGAATGGGTGAGGATGACCCGGCGCTCGGTCCGGTAAACGACCCGCCGCGTTTCCACTGCGGTAAGTCCCCCGAAGCGCCCCGTATCCACCAATGCACGATCGGCAGCCGGAATGTTCAGCAGGTCGGTGACGTGGGAGGGCGGGATTGAACCGACGAATTCCAGCTCGGTGTCAGTGACACAGAGGAAGTTGGAGGCGGAGTTCTGTCCGGCATCAAAGACCACCGTCACCTCCGGGGTTGCCGGAGCCCCAGCCGTCCCGGTGGTGGCTGTGGTGGCGAGTTTGCGGTGCCGGGCGCCGAGGGCATCGATCATGACCGGGAACTGGGTGACGTCGGGCTTGTTCCCCGGATAGGCGTGGGCGAGCAAGGGGATCCCGCCGTCACGGGTGATGACCAGGCCCAGACCGATAAGGCGCAGATCGGTGCGTTTCTGCTTCGCTTTGCCGCGTTGGGCGATCGGCGCCTTCTCGTTGGCCGAGTCAAGGTAGGTGGCGAAGTTCGTCATGTCCAGGGCCAGGGCGGAGATGTCGAGGTTGAATTCGCTGATCATCGCCACCGCGATGCGTTCCTCGACCTCCGCGAGTTCTTCCAGGGACAGGGCGTGCATGGCCTCCCAGAATTTGCGGTGGTCCAGCACGGACGCGGGGATCTTCGTGAAGCGGTCCGCGGCGGTGGTCTTCCACCAGTCGGCGAAACCCAGCTTCGAGGTCGGGGCCACGACCCGGTTCAACGCCGCCAACGCCAGGTACGTGCCTACCGAGGCGCCGGCGTCCTTGCGCCGGGCACCAACCACGCCGTCGATGATCCCGGCCACGTCCAGGCGTTCCAGGATCCTCCAGGCCGCGGCACTGTCCCCGAACCCAAGATGCCGGGTCTTCTCGGGCACGACCGCGGCTTCCTTGGCATCCAGCAGCTTCTCAATGTCCTTGGCACTACCCAGATACCGCTCGGAGACCATCTTCGGCTTCCCGTGGACCCGCGCCATTTCACGCAGGTACCAGTACACCTTGCCGTTGACCGTTTTCTTGTACAGTGCCATGCCAATACCATACTTTAGGTCATACATATCTGGGTGACATGAAGGCCCCGACACGCCGCAACTTACGCGGTTTCTATTTCGCCGGGGCCCTCAAAAACAAAATAACCGGGAAACTCCCGCTAG
>NZ_JASISR010000095.1 GCF_030063245.1 Paenarthrobacter sp. PH39-S1
GACCCGGATCCGCGAGTAAGAACTTTTTGACAGGGGTGTGTTAAACCGAACAAGTGCCCCTTGAGCTGGGAAAATAGTAGTTGCGAAGCCAAAATTTTCCAGACAGAGAAGGACACCTGTTCAGTGGCAATCATACGGGGCAAAAAACGTGGCAGAAAGTCGGCGGGGGCGAAGAGGCGGGCCCGTGCGCGGCAGGTGCGGATCGGAGCCCCGGATCAGCGGCTGACGCCGGCAGCCGGGGTCGAGGCGGTCCGTGAGGTGGACCGGGTCCTGGGACTGACCGGCGCCCTGGATGTCGGGATCGGGCCGGTGAAGGAACGGGCCCGCGGCCTGTCCGGCGGCGAATTGGTGGTCTCCATGGCCTCGGCCCAGTTGGCCGGTGAGGACTTCCTGGTCGGCCTGGACCGGCGCCGGGCCGATGCGGCAGGCCAAGAACTGGAACCGGTGCCGACCCCGGCGTCCACGACGGCGGCCGGGATTGCCAAACGCTTCGGCGAAGACCAGCTCCATGGGATCGAGACCGGGATCGGGACGGTCAACACCACCATGATGTCCCTGCTGCCCCTGGTGCGCCGGACCTCCCTGTTGAAGGTCGCGACCATTGACGGGGACGCAACCGACGTGGAGGTGTATGGCCGGAGCAAGGAGAAGGCGGCGCACGCTTACACCGGGGCGCTGACGCTGCGGGGCCATATCGGGTTCTGGGCCGAAGCAGGGGTGCCGCTGGCCGCGGAACTGATGGGCGGGACCGAAGACCCCCGCAGCAACGCCGTCGACATGCTGGAGAGGGCCATCGCCGCGCTCCCGGCCGGGGTGGAGAAGATCCGGTGCCGCTGGGATGCCGGCTACTTCGCCGCGGAGTTGGCCGCCGCCTGTATCGAACGCGGGGTCGAGTTCGCCATCGGCGCCAAGCGCACCGGCAAGGTCATGGCCGCGGCCAAGGGCCTGGGCCGATACACCTGGGTCCCCGCGGTCGGCATGGATGACACCGAGGTCGCGATCATCGACTACCTGCCCGGACCCTGGCCCAAGGACGCGGGCATTGTCTGCATCGCCCGGCGCACCCGGATCCCGGCCGACCGGATCCCCACCGGCCGGGCCCGGAAACGCCGCACCATAGACAAGAACCAGCTCGCCCTGGCGTTGAAGGGCAGGATCGACGAGGTCTACGGCTACTCGTTCATCCTGACCAACCTGGACGTCTCCACGGACGAGAAACTCGCCGAAGCCGAGTTCTGGTACCGGCACCGCACCGACATCGAAGAGCTGAACCGCAACGCCAAACACGGCACCGCACTGCGTCACCTCCCCTCCGCCAGCCACGCCGTGAACAGTGTCTGGATGTGGGCGGGCCTGCTCGGCTGCGCGGTCAGCTCCTGGATCCAGGAAATCACCGGTCTCGATTACGGCAACGGCCGCGGACGGCGAACCGTGGCCCGCCTCCGCCGGGAACTCATCCGCGTCCCGGCCCGCATCAGCCGCCGCGCCGGGATAATCTACCTGCGTATGCCGCCGGGGCCGAGCCTGCTCGCCACGGTACTGCCGGCACTGCAGAAGCTACCGGCCCCCGGCTGATACCCGGATTCCCTTGTCCCGCCGCCAAGAGAAAGTCCGTCCGAGGCATGGAGCCTCCGCCCACCCGACACGACAACCGGGCTTTTGTCATGCCCGGACCCAAAAGTTGCCGAAATTCACGCCCCCGCCAGAATTCCGGCCTCAAAAAGCCACTACTCGCGGATCCGGGTC
>NZ_JASISR010000096.1 GCF_030063245.1 Paenarthrobacter sp. PH39-S1
TGTGAACACTCGCTTCTTTGTTTACACCCGCGCTCATGACATCGCTTACACACGCACTCACGGCTTCCTTTACACGCGGTGTCAGGACATCGTTGACAACCTGACTCGGGGCATCGCTGACACCGCGTGTATACAGGGAATCAGGCCGAACGGGCCGCCGGCTCCTGCTCGTAGTGCTGCTTTTCGTACTCGATCCGCTTCAGAACCCACGCCGGTCTCGGTTCGCGGATACGGGCCCCGTGGACCTGCCACAGCGGCATCAGCCGCTTGCTGGAGGCAACGCGCACTGGCAGCGGGAAGTAGAGGCTTTCTTCTCCGTCGAGCGTGCTGAACATGGTGAATGCCGTTGCGGTGGTGACCAGCTGGTGCTCGCCCACCAGGTGGGTGGGCACCTTGAAGATCCGGCCGCGGTGATAGATCTGCGGGTTGGTCCGATTGATCCTTACCAGGTCCTTCGGTTGGTCCCGCAGCTTCCCGGTCTGGGCGGGCAGGGCTTCCTGGGACTGCTGCTGCGTGGCCAGGAGCTCGCCTCCGGTGTCGCCGGATGGCTCGGCCGCCTTGTGGGCGAGCTGCTTATCGCGGTAGGCGGCGGCGGTGGCCTGCAGCTGGGCAATATCGATCGGGATGCGGTCGGAACCGTGGTGTTCCCCGGCTTCCCACGCCTGGGCCGGGGTGAGGTGGGTGCTTCCGACCTTCAGGGACTGGTGGCGTCGCCGGTGGTTGTAGTGCTCCCTGTAGCGGACCAGAAGCTTGGCGAGTTGCTCAAGGTTCTTCGGGGCATGGGCGTCAAGAAACCGGGTCAGGGTTTGGTGACTGCGTTCGTTCTTCCCTTGGGTTTCCGGGTGCCAGGTGCGTCCGGTGATGCCCCTGCATCCGTGTTCGGCTAGGAAGATCTCGGTGCCGCCGATGTTCCCGCGCCGGGCCTGGTTGAATGACAGGCCGTTGTCGCTCAAAAGCTCCTGCGGGACCCCGTATTCGGCGAAGGCTGCACGCAGGGTGGCGATCGCATCATCGCCGTTTTCCGGCCGGTCAAAGCAGAGGGTGCCGACGTCGAAGCGGGTTCCATCGTCAAGAAGCTGGTAAATCGTGGCCTTGGTGCCGTCTTCGTCGAAGAGCCGGTATTCCAGTCCGTCGATCTGCCACATCTCCATCGGGAAGGACCGCGAGAAGCGCATCCACGCCCGGCGGGGCCGCTTGCGGGCATTGGTTTTGGTGACGCCCGCTTCCGCAAGAATCCGGCCGATCGTTGCCACCGACGGGATCCTTTCCCCGAATTCGTCCGAATCCACGCCCTCGAACCAGATCGATTGCGGGCCGTGGTCCCACCCCGCCTTGGCCATACGCTGGCGGATCCGCAGCACCAGGTCCTTGGTCTGGTCCCCGTGGATTCTCACCGCCGTCTTCGGGGCCCTGGAGTGCGGGTTCAGCGCCTTGTTGCCTTCAGCGATGTAGCGTTTCTTGACTTTGTAATAGGAGGGGCGGCTGATGCCCAGATGCAGGCAGAACTGCGAGATACTGGCAGAGTCTGGCAGGCCCGGGTCGAACTCAATGATTTGACGGCGTATCGAAGCCGATAATGTATTTGACACTCCTCATTATCGGAAAAGCCTGTGGTCAAACCCGGGTCTGCCACGCATCTGATACCTGTAAGCGATGTCATGAGAGATCCTGTAAGCGATGTTGTGAGTGATGCTGTAACCGATGTCCAGAGAGATCACA
>NZ_JASISR010000097.1 GCF_030063245.1 Paenarthrobacter sp. PH39-S1
ATGGCAAAGGAATGTCTTAGATCATGAATTCTGGGGGCGGAGGGCGAATCGGCCCCGATTCCGGCAGCAGTCACCAGGCACCGGAACGTATGCTGCACGACCTGGTAGCTGAGGCGCTTGCGGGTCAGGGACACGAAGAAACTGGCGTCGATTGATGTTGGCTGCAGTTCATCGCGCAAGGTTGCATGACTCTTCAACGCCTGGATGGTGCTCTCCTGCACTGGCACGAGCCGGGACTTGCCGAACTTGGACTCGCGGATCAACAACACTCTCTCGCTCCAGTCCACGTCCGCGCGGTCAAGTTTGATGGCCTCACCAATGCGCAGCCCAGTTGCCGCCAACAACCCGATCAAGGTTTCATAGGTAGCCGCCCGCAATGGTTGGTCAATGAAGCAGCGGGCCTGGCTCATCAACGCTCCGATATCAGTACTGGAGTAGATGAATGGCAGACGCCATCGCTGGCGGTGGGGCATCAGCCCTAAGGGCGGGACTTCGGTGCCGGGATAGATCCCGGAGAGATAGCGGGCGAATCCGCGTGCCGCGGTCATCCGCCTCGGGCCCACGCTCGAAGGTGCCGTTGTCGATGGTTGCTGCGACCACTCCAACGCCGCCTGCGTGGTTGTCGTCGTGCATCCACGGGTATCAAGGAACACTACAAAGCCTGGCAGCAGCCGGTGGCTTTCAGCGAGTTCGTGCCCGAGTGAACGGCGCAGCTGCAGATAGTTCGCCAGGTCCTGCTCCAGCCCGCTCATCGTGCCGTCCCCGGCCATGGCTGGGCCACCTGGCGCAGCGAGTCAAAGTCGGCCTTGGCATAAAGAGCCGTCGTGGCCAGATCCTGGTGACGCAGGACCTGGCTGATCGCCGTAAGGCCGGCGCCCTGTTTGAGCATCTCACCAGCCAAGGCATGCCTGAGCCGGTGCGGGCCAAACTTGGGTAGTCCCGCGCGTTTGCAGGCGCGTTCAATGACGTCTCCGACCAAGTCGGCACGGATCGGTCCCCGAGGAGCGCGGCAGGTCAAGAAGACATGAACGGCATCGGCGGGGTTCCGGCCACACGACAAATAGGCCACCAGGGCTTCACCGACTCCGGCGAGCAGCGGCATCCGGTCCTGCCGGCGGGCCTTGCCACGAACCACCAGTTCACCGGCACGCCAATCCATGTCACACAGTTCCAGCCGTGCGACCTCGATTGATCGCAGCCCCAGACGGGCCACCAGCATCGCAATCGCGAAATCCCGGGCGCCCAGCTGCGTGCTGCGGTCAAAACTGTCAAGCAACAACTGCACATCGGTAGCCGAGACTGTCGGTGGCGGCAGAGTTGCCAACCGCCAGCCACCCACCGGGGGCACGGCCGATCCCAGCCGCAGCTCGGTGATTCCTTGCAGATACAGGAAACGCAAAACGGCCCGTAGTTCAGCCACACGGCCCTTCGCCGAGCCGGCCGACACCCTGTTGCACTCCCGCAGCAAGAACGCATTGACATCCGCCCCCGTCAAGGCCGACGGCACGAAAACACCACTACTGTGACACTGTTCCTCGAGGAATCGTCGTGCCGTGTTCTCATATCGGTGCACCGTTGTCGGGGCGAGTCCACGTTCCTGGAACATCCAGGAACGATATTCATCCATCAGCTCGCCAAGTGCTGTCGCCAACGGG
>NZ_JASISR010000098.1 GCF_030063245.1 Paenarthrobacter sp. PH39-S1
AAGCGAAAAAGTCACACGTTTATTATCTCACATCGGGGGCATGATTAAAAGACTTGAGCGAGCAAGAATCCCCGGAAACTCAATACATCACCCGCACGGCCGTCCTGTCATGTCAGGAGCCCTGGGCACAGCGCTCACGCCCTGTACGAATCCACCGGGTTCCGCCGCGTGCCCGAACGCGACTGGCTGGTTCCCGAAACGAAGATCAGACTGCTGGTGTACCGCCTGGAGCTGTAGTGCCGGCTGCGGAACGGTCGGCCAACCGCTTCAGGGCGGCGCCGGCCTGGCGACGCACATCCATGTCGGAGTCCATTAACAGATCTTTGATGGCTCCGGAATGCCCTTCCCCGCCCACCTGGGCCAGCGCGCGGGCACCGGCGGCCCGGACCCGGGGCACGTCGTCGGCCAGCAGTGCCTGGAGTTCTTCGGTAAACGGGAGCCCCCGCAAGGCCGTGACCTTGGCGCACATTTCCCGTACCCGCCACGCCTGATTGCCCAGCCCGGCCCGGATCGGGGCAGCGGCGGACTCATCCCACAGGTACATAAAGACGCGCGCGCCCCACAGCTCCGGCCAGTAGAGCGCCGGGGCGCCGTTGATGATGCCGTTGGCATGCGCCCCGCCGGCGAAGAGCAGGAATTCCTTCGTCTCGTCCTCGCCGGCAAGCAGCGCGAGCGCGCGCTTGACCACGTTGCCTTGTCCGTAGAGGTCGACGGCGGCGCCGATGCGGTCTGCGGGTGAGGCGTCAAGGGGTACGCGCGTTTCGTCGGTAGGCATACCCACTAATCTACGCGGTTTGAGAATCGGGCGGCTCTTCACCGCAGCCGCTATGCCTGGTAGCCGGAGCCCTGCTGAACCGCAACCGGTCCGTCAAAGCGCCGTCCCTGCGGATTCGACGGCATGAGCGTCATGACCAAAAGGGCGATTGCCCCTAGGAAGGGGACGAGCCCGAGGAGGATGAACCACGCGCTGAAGTTTCCGTCATGCAGGCGCCGGGACAGCAGTGCCAGTCCCGGAATGATCGTGGCAAGTCCCCAGAGTCCAATGATGGCCGCGGCAACGCCGAATCCCGGACCGGGAACGGACGTACCATCGGCGGCGACAGTTGCTCCGGCGCCGCCGGCGGCCGCGCCGATGATCTCGAGTACCAGGACGACGACGGCCGAAACCAGGGCCCACCACCAGTACTCGCTTCGGCTGGCGCGGCCCGAGAATACGACGTACTTTTTCCAAAAACGCTTCACCGCATCAGGGAGCGACGCTCCGTACAACGGTGCCCACAATGGTTCGGTCTTTTCGGACGAGTACGACTGCTGCGGTAACGCCATGTTCTACCCCTAATTTATGTACCTTGGTTATGCACGCTGTTTTGTGCCGGTAATGATTATCTTGTCAATGCTGAATCCATTTTGCCAATGTGAAGCTGATTTGATTTCGACCCGTCGTTTGACACAGCAATTTGACACACCCTCTTGCCGCCGGGTTTTTATACAGCGCCGTCAAGACCAATCCGGGGACCAGGGCTCCTGACATGGTGAGGTATTCAGTGTGGGTTCAGGGGTTTTTGATTTCGTAGCGCAGGATGAGCCCGGTGCCTGGGTAGCGGATTTGGGTGGTGGTGAGGTGCTGGCAGAGTTCTCTGA
>NZ_JASISR010000099.1 GCF_030063245.1 Paenarthrobacter sp. PH39-S1
ACAGGTGTCCTTCTCTGTCTGGAAAATTTTGGCTTCGCAACTACTATTTTCCCAGCTCAAGGGGCACTTGTTCGGTTTAACACACCCCTGTCAAAAAGTTCTTACTCGCGGATCCGGGTCTGAGGAACTTGTCCCATCATGAAAAACAAACGGATCAAGGTCATTGCCGGGATTGACGCCCTCGCATACACCCATCGCGTGGCGCTGACCACCGAGCATGGCAAGCGCCCGAGGGATAAGAAGTTCCTGGCCGTCGGTTCAGCGCACCGGGAGATCGCCTCCTACCTGACCAGCTTCGGGCCAGCCATCGCTGCCGGCACCGAAGGAACCGGCCCGTGTGGAGCCGAACTGACCTGGGTTCTGGCCGGCCAGGGATCCAGCATCCGGGAGGCCAACCGGGCCGAGCGACGCCTGCCGGGCCGAGCGACGCCTGCACGAGAAGTCCGATCCCTCGGACGCCTACCAGGCTGCCAAATCGGTACTGCCCAGGTGCTGGGCCTCGTGGCTTGTTGATGTTATGCTTCCGGGCGCACGCGCCGGCCGACCCAATCATCGATTCCCTGCGTATAGCGGAGGGCTACCGGGGTGTCGGTAAAGCCTTTGACACCATGCGGAGCACGGGGTGGACATGAAGTTCGGCAGGAACTCCCGCCTGATTGAGCCGGGTGGCGTAGTCGATCGCTTCGTCGCGGAAGCCGTCGACGTTGCCGACTGCGATGTAGGCGCGAGGGAGACCGCTCAGGTCCTTCGCCCTCGCCACTGCCGCGTACGGCGGGATGTCCGCGTTGCCGTAGAGGTCGCCGAGGTAGGAGCGCCAGCCGTAGTCGCTGGTGTGCGGGTCGTAGACGACTAGGCCCCCCATCTGGCTTGAGGGGGTGAGTTGGCGGTCGTCGATCATGGGCGCGTCGAGCACTTGGAATTTCAGTGGGAACTCTCCGCGATCGCGGGCCAATAGAGCGAGAGCTGCCGCGAGACCCGCACCAGCGCTGGTTCCTGCAACCCCGATATTGTCCGGGTCGACGCCGAGCTCCTCGTGATGATCGAACACCCACCTCAGCCCGGCATAGCAGTCTTCGAGTGGCCCCGGGTAGGGCGCTTCGGGGGAGCAACGATAGTCAACTGATACTCCGACCATGTGGTATCGGCGTGCCCAACGGGAGAGGCGGTCATCGTCCATGTCGAAACTTCCCAGGACATACCAGCCGCCGTGGATCGAGTACACGCACGGGAGCGGTCCATCGACCCCTTGAGGCCGGTGTACCCGCACCTGAACGCCCACCGCGCCAGGAATCGGATAATCGTTGCGCTCGACGAATAGGGCCGGCGGCCCGTATCGAGTTGTTCCGGCCGCTCGATGTTCGGCCAGCGTGTCAGCGCTGAGCGGCGGCCTCCCCGAGGGACCCGCCAGTTTCGCAATCATCGGATCGAGTTCAAGCACAATGTCACCGCCACCAAGACTGTCATTTCTTCAATAGTTAAGTTGCTACTGGCAAATACGGCGTGATGGTACGGCTAGTCCGGGTAGGTGGTACTGCTCGTTTCGGCTAGGGGGTACCGCTGGAGGTGGGGCTGTGGTCCTCTTGGGAAATGGGCGGCATATTCGGTGCGGCCG
>NZ_JASISR010000009.1 GCF_030063245.1 Paenarthrobacter sp. PH39-S1
CGGGTCCACCGAGAAAGCTGATCGCGTTCTTCCTCGGTGAGGATCAGTTCAGCCTTCGGGCGTCCAGTGCGTGCCATACACCAATTTTAACACTTATTCAACGAATTTACGACGCAGGACACTAGCGACAATGCAGCTCACCCGGATACCTGGCATGGCACGACGCGGGTCGACTCGGCTTCTGATCGAAGCCGTCCGTGTCCGCAGCGACAACAGGTCAAGTGGCATCGGATCAGCCATGATGCGGTGGGTTACTGAAAGTGCAGCCCCCGCCATGGAGGCGTCGCTAGTACAGCTCACGTCTGACGAGGCGCGTCAGGACGCACACCGGTTTTATGAGCGATTGGGATTCGTTGGATCGCACCGTGGTTTCAAGTACCAGGTGCGATCAAGCCGACCATCGTCGGATGCCATGTCGCAGTAGCCGTTCCCCTACGGGAAAATCGCATTCTGGCGAACGTGAGGCGTTATTCACCGGTGTCCCTGTCAGTCTGCCAGGGTGCCGGCCCAAGTACGCGCCTGTGCGATCTGCTCAACGTCAAGCCCCTCGGTGTCGACTGCGCGGCGCTGAGCTTCCTGCCCGTCAATCCAGCGCAGGTGCGTCTCCCAAGCCGCCTGACGACTGACGCCCAGCGACCTGCCGATGTCAGCCCATGACGCTCCAGCGGTCCGCGCGGTCCGGACACTCAGCTGCTGGCCATACCTCACCTTGCGGGTGATGACCTCACTGAGCGCCAACAACTCCAACGCTTCAGCCGTCCGCAGTGAAGGCCCCGGACCCTCACCAATCGCTTCCTGGGTTCGCAGCTCATCAAACCGCTCAATCGCAGCATGCAACGATAACGACCACTCCAACTTCCCCAGATCATTCATGCCTTCAGCGTCCTCTGCTGCAAGCGACCTGTCAAGGTACCTTGACAGGTCAATTAGAAGGCGGACCACAGCCGGTGGCCGAGTTCGGCGGAGGCTATGTTCGAGCACTTTTCACAGTTGTCATGAAAACCTAATGCGCATGGCCGCGCACGTCATCAATTCAAGTGCATGGGTCGGGCAAGAGCGATCCTTACTGGGCTCCTTGAAAGCCCGGTAGCCCTTCCCCCTACGGGCGGGGAGCTGATGTGCTGACGACTTCTGACATTCTGTGCAGTCGTCTTCTGAAAACGACAATTTTTCGTCCGGAGAATCCTGATGGCACTTGCGCCGGCGGGGGACCGGGTTACGGGACGATTCAAAGGCTGCCTGTTGCGGGACGCTGTCATAGGCACCACCCAGTGAGCTGCCACTGATCCATCTGCCGTCTAAGGGACGTTCGACTTGCCATCTGTCGGCCGTGGTATCAGCTTCCAGAGAAACCACTGCACCGTATGCCGCCCCTCTGATTTTATGGGGACATGAAGCTTCTTATTCTCGGGGGTACTGCCTGGCTTGGTCACGAGGTCGCACGTCAGGCGGTCGATCGCGGCCACGACGTAACCTGCCTCGCGAGAGGGTACTCAGGTTCCATCCCAGAAGGTGCATCACTCATTCAGTCGGACCGGGACGAAGACCAAGGCCTCGAACCAGTGGCCACATTCCAGTGGGATGCGGTTTTGGACGTATCCCGCCAGCCAGGGCAGGTGAAACGGGCAGTTCGAGATCTTCGCACGGCGCGTTACTACCTCTTCGTTTCCTCCGGCAACGCATATGCAAGCCAAGGGCCGCTGGGACAGGACGAAGACGCGCCACTGCTTCCTCCGCTCGAATCAGATGTCATGGAAACCATGGAATCCTACGGTCAAGCAAAGGTCGCATGCGAGCAAGCCGTCACTGAGGGGTTCGGCTCAGAGAACTGCATGATCGCCCGCGTAGGACTCATCGGAGGACCCGGCGACATATTCGGACGCACCGGGTACTGGCCGTTACGGTTTGCCCATCCCTCCGTGGCAAACGGAACGGTGTTGATACCCAACGCTCCAGCGCTGCCGACACAGGTGATTGACGTTCGAGACCTGGCTGCCTGGCTTGTCCACTCGTGCGAAAAGCAACTCAGTGGTGTCTATAACGCGATGGGAGAAACGCAGACGTTCGAGGAACACCTTGCCGCCGCCAGGACAGCGGCCCGCCATGAAGGCCAAGTCGTGACCGCCGACGCAGAATGGCTCCACTCCCACGGAGTAGGGGAATGGGCAGGCCCGAAGTCTTTACCCTTGTGGCTGAGCAATCCGGACTGGCACGGAATGAACGCACGCTCCAACAAGAGGGCGAAGGACGCAGGCTTGGCATTACGTCCGCTCGAAGAAACACTGAACGCCACGTTAAAGTGGGAAGAAGAGTCTGGCATCGATAGGCCAAGGCGTGCCGGACTCACCAATGAGGAAGAAGCAGAACTGCTCACTGAGCTGGTCTCAACCATGCACTAATGTTTCCTGCTCTGCATTCTGCAGCTGCGACCAAAAGTAAGCGAATGGATCATATTTCACATTTAGTGACCGCTTCCACTCCCTTTACATGAGCACTGTCCGGTCAAGGTTCCCCTGCGGACGGTAATTGGCACGGCTCCCATCGACAAGTCGCGCGCCAGTAGACGACCCTCTTGCGAGACGCTTTGGCTACGTCTATACGGGATGCCCCTTTCGGGACGAAGCGCACAGACAACAGCGTTTCGCAGAACCCCGAGTAAGGCAGCCATGCTACTTTTCGACGGCATCAAATCTGCCAGCTGATAACGTGAATCTCAATTACATCCTTCAAATTCACCAGCACTGGTCCGATGCCATCAGAACCGATGATTCATAACAAGGAACGGATTTCAGCATGACAATTGAGAACAACCTGCCCGATTTCGTAAGGGCCGAAAACCAAGGGAGTAATCCGGAACTATATGAGATCGAAAACGATGCCCTCGACCGTGAGAACCTCGTCTGGGAGGCCTGAAACAAAAAGCGTCCTAGGACGGTAAATGTATCGTTGACCTTGGATGCGGCTCCGGGTTATGGCTCCAGCGCCACGCCGCGACTGCAGAATCCGTCATTGGCATCGAACCCGACGCTGAGCTCTTGCCGACTGCCAGAGCCAGGACACAACGTGCACAAGTGTTGGCTGGCTCAGCTGAACATATTCCACTCGCTGATTCCAGCGTGGATGTTGTTCACGCTCGATTTGCATACTTCTTTCCGACTCCAATGAATGCTTGTTCGCCGGGTCTCGCCGAGGTACTCCGGGTGCTTCGTCCGGGAGGTTCGCTTGTCGTCATCGATAACGATCACCAGCACGGCGAGTTTGCACGGCTTCTTGGCCAAAGTCCGTGGGCGGCAGCAGCACAGGGTGAAGACGACTTCATTCGTCGCTGGTGGGGCGAAAGAGGAGCAAGCCATCACGAAGTGATGAGCAGCTGGACCTTCGATACGGCCGAGGACCTGAGCGCGGTACTCAGAAATGGAATTTCCCCCTGAAGTATCGGAACCATGGTTGGCCGCAAACCCCGAACGCACAAAGTTAACGTACGGCTACGTCTTGCACCAGGTACGTCGGCCTGAATAACTCCAAAGAATCCGATCCCTGGCACTGCTGAGCAACTGATGGCCACCCTGCTCCATTACATTCCGTGCTACCGGTCTCCCGAGCGAGCCCCCTCGCTCTGACCGAATAGCGTTCCCCTGCGGACAACCCGATCGATCTCGCAGCCGCTGATGCCTCAGGCCATCCGCCCAGCCGGTTATCGACCCTCTTACAGACACTTCGGTACGTTTGTCCGGGACACCCCTTTCGAAACGTTTCGACGCGACAACAGGCGGCAACATCCTGTGTTTACCGTTCTCCGTGCGGGTGCGGAAATGCAGTGAAGTCGAGTATCTAAATTTATGCAGACGTCTTTTGAAAAGGACAACTTTCGACAAAGAAACCCGCCTCAGGATCGTGTTCTAAGCTGATCGAGTGAAAACTGAGAAACTAGTCATTAGACCAACAACCGAGGCTGATTGGCTCAAGATTCGGGACTTGCGCCTAAAAATGATCAATGACACACCCATCGCATGCGCCGAAACGGAAGCTGATGCTCTAGCCCATGACGAAACTGAGTGGCGCCGTCGTGGGGCACAAGGATCACGAGAAAGCTCCATCACCGTGGCGGCAATCGATGAATACGGGAACTGGGTTGGCACCATGGGCTCGTACATAGCTGAGCCAAGCGTTGGCCCGCTGCTTGTAGGAGTTTACGTGTCCCCTGAGTTCCGAGGAACGGACGTGGGCGTAACCGACACCTTGCTGTCCGCGGTTGAAGAATGGGCCAGTAATAACGGCGGACGCCTTACTCTCCACGTGCATGAAGACAACGTGAAAGCACAAAGAGCCTATTCAAAAAGAGGCTTCGAGTTCACCGGCCACTCAGTTGAATACTCTTTGGATCCCAGTAGCCGTGAAGTAGAGATGACGAAGGAATTGATCCCTGCAGCAGCGTGAGGCTGTCCAGATCCGATGTGTTGAGCCGGCTCTATGCAGTCTGCGAGGGTTCCGCTTACGCGACTGGCCAACCAAATCCGAGAGACCGCTGTGCAACCATCGCTAAGCGGCTGTCATACTGAAGCATCTGTAAGAAGCAATCGTTTATTCCAAACAGCCAATTCCGATACAAGGGTGGATAGGGGAATTCAAATTGTCGTTAGAGGTCAGCGTTCTAGACGACGGAGAAGTTATCGGCGCCTTCGAGCGTTATGTCGATGAACGTTCAACAAGCGGCGTGCTGTTTGCCGAGGCAGTAGTATCGATTTCTTTCGACGGTACAACAATCATGGTCGTCTTCGATCCGTCTTCCGCAGGGGCGTCTAGTGAAGCTTTTCTTGCCGTCAATCCTTTCGATACGCTAGCCGAGTTCGTAGGTATGCCGATTGCATTTGCTGACGAGGACGGACGACGATTGCGTTCCCGTGTTGAGAAAGTCCACGTAGCTCTCGCCGATGGTCAGAACCTCGGAACGATGACGGCGGCCGACCTTTACCGCAAGGGCACGGGTGGGGAATGGGCCCCGGGCCTATAGGGTTAGCGGAGTCCCGAATTTGCTTGACTCAACAATGAAGCGATGAAGCCGTCCCGCAGAGCATTCCACTTGCGGGCACGGAGCAGCCGCGCAAATGGTCATAGACATTCCCGCCAGACAACTTCGAAAAACAACGCCAGGGACGACAAATGCCGTCCCACTCCCGAGGAAGTGAGACGACCCCTGTCGACCTACCTTGGGAGGGTGGTCACCGGCCTACCAATGAGAGGGTGTTTCCAAGTCCGCGGGTATGCGTGTCGTGTGGTTGCCGCGGGCTGCATTGAGCTGAGGCTGAGTCAGGTAAATCGTCCTTGATAAATCAGTTCCTTCGAGCCGTGCATCCCGAAAATCTGCGCCGAGCAGATCTGCGCCCGACAAATCGCTGTTCCGCAGGTCCGCTGCGATAAGGTAAGCCCCTCTAAGATCTGCCCCACACAACCGGCGGGAGCGGAGATTCCGGCCTATCAGGTCCGCTCCTGGCTTCAACGTTGCATCCAAATGGTCATCGCCGGCTGCAAAGTAGGAGGCACGTACTTCCTCACTGACCTCCATCAAGATGGATCTCACTTGGGAATGAAAATCTTGTGCATCCGTTGAAAGAAGCTTCGTTAAGTCGCCGCCGAGTGTTTGTTCGATCAAGTTCCGGAGCAGTTCTGCACGGTCTGCGGCGTCAGGATCGAAGGTCCGATTCACGGCTTCGGCCAGGTACCAGAGCATCTCATGTAGCTGCCGTGCCGCTTTGAAGGCGGCAAACATATTGTCTTTGGTATCGGGTTCGGCGAGCCAACTCTTTCCGGCGAAGAACTGCTGAGAAACGTTTTGACCGGCTCCGAAGCAGTCAAAGACAGTACATCCACGAAAGCCCCTGGGCCGGAGGCTGTCGTGGATGGTGCAGGAGAAGTCTTGGGCCAGGTTTTGGCATGGCGTCCCTGCTGGTTTGTCGAGGGCAAAGTCCGCCGAGCGAGAGAACCCGAATGCCGTACAGCACAAGGCAAAACAACTGCCGCAGTCAGGGCGCAGGGATTTCCGGTCAGAGGCAGGGGAAATAGGGTCAGAAGTGTTCGCTGATGTCATGGTTCTGTGATCTTTCAGTGGTGAATTCAGTGCGGGGCCGGTGAGCAGGGGAACACCAAATGGAGTTCCCCTCGCGGGCGCACGTCATCACCACTCCGCTAAGGAGCGCATTGGAACCGCTGAAAGGACTCTGGGTCACAGAGAAAAATTAATTATCACTGCCACCACCCTACCTTGACGAGTATCGATTACTCGGCACTGATCCACCGCTCGGCATCCCCTTCCAAGCCTCACGAAGGGGGGCCATCAAGTCATCAACAGGAGTTCAATTGAAATCGTCCGCAAGGGGTTCCTCATGGTGGGGTATCGAAGACGGCGCCAACGACCTGAGCCGACAGACGCTTTCATGAACAAGCTCCTGGCTCTAGGCTCTGTTAATCAAGGGCAAGGGAAAGAAAGGGTTCGTTGATATGGCCGGACACGGACGGGACCTAACTCCGGCCCCTCGCGGGTGGCTGGAGAAGGCTTTTGACGCGAACATCGGATTCATACTTCCGGCCTTCATTTTCCTTGCGGCATTTTCCCCGCTACGTGAAGCTTTAGGCTATTTGTCCGCCTTTGCCATCGTGGTCCTGTCGGGTATTGCATCGCTGCTGGTTCTTCGGCAGCTCGTTGCGCCGGTGAGAAAGCGCCGGTCGGCACTCGACGCTGAGAAAGGTTTTTTTGAGTGCGCCCTGCGGGAGAAGGAATCAACTTCTTACAAGGGAAAATGGGCCATGGGATACGTCAAAGCAGAACCGGGCCAGCTCGTATTCCAAGCTAAGACCGGCATGACCGGCCCACTGTTTGGCCCCGTTGACACCTACTCAGGGATACAGGAGATCGGGCATCCCATCAAAGCACCCTGGTCCGTACTCCCAAGAGGCCGCCTGATTACACTCGGCACCGACCAGGGAACCGTGGAGCTGGCCACCACCACATCAGGACTCGGCTTACTGACCAAAAAAATCCGCGCAGATGGAACGTGAAGTCCATGAAGTTTTTCAGGTGCTGCCTGCGAAGCACACGGAATCGGATATCGGCAGCGCGGGCATTCGCACCCAATAACCGGGATCGTGAGCGTTCCTGGATTAGGCTGCCGCGGTGCTTTTGAATCAGATCGTGAGCCCTCCCCCGTCCACATCCGTTCGTCTGTCCCGTACGCCGTTCCCCCTGCGGGCCCGGGATACGTTCAGAGCAATGTTGCCTCGTTTAGGTCTCCCGGTCCTCGTCGGGGTTCCGGAATGGCCGAAGTTGCGTTCCTGTGGCACCAGCTGTGAAAGAGTAACGGCCCAGCATATTGATGTGTTCCGAGACCAGCGGCGATAGCCGTTGTACGTCGTCGTCGGCAACGTTGTGGCCGCGGTCGCGGAGCCCGGTGAGCGCGGCGTCCAGGTAGCGGGTGTTCCACAGGATGACGGCGTTCAGGACCAGGCCAAGGGCTCCGAGCTGGTCTTCCTGGCCTTCCCGGTAGGACTGGCGTATCTGGCCCCTCCTGCCATAAAAGACGAGTCTGGCCAGGGCATGTCTGGATTCCTGCACAGTCAACTGGGTGTGAATTTGCCGGCGGTATCCCTCGTCAACATCGATGAAATCCAGCAGATGCTCCGTTTTGGCTATTCGGCCGTACTCCGCCAACGCTTTTCCGAGCAGCGTTGGTGTCCCGCCGCCCTGGGTGACCCGCAGGACTTCCGAGGCGCGCACGGTCCCGGCAGTCAAGGATCCGGCAAGGCGGAGCATGTCCGGCCAGTTCGCCGTAATGAGATCCAGGTTGATCCGGTTGCGGCCGGCCACCGCGTTCAGCTTCCCGTAGTCCTCCGTGGTGTCGATGCGCCAGAACCGTTGATCCGGCAACCCGGCCAGGCGGGGCGAGAACCGGTATCCGAGCAGGGTGAAGAGCCCGAAGACCTGGTCCGAGTAGGAGGCCGTGTCCGTGGCGACCATCTCGGGGCGTTCTCCGCCGTCAAGATCGAGCAGCCCATCCAGGATGTGCAGGGAATCTCGGACCGTTCCCGGGACGACGACGGCACCCAGGCCGGACACCTGGTCGTTGAGATAGTTGAGCCAGGTCAGGCCACGACCTTGGCCAAAGTAGCGGGGATTTGCCCCGGCATTGACGGTGGCCACCGGTACCACGAACCGCATTCCATCGACGGACGCCAGCAATCCGGTACCCCAGCGCTGCGCGAGTCCGAGCGCGGACTGGGCCTGGATCAGGCGGGCGTTGGCCGCGCGAAGCGTATCGGCGCGCACATAGTTTTGATCGACGTGTGTCAGGCGTCCACGCGTCAGTGCGGGGTGGCCGTCTTTGACCACCGGTGTTAGTCCGACGTTGCATGCCTCGGCCACCAAAATGGCGGCTACGGAGACATCCAGCTGGCCCATCCGCGCGGAGGCCTCCGAAACGTGGCTGAATTCCGAGAGGAACCCCGTCCAAGAATGCACTTCCAACAGCACATCGGGCAGATCCACACTCGGCAGCGTTGCCGACACCAATCCCCGCAACTGTGTCAAGGACTCCGGTATCGTCTTGGCCTCCAAAGGTGAGAGGTGGACCTTGCCGGCATCATCAATGCGTACCGCGGGATTGTCTTCCAGTTGCTCGGCCGCCGCACGATAACGGACGTCAAGGCGGTGACGAACACCGGCAAGATGGTTCGCTGGATCTTCTGGCAGCTGGAGCGCTCTCAAGGTCTCGTTTTTGGTTGCCTGCCACGCCGGGTCGGTGAGCAACCGCGCCCTGGGGTCTCCCCAGCGACGTCCGCCCACAACGAAGATGTCCCTGCGTCGCAGCGCTTTATGGACGGCGTCCATCACCGCCACCGTGTAAGCCTTGCGGTCGATTTCTTCCGAAACCGTGACAAGGCACTGCCAAGCAGGCGAGAGTACGGACAGATCAACCTCGCTCGGCGTCCTTCTGCGGCCGTCCAAAACCTCCGGCAGTGCTGTCAGTGCTGCCAATGTTGGGGTCCCGCCTGCGGTGGCCCCGAAGGGTGCCGCCGATGCCAGTGCCGGCAGGAACGACCGTACGGTGGCGAACCGGCGCATCATTTCGGCCACCGTGTCGCCCTCGGTGCCTTCGGGATTCACCAATTCGTTCACCACGTCCACCGCGGCACGTAACTGGGGCAAGGAAACCTGCTCGGCCAGCACCGAGGTGGCCTCGGTGCTGGAATATTCCGTACTACCCAGGACCTCGACCAGCGTTTTCGCGGCCTTTGCCAGCTGCAAGGAGGCTTTGGACAAGCGCGGCAGGGACTTCAACCGGGCCGCAGCGGATTCCCTGGCTGCCTTGCGAAGAACGCGTTCAGTGACGATGGTTTCCAGGGCGTCACACAAATCATCGGCAACCTCGGACGTCAATGCCCGCACGGCACAGAGCAGTGTCGCAACCCGGCGCTGACCCGATAATCCAAGAAGTGCTGAGGCTTTACCCGCCAACCCGTAGCGGGCCAGGGCGTTCATCCGGCCCGAGGGTATCGTCTCCACATCGATAGCCTCGGCACCCAAGGCCCGTAGGCGGGCCAGTCGGTCAAGTTGCCGCAACAATTCCGGCACCGATACCCTCGAGGGCCCGGTCCGCAGCCGCTCCCACGCAGTCAGCCTTGAACCGTCCTCAACGCGAAGCAAACATTCCAATTCCAGGATCAAAGTGGGGCCGGCCGCAGCAACCAACCAGGAATAGAGTCGATCATTTGCTCCGGCACAGACCTCAGACACCAGGCGTGTCAATGTGGAGACGCCGGGAAAAAGGGCTTTGCGCTCACGCAGCCAGACCGCGGCCCGTTCAAACAAACGCACCGGTCCCTCCGGTGACGTCCACGCCCGGGCCGACAAGAACAGTTTGAGTTCCTCGTACTTGACCTGATCAGAGAATTCGCTGTACCCATACACGGTGGAAATCTCCGCAGCGTGCTCGTAACCGGTCTGTCCCCGTTGGCGTAAAACTTGAGCACGGGAGCATCAGCAATACCCAGCTGCCCGGCCAGGGATTCCACCACCGCCCACGGGACAGCCCGCGGATCCGTCAGAAACCGGCCCCACCACCCGCACCGTGACCAAATGGACAGCGAATCCCAGGCGGTTGTGCATTCCCCGGCGGCGGCCAACTACCGACAGATCGGCATCGTCCAACCAACAGAAACGTTCCAAGTCCTCCGCCGACAACTCAGCAGGGAATCTACCGAACGCTGCAGCCTGCTCATCACTTAGAAAATCGACCGCCATGCCACCCATTCAACAGGCACCAGACTCCTTAGCGTGAATTTCCGTACCGATCCTCCCCAGACCCCGGGTTGACGGGCGGAGACAGAGTTCACGGCCGGAGACAGGGTTGACGGGCGGAGACAGGGATGACGGCCGGGATACGCGTCGCGGCTGGGGATAGGCGTCACGGTGGGGCCCCGCGGCGCGGCGGTGCATTCCTGCAGATGCGGTCTGCGCTAATGGCGGTTGTCCGAACCCGGGGGCGCTGTGATACTCAACTAAGCCGCTCCGCAACGTGCCGCAGATCACAGTCGGGTACCGGTGCAGGGCGATCACCACGTTCAAAAAACGCCGTGTCAGTGCACACGCAAGGAGATGCTGATGAGCATGCAAACGCCGCCGCAACAATCCGTCAAACAATCAGGGCTGAAGAAGGTCGTCGCCGCTTCCATGGCCGGGACGGTGGTGGAGTGGTACGAGTTCTTCCTTTATGCCACCGCTGCCAGCCTGGTCTTCGGCAAGATGTTCTTCCCCAACGCCGGTTCCGACCTCGACGGTGTGATGGCGGCCTTCCTGACCTATACGGTGGGCTTCGTGGCCCGCCCGCTTGGCGGCATTGTCTTCGGTCACTTTGGCGACAAGTTCGGCCGCAAGAAACTGCTTCAGCTCAGCATCATCCTGGTCGGCGCGTCGACGTTTCTGATGGGCTGCCTGCCCGGCTTTGCGCAGGCCGGCTACTGGGCGCCTGGCATGCTGGTGGGGCTCCGCTTTATCCAGGGCTTCGCCGTCGGCGGTGAATGGGGCGGCGCCGTCCTGCTGGTCGCCGAGCACAGCCCCAACAAGTCACGCGGTTTCTGGTCCTCCTGGCCGCAGTCCGCCGTCCCGATGGGCAACCTGCTCGCCACCGGGGTCCTGCTCTTCCTCTCCTCCACGCTGAGCGAGCAAGCTTTCCTTGGCTGGGGCTGGCGCATCGGCTTCTGGCTCTCGGCCGTCATCGTCGTCGTCGGTTACTACATCCGCACCAAGGTCAGCGACGCCCCCATCTTCCTGAAGGCGCACGAAGAAATCCAGGCCAACCCGAAGGCCGGATACGGCGTCGCCGAGGTCTTCCGGCGCTACCCCCGCGGCGTATTCACCGCCATGGGGCTGCGCTTCGCCGAGAACATCCTGTACTACCTGGTGGTCACGTTCTCCATCACGTATCTGAAGTTCATTGTGTACGCGGACACCGCCCGCATCCTGCTGCTCCTGCTGGTGGCCCACGCCATTCACTTCTGCGTGGTTTCCTTGGTCGGCAAGCTCTCCGACGCGATCGGCCGCAAGCCTACCTACATGGCCGGTGCCGTGACCGGAGCAACCTGGGGTTTCTTCGGCTTTCCCATGATGGATACGGGCAACGACCTCGTCATCCTGGTCTCCGTGACGATCGGGCTGCTGTTCCACGCGCTGATGTACGCCGGCCAGCCGTCCATTATGGCGGAGATGTTCCCCACACGGATGCGCTACTCCGGCGTCTCGCTGGGCTACCAGGTGACGTCGATCGTGGCCGGATCGATGGCCCCGATCATTGCCACCGCCCTGCTGGAGCACTACAAGTCCTCCGTCCCGGTGGCGCCTTACCTGATGGCTGCCTGCATCGTCACCGCCGTCGCCGTCCTGTGCCTGAAGGAGACCAAGGGGATTTCCCTGCAGGACGTGGACGACGCCGACGCGGCCGGTACGCTGGCCATGAACGGGATCGCATCGGTACAAAGTGAAAGCAAGGTTGGTTAGGGAATGCCTATTAATGCAGCAGAGAACGGCGCGCCAGCGAATCACGCGCCGGGAAACAAGTCGATGGAGACCAAGTCGACGGGAAACAATGCGACGGGAAAAAACGCGACGGGGAATGACGTGTCAGAGACCAGGCCGACGGCGAACGGCTCCGGGCCCTTGCCGGGCCGGATTGACGGACGACGGGCACTGATCACCGGTGGCGCGGGCGGCCTGGGGGCAGCCTGCGCCCGGGCCCTGGCCGCCCAAGGCGCACACGTCATTGTGGCGGACCGGGACGGCACGGCTGCGGCCGCCCTCGCAACCGAAGTCGGCGGGGAAGCCTGGGAAGTGGATCTGCTGGACACCGGCGCGCTGGAGTCGTTGACGCTGGATGTGGATATTCTGCTCAACAATGCCGGGATTCAGGCCATTAGTCCCATCCAGGAGTTTGATCCGGCTGCATTCCGCCGCATCATCACGCTCATGCTGGAGGTGCCGTTCCTGCTGATCCGCGCCGCACTGCCCCACATGTATGCGCAAAACCACGGCCGCATCATCAATATCTCCTCCATCCACGGGTTACGCGCCTCGGCCTTCAAATCCGCCTACGTGAGCGCCAAGCACGGGTTGGAAGGTCTCTCCAAGGTCACCGCTCTGGAGGGCGGCCCAAACGGGGTCACCAGCAACTGCGTGAATCCGGGCTACGTGCGGACCCCACTCGTTGAGGGGCAGATCGCCGATCAGGCCCGCACCCACGGGATCGCCCCGGAGCAGGTGCTCAGCGATGTGATGCTGGCCCGGAACGCGATCAAGCGGTTGGTGGAACCTGCCGAGGTGGCGTCCCTGGTTACCTGGCTGGCATCCGATCAGGCCGCCATGGTTACCGGTGCGTCCTACACGATGGATGGCGGCTGGACAGCGTAAAGGGCCCATGTGCCCCGCTTTTCGCGGCTCAGCAGCCCGGCGTCGAGCAGGATCCTGGGGTGGTGGGATACGGTCGGTTGGCCCAGGTCCAGTGGGCTGGTGAGATCGCAGACGCAGGCCTCGCCGTCGTCGGCCGCCTTTAGGATGGAAGGCAGCCGCAGCCGTTCAGGGTCGGCGTCGCCAGGGGCTGAAATTAAGCACGCGGGAGCGGGAGAATAAACCATGGACATCGAATTACGCACCATTGAGGATTGCCCCCACGGCCCACAGGCCAGGGAGCTGTACAGGCGTGCTTTGGAGCTGGAAGGCCTGGCTGCCGAAAGTCTCACCGTTCGGGAAATCACGACCAATGAACAGGCGGCGGAACTGCTGTTTCATGGTTCGCCGACGTTCAGCTTGAACGGGGCCGATCTCTTACCCTCTGATGCTGAACCCGCACTGACCTGCCGGGTATATGGGACACCCGGGGGACTTGCCGGCCTGCCGGCTCTGTCTACCTTGCGCGAGGCCATTAGGGAATTCAGTGATGGACAATCGTCTTGAGGATATCGTTGCCGGCTACGAACGGGCCTGCGGCGAGCTGACTGAATACCTGCTCGCGGCTGACCGCGCCGATCTCCGCCGCGGGAGCAGCGGGACCCGGTGGACCAATGAGGAGCTGCTCTTCCACATGGTTTTCGGATACATGGTGGTCCGGACCCTGTTGACCATGGTCCGGCTGATGGGCCGGCTTCCCCGATGGTGGGGACGTGGTTTCGCTGCGGTCCTGAATGCAGGGACAACTCCTTTTGATGCGGCAAACTATTGGGGATCCCGTGCCGCCGCTCTGGTCTACAACCGGTATCGGATGGGCCGCAAACTGGAGAAGACAACGCAGGCTCTGGCCCGGCGGCTGCGGCGCGAAACTCCGGCTTCACTGGCCTTGTCCATGGCGTTCCCCGCCCGCTGGGACCCGTTCTTCGCACCGGAGATGACGCTGGCCGATCTGTACGCCTACCCCACGCTCCACTTCAGCTTCCATGCCGCGCAGCTCACCCTTGACCAGCACGGCGCCTGCGCGCCAGGGGGACCCCCTGCCTGAGCCCGGTGGTCAGGCAGCCAATGCGTCCCGCCGGAGCCTGGTCTCCTGCAAAATGGCTCCGATCACGGCCTGCACCGCGGCGGAGCGGAGGGACTCCGGGCGCGCTGCCGCCCAAAAGCTCAGCCGGCGTTCAAAGGCCGCCGGCAGAACAGGAACGAAGTCCGGCTGGCCGCAGACCATGAAGGACGGCAGTATTCCGATGCCGCCATGGCCCCTGACGGCTTCAATCTGGGCAAAGATGCTCGTGGCCTGAAATGCTGCCGCCGGTTCGGAGAGGGCAGAGGATCGGTGCCCCAGCTCGGCGATCTGGAGCGCGGATTCCACGTAGGAAACAAAGGTGTGCCGTTGGAGATCCATTGCGCTCGCCGGTGTCCCCTTGGTCTTCAGATATTCAGGGCTGGCATAGAGCCGGAGGAAATAATCCGTCAGGAAGACCGTCTCGGCCCTGCTGGCATCAATGTGGCCGGCCACTATTTCCAGATCGACGCCGGAACGGTTCTGGCTGACCTTCCGCGTGGCGCTGAGGAGCTCCACCTTGAGCTGCGGATGGCTGCGTTGCAGCCGTACCAGCGCCGGGGCGGCGATGGCGGCGCCGAACCCGTCCGAGGTGTTCACGCGGACCAGTCCGGCGAGGGAACCGGAACCGGTATCCAGGCTGGCTGCGAGATCGCCGAGGCTGTGCTCGATTCCTTCGGCGGCACGGACGGCCTGCCGGCCCAGCTCGGTGAGCTCCCAACCATGCGGATTGCGTTCCAGCGTCCGCCCGCCCAGGCGTTTGTCGAGGGCGAGAATGCGGCGGGAGATGGTGGTATGGGAGGTTTCCAAAGCCTGCGCGACGGCGGTAAAGCGGCCCAACCGCGCCACCGTGAGCAGGATGAGCAGATCATCCGGGCTGGGGAATCTCTTAAAGTCCACCGCTGCGGTCTCCTTCATGTGCATTCCTGCACAGGGTCTCTGCCAATATTCGGCTTGAATGCACTCTAACAGGGTGTGATCCTAGTCATAACCGGATCAGTCCGGACACCGCAGAAGCAAGGGGCTTTCATCATGGCTGTAGTCGCATGGATTGGTTTAGGGCACATGGGCGGCCCCATGACCGCGAACATGATCAAGGCCGGGCACGAGGTGCGCGGTTTTGATCTCGACGCGGCGGCACTGGCCGCAGCGGTCGGCCACGGTGTCACTCCGGCGCGGAGCATTGCCGACGCGGTGGACGGCGCCGACGTCGCCTTCACCATGCTTCCGAAGGGTGACCACGTCCGCACGGTCTATCTGGGCGACGGCGGCATCCTGGCTTCCGCGGCAAAAGAGACACTGCTGGTCGATTCCTCAACCATTGACATCGACTCGGCCCGGGCGGTTCACGACGCGGCCGCCGATGGCGGTTTTCGTTTTGTGGATGCGCCCGTCTCCGGCGGTATGAGCGGGGCCCAGGCGGGGACATTGACGTTCATGATCGGCGGCGAATCGGTTGCCGTTGCCGACGCGTCGAAGTACATTGAACCGATGGCGGCGAATATCATTCCCACGGGCGCTGCGACGACGGGTCAGGCCGCGAAAATCTGCAACAACCTGATGCTGTTCATCAATCTGGCCTCCACCGCCGAGGGCGCGGTGCTCGCCGACCGGCTGGGTCTGGACAAGCAGGTTTTCTGGAACATTGCCTCCGTCTCTTCCGGGGACAGCTGGGCGCTGCGCACCTGGTATCCGCTGGCCGGGGTGGTTCCCACGGCGGCGTCCAACAAGGACTTTGCCCCGACGTTCACAGCGGAGCTGGCCAACAAGGACATCAGCCTGGCCATTTCCGCCGCCCGCAACACCGGCACCCCGCTGGAGATTGGTGAGCGTGTACAGCAGCTCTTCCAGCGGCTGATTGATGCGGATCAGGGCCGCAAGGACTGCTCGATGATCGTCTCCCTGGTGGACGGCTCTCTGACCTCGGGGAAAGTAACAAAATGACGCAGACCACGAACAACCCTCCCGCCGCGCCGCACACGGGCATGAACGCGGACTCGCCGGTGACGGACTGGCCGATGTGGATCGACGGCCGGCAGGTGGAGGCTCAGCAGGTCGGCAGCCAGGCCCCGCAGTGGCGGCCGGTGTATAACCCGGCCCGCCGGGAAGCGGTCATTGCCCGGGTCCCGGCGGCCGGACCGGCGGACGTGGACAAAGCGGTGGCCGCTGCCCTCCGCGTCTTCCCGGAGTGGCGGGCCCTGCATTTCAGCGGCAGGCAACGCGCCCTGGCCCGGATTGCAGATGAGCTGGAGGAGCGTTCCGAGGAGTTCGCCAGGCTGACCGCACTGGACACCGGCAACGCGCTGCGGACGCAGGCCCGCCCGGAGGTCTTGTCCATGGTGTCGCTGTTCCGGTATTTTGCCGGCGTGGCAGGGGAAGTCAAAGGCGCGACGCTGCCCGCGGGTGACGATCAGCTGCAGTACACCAGGCTGGAGCCGCTGGGCGTGGTGGCCTGCATTCTGCCGTGGAACTCGCCGCTGATGATCGCCTCGTTCAAAATCCCGGCCGCCCTGGCCGCGGGCAATACCGTCATAATGAAAGCCGCCGACGACGCACCGCTGACCATCCTGCTGCTGGCCGAGGTCTGCAACCGGCACCTCCCGCCGGGGGTGGTCAACGCGCTGACCGGGCGCGGCTCGGTCATCGGCGCGGCGCTGGCGGATCACCCGGACGTGGCCAAGGTTTCCTTCACCGGATCGACGGAGGTGGGACGCGGGGTCGCCCGGCAGGCCGGCGAGCGGCTGGCGCATATGTCCCTGGAGCTGGGCGGCAAGAACCCTTCCATTGTGTTCCCGGACGCGGTCGACGACGAGCTGATCGACGGACTGCTGCTGGCCTCGCGTTTTACCCGGCAGGGGCAGAGCTGCACCGCCGGTTCCCGGCTGTTCCTGCACGAGGACATCCATGACGAGGTCATGGACAAACTGGTGGCAAGGCTGGGCGCCCTGAAGGTGGGTGATCCGTTGGACGAGGCCACGGATATGGGCGCGGTGATCAACAACAAGCAGTTTACCCAGATCAGCAGTTACCTGTCCGAGGGCCGTTCCACGCCCGGCATGACCACCGCGCTGGGCGGCGAAGCCCCATCGGAAGGGCCGCTCCTGGCGGGTTACTACCATCTGCCCACCATCTTCAGCGGGGCGAAAAACGAGTTCCGGCTGGCGCAGGAAGAGATCTTTGGCCCGGTGCTGGTGGCGATCCCGTGGCATGACACCGATGACGTGGTGCGGATGGCCAACGACACGCACTTCGGCCTGGCGGCCTACGTCTGGAGCCATAACCTGGACAATGCGCTGAACACCGCGCACCGGTTGGAGGCCGGGTGGGTGCAGGTGAATCAGGGCGGCGGGCAGGTGGCCGGCCAGTCCTACGGTGGCTACAAGCAGAGCGGGCTGGGCCGGGAAGTGTCCTTGGAGGGGATGCTGGCCGGGTTTACCCAGACCAAGCAGATCAACGTCAAGCTGCGCAGCCACGGTGGACTCCATGTCTGAGCCGGCAGCCGGTTCACGAACCCGCGGCCCGCTGGAGGGCATCAAGGTCCTGGACCTGAGCCGTGCCCTGGCCGGGCCGTACGCCACCGCGCTCCTAACAGACCTGGGTGCCGAGGTGACCAAGGTGGAGAGCATCAAGGGCGGCGATTCGACCCGGTCCTGGCCCCCCTTCGAAAATGACCAGAGTCTTTACTTTGACTCCACGAACCGGGGCAAGTCCTCCATCGCGGTCGATTTCTACAGCCCCGAAGGCAGGGCCCTGCTGCGCTGGCTGGCGCTCGCGGCCGACGTCGTCGTCGAAAATTTCCGTCCGGGAGTCCTGCGCACCATGGGACTGGACCCGGCGGAACTGCGCGCGGCCAAGCCTGAGCTGATCATCGCGTCGGTGAGCGGCTTCGGCGCGACGGGTCCGCTGAGCCAGGCCGCCGGACTGGACCAGGTGGCGCAGGGGATGTCGGGGCTGATGTCCGTTACCGGTGCCGATGCGGAGCATATGTTCCGCATCGGAGTCCCGATTATCGACATGGTGGCCGGCATGTTCACCGCGTTCGGCATTGCGGCGGCACTGGCCGGCCATGCGAGCCACGGGGCGGGGATGGTGGTGTCGACGTCGTTGCTTGAGTCGGCGCTCTCGATCTCCAGTTTTCAGGGTCAGCGTTACCTGAGCACCGGTGAGATCCCCACGCCGCAAGGCAACAACCATCCGGTGCTGTCCCCCTACGGGGTGTTCAAGACGGCGGACATTCCCGTCATCGTCGCCGTCGGGACGCAAAAGCAGTGGCAGCTGTTGTGTCAGCTGCTCGGCGATCCCGCGCTGGCCGATGAACCGGAATACCGGACGGGCAAGCTGCGCACCCTCAACAGGGGTCCGCTCAACCTGCGGCTGGAAGAGCTGCTCGCGGCCGGAAACGGCGCGGACTGGGTCCGTAAATTCCGTCAGGCCAAGATCCCAGCGGGGCCGATCTACAATTTTCAGCAGGTCTTCGACGACGAGCAGGTGCAGTCCCTGGACATGGTCAAACACATGCGCCGACGTGACGGCAGTGCCCTGCCACTGCTGCGCGGGCCGCTGTCCATTAACGGGCAGGCAACCGCAATCCGCAAGCCCCCGCCGGCCTTGGGGGAGGACACCCGGAAGGTCCTGGAAGAGCTGCAGCTCAGTGCGGACCAAATCGCGGGCCTGCTGGCGGCCGGCATTGTGATGGCCGCGGACGTTCGTGCTGAGAGCACCGTTTCATGAGCGAAACCGGGTCGGTCCGGGCGAAGAGAACGGTCCAGGCGAAGGGGACCCTCCGGGTCCAGCAGCGTGGCCCCGTGGCGACGGTGCTGCTGGAGAACCCTGGCATGCGAAATGCCGTCACCGAGGAGATGTGGGGTCAGTTTGAACCCGTGCTGGCACGCCTGGACGGGGAGCCATCTGTCAAGGCGGTGGTGGTGCGCGGCGGGGGCTCGGACTTTTCCGCCGGCGCGGACATCGGCGCGCTGCAGCAGATCCTGTTGGACCCCAGCACCGGTCACAGCGACGGCGGCCGGATCAGTGCAGCCGAACGTGCCCTGTCCAAATTCCGCAAGCCCACGATCGCAGCCATCGACGGATACTGCATGGGCGGAGCCTGGCAGATCGCCGGTGCCTGCGACATCAGAATCGCCTCCGATGCTGCGGTCTTCGGCATCACGCCGGCGAAGATCGGCATTGTCTATCCGCTGTCCGGGATTGAGCGGCTGGTCCGGCTGGTGGGGCCGGCCCCGGCGAAGTTCCTGCTCTTCAGCGGCGACTTCGTGGATGCCCATACTGCCTTGGCTCTGGGCCTGGTGGCGCGCGTAGTCCCGCAGCCGGAGTTTTGGGCTGACATTGATTCCTTCGCCCGCCGGCTGGCATCGCGCTCCCAGCTGTCCATTCACGCGATGAAGGACCTGGTGGACGCCATCGCCGGCGGCGCGGAGGACCTGGCGGCGCGCAACGAGTTCTGGCAGCAGGAGATGGCCGCGAGCAGCGATCCCGCGGAGGGAGTGCGCGCATTTCTGGCCAAGGAAATCCCGGAGTTCAGCTGGCTCTCGCCTGCTTCCCGGCAGCCGGGGTCCTGACGGCTACGCGGCAGTCAGGCCCGTGCGCGCCATCGCATCCGCGTAGGCCGCCTTCATCTCCTCGAGCCATTCCTGCTGCCGGGTGGCTGAGCCGCCGAAGGACCTGCCGCCAAGGGAACGCACCTTGTATGTCTTGACTCCCCGGCGCCAGATCAATGGGTTCTCGGTCTTCAGGAGCAGACCGGCCAGCCGGTTTGCCTCGGTCCCGTGGGCCACGATGGCGGAGGCCCTGGGGACCAGTGCCAGGAGCCTCAGGAGTGGTTTGAGGCCGGCCGAAATCTCTCCGGGCGCGAGCTTGCCGTTGGCTTCCCCGTGGGTGAACCAGGGGTGCACATTCCACGGCATGATGTATTCGGGCCGTAGGCCGATCTGCCATTGCACTCCCATCAGGCGCGCCACGGCATCATCATCCCCAGGCGTGACAAAGCCGGAGTCGTGTGCGGAACCGATATTGGAGTACAGACTGATGATGCGGCATTCGTCCACGTTGTGGACCGGGTCGATGTAAGAAACCTCACTGCCCGGCCGGAGGTCGACGAGGGAATCGCAGAGTTCGTTAACTGCCGCGACGTTCGGTTCGTAGCGGCGGTTCCAGAGTTCTTCGCGGTAGGTTTCAGTGACCTGGGCTGTCATCGGGTGAGGCTTCTCCTATGCGGGCGGACACGCCCCTGCGCCGGCCGCAGGCATGCCGGGACCGGCGGTGGGGGTGCTGATTCGTTGGGCGGATCGGGTGCGGAACGCGTTCGGCCCGGAAGCCTGCGATTGGCAACTCCCGGTCCGGGCTGGTTGCCTGCTCGATCGGTATCCAGTCTATCAAGCCCGGGGCAAAACGAAACTGGCCGGAAGGGAATCTGCCTCACCTATCTGCCTCACCTAAAGGGCATTAAAATACATGACGGACTTTGGTGGGTTTTTCATCGCTGCCGGCTCGTTCAAATGACGATGAGCACGTTCCGGTGGCACCTCGGGACTGACCCCCGTCAACGCCACATTGGGCCTGGTGCCGAGGCCTACCCCTTGGCGGCCGCGACAGCTTCGGCGAGGGAGGCGAGACCCTTGTCGAAGTCGCCCCCCACCATTTTGTCCATGCTCATAAACAAAGCAAAGACGCGGCCAACGCCCTTGTTCTCGCCCGTCATGGTCCAGGTGACGCGGGTTCCGCCGGCCTCGGGCGTGAAGGTGAATTTGGTGGGGTTGACGGCCTTCATGGGCATTGTGAATTCCAGCCGGATGCCGATGCTGGAAGGCGCGGTGACATCCACAATTTCCATGGTGCCCGAACCTGCCTTGCGATTCCCGGTCCACGCATATTTTGCTCCCACGCCGGCTTTGGCGCCGGAGTAGGTGCGCTTCATGGACGGATCAATTTTCTCCCACGGCGACCAATTGGTCCACTGGTGGAAGTCGTAAACAAAGGGATAGATCTCTGCCGCGGCGGCCGGGATAACGATATTGCGCGTGACGCTGAAGGATGACATGCCGTCATCATATGCGGTGGGTCAAACATTCCCTACGGGTCGTCCAGAAATGAAGGGGGGCCTTCGGAACTGCGGCGGCGGATCGAACACGGCTGCCGCGCACGACCGCGGCATCGTCAAAGGACTCCAAAGTTTGGGGCTCGCTGGCGTCCTCGGACATCGCCCCCGACTGCCGAACGCGAGCCCCAACCTGACAACGTACTGCTAGACCGTGGCGGTGGCTACGTCGTAGTCAAGGCGCGGCAGACGGGGCAACCAGGCGTTCTCGCCCGGCTTGCCGATGTTGACCACCATGATGGTTTTCCGGCTGGTGCCGGCGTGGAAGTCAGCATCGATGGCGGCGGTGTCGAAGCCTGCCATCGGGCCGGCAGCCAACCCAGCGGCCCGGACGGCCATGATGAAGTAGGCCGCCTGCATGTGGCCGTTGTTACCGGCCATTGCGGACCTGAGTGCGTCCTTGCCCTCGAACATGGCCTTGCGCTCGGGAGCGTGCGGGAAGAAGGTGGGGAAGTGCTCGTGCCAGTCCCCGTCGACGCTCAGGATGGCGACCATCGGCGCCGTCGCGGTCTTCGCGGCATTGCCGTCCGCCATGTAGGAGACCAGACGATCGCGGGCCTCGGCGGACCGTACCCAGGTGACGCGCAGCGGTTGGATGTTCATCGCCGTCGGGCCCATCTTGGTGAGCTCATAGATGGCACGCATCTGCTCCTCGGTCACCGGCTCATCGGTGAAGGTGTTGGCCGTACGCGCCTCAAGGAAGAGGGCGTCGGTGGCTTCGCTGTCCAGGATCAGTTCATCCTGAAGATTGACGACGACGGCGTTATCGATGCTCATGGCGCTGCTTTCTGTGGGGGAGACAAATTTGTGGGGGACAAATCTGTGGATAAGACGTACGGTGTTCCCCTTTGCAAGCGTTCGGACCGTGCCTGCTGCTTCCCGGATCCAAGGAGGTATTCATCACAGTTGCGGCTGAATGGCTATCCCTGCGCGCTGGTGATGATGCTCGGCTCGACTCGGCGCGGGACTGGGTCGAGTCGGCAGGAGCCTCCAACGGCTGTTCGGCGCGGGAAAACTGCCGCAAGTCAGCCTGGTCCTAGGGCCCTGCTATGGCGAGGTGAGCTCCGCCAAATCTCCGCGCAGCGGCCAACCCTGGCCGTCCAGAATGACCTGTGAACAGCGGCGCGTGCTGTTGTTCACCACGATGGGCGCCATCAGGTTCACGGTGGTGGTCCGCTCACCGAAGTTTGCCACCACCAGAACCTGTGCCTGCTCGGGTGTGTCCAGCGCCAGCACCGTGCACTGCTCGTCGGAGAGCAACGGGGCGTAATCGGGCAGATAGACGGACGCGTCAAGGACGTACAACCGCCGGTCCGCACCGGCTACCGACTGCAGCCGGTAGAGGCCGTCGGCGCCGGCCACCGGATCCAGAGTGAAGTCCACCAGTGGTTCCAGCCCGGGCGGAGGGGCGGCGAACGTCAGGGTGACGCTCACCGGAGGAAGTCCAGCAGGGACATCGGGAGCACCTTCGCCGTCACGGCGAGCGCGGCCTGGTAATTGGTCGCCTGCAGCTGCAGATCCAGGATGGCCTTGCCAAGGTCCAGGTCCTCGATGCCGGATCTGGTGGCCTCCAGCGTGCCCTTGAGGGCGGTGTTGGTCTCCTGTGCGCGCAGCAGCTGTGCCTGCCGGGCGCCGACCTCGGCGTGCCGGCTGCTGATCGCCGTCATCCGCGCTTCGAGATCCTTCAGATTTGCGCTCACGTCAGCTCCGGAGGTGAGGTCGGCGGTGATTTTGTCCAGCAGTGCGAAGACTGACGTGTCACCTGTACCAAAAACGGCCGCCCCATCAGCGTCCACCCGGATACTGGTTTCATTGCCAACGCGGCGTTCGACGGCGCCGCCCGCCGGTACGGTGTAGGGTGCGGTCGAGGAGAACGGCGAGGAGTCGTTGGAGTTTCCGGCGAAGATGTTCCGGCCCATAAACTTGGTGTTGGCCTGGCTGAGCAGGTCTCTTTTCAGACCGGTGATCTCGACCGCGAGGGCCTCCTTGGCCCCGCTGCTCACACCGCCATTAGCGCCCTGCACGGTCAGGTCCCGGACCCGGTTCAGAATGAACGACGCGCTGGACATGGTGGTGTCAACCGTCGCCAGCCAGCCGTTTCCATTTTCGATGTTGCGGCCGTATTGATCCGTCGCAGACTGCTGGGCGCGTACCTGAAGCGCGGCGGCAGCGGCGGCGGGATCATCCGAGGGCCGCACGATCGCTTTGAGCGTCGAGGCACGGTCCTGGAGTTTGGCCAGCTGGGATGAACTCGACTGCAGGTTCCGCTGCGCGGAGGCCATCATGGTCTGGTTGGTGACACGGCTAATCATGCGCTATCTCCCCACGAGTCCGGTTCTGTTGATCAGTACGTCCAGCATCTCATCCACGGCCGTCATGACGCGCGCCGCTGCCTGGTAGGCATGCTGGTAGGAGAGCAGATTCATGTTTTCCTCATTCAGGCTGACCGAGGCCGTGGAGGCCTGCAGCTGCGTGGCGCTCACCGCCGAGGCGGCGGCCAGCTGTCCCTGCTGCTGCGCCGAGCGTGACGCCGCGCCCAGCTTGGTGATGAAGCCGCTCCACGCGGTGTCCGGAGAGTCCGGTCCCACGCCCAGCTGCGAAATGGCGTCCGCGTTGCCGCCATTGAGGGCTCCGCCAGTGGCGCTCCCCGTGGCCAGGCCGGAAACGTCGGTGACCGCAACGGTCAGTCCCTGGGCCGACGGTTTGCCGGGCGAAAAATCAAAGAAGTCCCCTCCGGCCGTCCCCGCGGTAGTGACGCCCGCCCGGTGTGCCGTGTTGACGGCGTCGGCCAGCTTCTGCGCAAACGTGTTGTAGGAAGCGGCCGCCTCGGCAATCGAACCACCGGTGCCGGCCGCGTCGCCCGCACCGCCGCCGGCCGGAGCCAGCACGGACAAGGCGCCGGCGATTTCGCCGCCGTCGAGCGGTCCGGCGGCTCCCGTCCGGTCCGTCCATTCCAGCTGGACGGCGTAGGTTCGGGCGGGGCCAGTGCCGGCGCCCGCGGAGTCCATCACATAGGCGCCGGTCACCTGCACGGTGCGGGCCGATCCGCCGGAAACCATCGCGTTGCCGCCCACCAGAACGTCCACCATGCCGTCACCGGTGTCCCGGACTGCGCCACCGGCCAGCGAAGCAATGGTGGCGGTGAGCTGGCTGCGCTGGTCCACCATCTCGTTGGCGGAACCGCCGGCGGCGATCGTCGAGCGGATGCGCAGATTCAGGTCCGCGACCTGGGCGGCGGCGTTATTCAGGTCCGTGGCCATGCCATCCACCTGCGAACGGCCCTGGGACCACTGGGCTTCCAAATTCCCGTATCCGACGGCCAGCTGTCCGGCCAGGTCGTTCGCGGCGGCCAGGAGAACAGCGGCGGGGGCCGCCTCACCGGCCTGGTTGGCCATCGCGCCCCAGCCGGCCCAGAAAGCCTGCAGCTTGGCGGAAATCCCCTTCGCGCCGGGTTCGTGTGTCGAGTCCTCGATCGTGGTGAGGGCGTTGCTGCGCACCGCGGTATACCCGGCGGCCGCGGTGGTGGAGCGGACCCTGGCATCCAGGAACGTATCACCCAGGCGGGCCACGCCGTCCACGGAAACCCCCTGCCCGGCACGGGCGCCGGCGGAAAAAAGCCCAACATTGGCGCCTTCACCGATCGCGGATGTGGTCACGCGCTGCCGGGTGTAACCGGCGGTGTTCGCATTGGCAATGTTCTGGCCCGTGACGCTCAGCCCCTGCTGGGCAGCGGTCAGGCCGGAGAATGCGGCGTTCAGTGCACCGAATGTGCTCATGAAGAGGTCCTCACAGGTCTTTATCGAAGAGTCTGGCGCCGGCGTCCAGCCCGGTGCCACCGCGGGAATTGTAGGTGCCGGCGTCCGGTACCAGCCCGGCCACGGTTTCCTGCGTCGAGCGGGCGGCCGCACGCAGGAACTGGTCATTGGCGTCCCGGAGTTCGCGGATCCGCGTTGTCAGTTCCGCCAGGGCCTTCAAATGGCCCGCGAAGATCTCGGACCAGGGACCGGCCGGCGCCTTCGCGGCGATGTCGCGCAGGCTGGCGTTCTCCTCCGTGCCCCACTCCCTGGCGAGCGCGGAAACTTCGACGGTGCGGCCGAGCCCGGCCGTCCGCAGCCGCTCCACCACCTGCTCAACCTCACGTGTGGCATGCTGCAGCCAGCGGGTTTTTCCGGAGGTGAGGATCAGTTGTTCCTCCTCCAGCTTGAACGTCAAAAGCTCCAGTAGTTCCCGTTCTTTCCACAGCAACGAGGACAATTCCTGGGCGCCCAACCTCACCAGCTCCTCTTTAAAATTCCGACAGACGTCAGACCGCCGCCTAGTTGTTACCCAACTATCGGCAGGGAATGTCTTTATGTTAGTCCGCACTGGTGGTATGTTTCACGTAGCGCGCCCGAGTTATACGGCTGATCATGGTCTCTGGTCAGTTCGGGAGCCTTCTGTTGGCGTTGACGGCTCCCGGGGGAACCAAATAAATGAATCGTATTAAGCGCAATGAGCTGGTCATCGAAAACCTGCCATTGGTTGGCTATCTCGTGTCCGAACTGTGTGCCAAGGCCACCCATCTCTCACGGGATGATCTGGCGTCGGTGGGCGCCATTGCGCTGATCACCTCGGCCGAGGCCTACAACCAGGACTTCGGCGTCCCCTTCGGAGCCTTTGCCCGCCGTCGTATTGTCGGCGCTTTTGCCGATGAAATGCGGTCCAGCGACTGGGCTCCGCGCTCGGTGCGGCGCCGGATTAAAGAGACGTTGGCCATCCGTGAGACTCTTACTGCCGCGTTGGGCCGGATCCCGACGGTGGATGAGATAGCCGCGTCCTTGGGGGTGACTCGGGATGAAGCCGATGCCGCCTTGGCCGATGCTGCGCGAACCGTCTCAACCATTGACGAGGTCACCGCCGGGTTCTTGGTTGCGGAAAATGCCTCCCCCGAGGGCGAGCTGCTGGCCGCCGAGCGGCTGCAGTACCTCCGCGCCGCCGTCGGGACGCTGCCGGGAAAGATGCGTTACGTGGTGGAGCAGATTTATTTTCAGGACCGCAGCGTCAAGGACCTTGCCGCGGAGCTGGGCTCCACGCATTCCGCCGTGTCCCAGCAGCGCGCCGAGGCGATCCGTCTGCTCGGCGACGGGATGGGGACGCATTACGGGAACGACGACGGCGACAGGCACGTTCCGCTGTCCCGGATCGCCCCACAGCGACGCAACGCCTACCTGTCCGCCATGGGCGGCCACACCGCAGGGGGCATTACCCGCGCCGCGCACCATCACCCGGCGCCGGCGATGGACGTCGTCGTCGCCTGAAAATACGCAAAAAGGCGAATTCCGAATTGTCTTCCGCGAGCTGCTAACCGCCGTACCTGCTCCGCCGATAGTTGAGTGTGCCGGACCATGGATGGGCCGGCGAAACTGACCCCACTCACGGAGGAATACACCATGGGCATGCAGATCAACACCAACCTCGCGGCAAACAACACCTACCGCAACCTGGCCAACACGCAGAACGACCTGTCCAAGTCATTGGAGAAGCTCTCCAGCGGCCTGCGCATCAACCGTGCCGGCGATGACGCCGCCGGCCTGGCGATCTCGGAGGGCCTGAAGTCACAGGTGGGCGGCATGACCGTCGCAGCCCGCAACGCTCAAGACGGCATCAGCGTCATCCAGACCGCTGAAGGCTCCCTGGGCGAAGTGCAGTCCATCCTGCAGCGTGTTCGTGACCTGGCTGTTCAGGCCGGCAACGACTCGAACAGCGTGGATTCACGTGCCGCGATCTCCACTGAGGTCACCGCGCTGGGTAAGGAACTGACTCGGATCGGCGATTCGACGAACTTCAACGGCAAGAAGCTGCTTGACGGCGTTACCACGAGCCTGACTTTCCAGATCGGCGCGGGCAGTGTCGCAGGCGCGGACCAGATCTCGGTCAACTTCTCAGACGTAAAGGCCATCGGTACGGCCGTGTCCACCTTGGCTTCGGGAACAGGCTTCTCAAGCGCCGCTGATGCTTTGACTACGATCGACGCCCTGGATACGCAGATCAAGGCCGTATCGACCGCCCGCGCCTCCCTCGGAGCGGACCAGAACCGGTTCGAAAGCGTCATCAAGAACCTGGCCGTTTCCAAGGAAAACCTCTCCGCCGCCGGATCCCGCATCCGCGACACAGACATGGCCGAGGAAATGGTCAAGTACACCCGCAACAACATCCTGTCGCAGGCCGGGACCGCCATGCTTGCGCAGGCCAACCAGTCCAACCAGGGCGTGCTGCAGCTCCTGCGCTAAACCCTGTGAACCAGACCCTGTGAACCAGACCCTGTGACCTAGACCCTCTAAGTGCGTTCCTCGGTAACAGGGCCTCGGTAACAGGAACAGGACTGATCGCGGCTCCTGCGGCGGATGGACGAGTGCGACTCACCCGTTCATCGGCCGCAGGTAGGCCGCTTCCGTAGTTAGAGACGTATTCAGGAGTTACGCGCATGGGAATCACTCTCGATGGCTTGTCGAGTGGTCTGGACACCACTACGCTTATTGCCTCGCTGATGAAAGTGGAAGCCATTCCGCAGACACTCCTGAAGAACAAGGTCTCGGACACGCAGGTCATGGCGTCGGCGTTGCAGGCGTTAAACACGAAAATTGCCGCGCTGGCGAACCTCGCCACGGCCGCCGCGAAGCCCGCCGCCTTCGATGTCTATGCCGCCACCAGCAGCTCCGACAAGGTGACGGCTGTGTCCACGGCTGGGGCCTCCGCAGGGCAAATCGATTTTGCGGTCGATCGACTCTCGCAAACCCAGGTCAGTGTAACGGGCGCCTTGACAGTATGGCCGGACAGCGGGCTCACCCTCACGGCCAAAGACGGCACGGCGACCACCATCACAGCGGCCTCCAACTCTTTGGATGACGTGGTCGAAGCGATCAATGCCGCCCCGGCGGGTGTCACCGCGATGAAAGTGGCCAGCGGGACTGACGCCGGCGGGAATCCTCAATACCGCCTCCAGCTCACTGCAGCTTCGGCCGGTGCCGCCGGCCGGTTCAGCATTTCCGGCACCACCGCCGCCGTGACAGACATCAAAACCGCCCAAGACGCGCAGGTGACTCTCTGGGCCGGCACCGCCGCCGCCCAAGCCGTTACTTCGGCCACCAATACTTTTCCGGAACTGCTTCCCGGCGTCGCCGTGACGCTGGCTTCCGGTGCCCTGGGCCCCGCCACGGTTACCGTGGCACGCGATGACAAGCAGGCCGCCAAGATGGCCTCGGATCTGGTTACCGCCCTGAACGGGGTCTTTTCCCTGATTGCCGCCCGCAGTGCCGTTAGCACCAGCACGGATGCCAGCGGTAAGACGGTCACCGCAACGGGGCCCTTCACCGGGGACAGCACCGTCAGGGACGTGAGCCAGAAGCTGCTCTCCGCCGCGTCGCTGCCGGTGAATGGCCACTCGCCATCAGAATACGGCGTTGGCATCACCCGCGACGGAAATCTGCTCTTTGATGCGGACAAGCTGACGGCCGCTTTGGTGAAGGATCCCACCGCGACTAAAGCCGCCCTCGCTGAAATTGCCTCCCGGGTAAGCACTGCCGCCGCTGTCGCCTCCGATAAATACAGCGGTACCATAACCGCCCAGATCACCGGCCAGCAGAGCGCCATCAAAGATCTCAGCGACCAGATCAGCAGCTGGGACCTCCGGCTGGCGAGCAGGCAGGCCGGGCTGCAGTCAACTTATGCCGCCCTGGAAGTTGCGTTGGGAAAAATGAAGTCCCAGCAGTCCTGGCTGACCGCACAGCTGTCCGGCCTATCGTCATCGAGCACGGGAGCATGAGCACCATGAGTACTGCTTACGCACAGCAAATGGCCAAATACAACCGGGAGGCGGTCCTGTCGGCCCCGCCGGCCCGGCTGCTGACCATGCTGTACGACAGGCTGCTGCTTGACCTGGACCGCGCCGAGGCAGCCCAACAAGGGCAAAACTGGGCGGCCGCGTCGGAGAATCTGGTCCACGCGCAGGCAATTGTTGCCGAATTATCCACCTCGCTGAACGCGGATGCCTGGGACGGTGCCGATCAGCTGTTCGCGCTGTATACGTTTGCATCCAACACGATGATTGAGGCGAACATTCAGCGGGACGCCGGGAAGACCCGCGACTGCATTGCGGTCCTGGAACCGCTGCGGCAATCCTGGCACGAGGCGGCTGCATCGCTGCCCGTCCGGACCGGAGCACCGGCATTCACGGGCGGAAGCCTCGGCATTGGCTAAGGCGCCCGGTACTGGACAGAGCACCGAACGGAGCACCGGACAGGGCATAGAACAGGGCTTCCACGAGGGCATTGAACAGGGCATCGTCGAGGGCATTGAACAGGGCTTCGACGAGGGCATTGAACAGGGCTTCGACGAGGGCATTGAACAGGGCATCGACGAGGGCATTGAACAGGGCTTCCACGAGGGCATTGAACAGGGCTTCGACGAGGGCATTGAACAGGGCCTCCAATGGCTCGGGATTCTGGAGCAGCTAGAGGCCGGGGTCAATGCGCCGGGTCCGGGGGAGTCCTTGTATGGAGTCCGGCGCCAAGACGCCTCGGCCGATGCCACGGTAGCGGCGGAACGTGAATCGGCTGTGCAGACAGCAAACAACGCGACTCCGTGGCTGCCGCTGGCTGATCCGGGGCCGATTCCCGCCGGGCTGATCGGCCGGGCTCACCGGCTGCTCGCAGCCCAGCATGACGCCGTCGAACGTCTGGAAGCGCAGCTTCACGAGACCGCGCGGCACCTGGCCGCCGTTCAATCGGTGCCGGAGACGATACCCACTGGGCGGCCCGTTTTTCTGGACGTTACGGGCTAGACCTAGCGCGTTTGAACGGAAGGGCTAACGGAACGACCGACAGTGTCAAAGAGGCCGTAGTAATGATCGAGGCGCCGTAGGAATTTACTCCGAGAACACGCGCGCTCCGCTTGTATTCACTCGGGTTCCAGATGCGGCACTCGACTGTGACCAACTTGCCGTCTGTAGCTCTGCGCTGACGCTGGTGTCAATGCCGAGTGCTGGGAGGGTTCAGAAGGGCGGCGTCAGAAGGGTGGTGGTGGTTCGGGGTTGTTGGGGTAGACGCGTCCGGTGGGTGAGGTGTGGATGAAGACGCCGGGGGTTGGTTGGGTGAGGGTCCAGCCGGTGCCGGGGTCGTCTTTGAGGTGGTGATCGGCTGTGCACAGGGGGCCGAGGTTGGTGTCGCTGGTTTCGCCCAGGGGCAGGGGTGTGCCGTCGGGGGCGTAGGTCTGCCGGTGGTAGGGGATGGTGTGATCGATGTCGCAGAGTCTTGCGGGTTTGTCGCAGCCGATGCCGCGGCAGGTTTTGTCCCGGTTGATGATCCAGCGGCGCAGGTCTGCCGCGGGTTCGTAGGCTGTCCGGCCGATGGAGAGGATGGTGCCGTTTTCGGGGTCGGTGAGGAACCTGAGCCAGGAGGTTGCCTGGCCGGCGAGTTCGCGGGCCTGGTCGGCGGGGATGGGGCCGTAGCCGTTGAGGTTGCCGGGGCGTTCGTCCAGTCCCATCAGGGTCAGGACGGGGACGGTGACGGCGATCTGGGCGGGTGCGTAGCGGGGGGCCTTCCGGCCCCGGCGGCCACGGGCGGTCTTCCCGGCGTTCCCGGTGCCGGTCTTCCCGGCGTTCCCGGTGTCGGTATCGTCGGTGCAGTCGCTGGTGTCGGTGTCGGCCTTCCCGGCGTTCCCGGTGTCGGTCTTCCCGGCGTTCCCGGTGTCGGTGCCGGTCTTCCCGGCGTTCCCGGTGTCGGTGCCGGTCTTCCCGGCGTTCCCGGTGTCGGTATCGTCGGTGCAGTCGCTGGTGTCGGTGTCGTCGGGGTCGGTGTGGTCGGGGGCCAGGGCGTTGTTGAAGAGGTCGATCATGACGTCGGCGCGGTATTCGTTGATCGCGCGGGAGGGTTTCCCGCCGGGGGTGGTGCCGGTGGAGGGTTCGCCTTCGTGTTGGGCGTGGTGGGCCCAGGCGTCGATGGTTTCGTAGAAGCGCCGGGCGTCCACGGCGGGGAGGAGTGCACCGATTTCGGCCATGCCGTCGGGTTGGGCGAAGAACCAGACGTCGCGGTGGGTGCGGGCGCGTTCGTGCCGGGCGGCGAGGGGTTCGGGGTCGAGTTTCTCCGCCGTTTCGCGGGCATGCCGTTCCAGGGCTTTGGGTGTCAGGGAGGGTGCGAGGGCGGTGATCGCGTCTTCGACCGGGCCCCAGAGTTCGGCCGGGGTGGTGCCGAGTCCGGAGAGGACGGCGTGGACGCGGGCCCGGTCCAGGAGGCCCTGCTCGTGCTGGGCGAGGGTGGCAGGGAGCATGCTGGTGAGGTAGTCGCTGTTGTCCAGGAGGCGCTGGGCGCTGTAGCGGCCGATGTGCAGGGCGGCACCGATTTCCGCTGCCGCGTACCGGGAGCGTTCGCTGATCCATTCGGACCGGGCCGGCACGGTGCAGCGCCGTGGTGTTTCGGCCGGCAGCGGGGGCCGTTCTGCGGCGAACGCGGCGACGGCCCGGGTCTGGATGGCCTGGGCCCAGGACACCATTTTCCCGGCTGCGGCGGCGTAGTCGAGCTTCTGGTCGGCATCACCGCCGGCGGGGTCGGTGAGCAGCAGGGCCTCGGCGGTCCGCAGCGGGTCCAGCCTGTCGGGGTCCTCTTCCCGGACCAGGCCCGCCAACAGGGCCCGGCAGACGGACTCGACCTGCAGGTCACCATCAGGCTGATGGTTATCCTGCCGGTTAGCGTCAAGGAGCTCAGCGTCCTGCAGATGGGGGACCTGCGCGTCGGGGACCTGCGCGTCGGGGACCTGCAGATCGGGGAGCTGCTCTTTGGAGGGATGTAGATCACTGCCCGGGTGCTTGGCGATGACGGCGGAGGGCTTCAGGGAGCGGCACAGGTCCTCGCCCGTCAGAGTGCGGGCCGGACCCCACCCGAACTCCCACTGGGTGAGATGGGGACCTTCTGGCCGGGATCCGTCGGCTTGGAAATCTTCGGGGCGGGCGTGCGGGGGTATCCCGAGGTAATCCCCGAGGAGCGTTTCGAAGCTCTTCCCGCCGTCCATGCTTTAATTCTATTCTAATTAAGCTATATTTTCCACAATCTTTCCGAACGTGTGTGCGAATATTTTCAGATGTCCCGTCCACGTCACGGCTGCCGGGTAAAAGTTTTGGCGATTCTGCTAACGGACGCGTGTCCCGCGCCGATAGATAGAGACGAGCAAGGACCGCTCACTTGAATTGGCCACGGATCGGCCGACTTGTCCCTTTTTTGTAAAGCGGGTAAACGTTGTTCGATTCCGTGACTACTGTGGCGCTCAGCAGCGCCCTTGATGGTTTGGCCCTGCGCCAGCGCACCATTGCCGACAATATTGCCAACGTCAATACCCCTAATTACCATGCCAAAAAGGTCGCCTTCGAGTCCGCGCTGAGTTCCTCGGTGCAGGCACGGGACGGGCACGCGGCGGCGACGACGGCGCGGTCGCTGGAAGCGACGCAGCTGAACGGCAACAACGTCAACCTGGATACCGAGACGCTCGCGAACATCCAGACGGTGCTGCGCTACCAGTTCGCAGCTCAGGCCTCCAACGCCCCGTTCACCGGCATGCGTACCGCGATGCGGACCAACTGATGACGGACGCAATCAGCATTGCCGGCTCCGCACTGACGGTGCACCGCAAGTGGCTCGATGCCGTGGCGGACAATCTAGCCAACGTCAATACCGCCAAAAGAACGGACGGCACCGCCTTCCAGGCCCGCTATGTGCAGGCGCGGGAGGGGCCGGGAAACTCCGGTGTCTTCGTTGCCGGCACCAGCTATGGCGACGCTGCCGGGCGGCTGGTGCACGAACCGGCCAATCCGCTGGCGGATAAGGACGGCTACGTCCGCTACCCGGACATCGATCTGGGGCTTGAAATGGGCAAGCTGATCATGGCGCAGCGCGGTTACCAGGCCAACGCCGCCGTCGTGGACCGCGCTAAAACTACCTACGAAGCCGCCCTGCAGATCGGAAAAGCCTGATGGCCATCGCCGCAATTCCCACGGTCCAGGGCGTTTCCCCGACGGGCTATCTGCCAGCGGTCCAGTCCGCCGCCCCGGACGGCGGCGCGGACTTCGCCTCGACGCTGACCGGTGCCGTGGACGGACTGCAGCAGCTGCAGTCCAACTCCAATGACCTGGCCATTAAGGCCGTGACCGGCAACCTGGACGATATTCACACCGCGACGCTTGCCGCTACGCGGGCGCAGGTGACGCTGGAACTGGTGGCGGCGGTCCGGAATAAGGGCGTCGACGCGTTCAACGAGATCATGCGGATGCAAGCCTGATGCCGGCACAGCTATCCGCCTTTTTTGCGCGGTTCACCAAGGCCGTGGGCAGCTTCAGCGTGGCACAGCGCACCATTGCCATTATCGGCATTGCCGCGTTGGTGCTGGGCGGAATCGCGCTCACGTCCTGGCTCACCAAACCCACCTACACACCGCTGTTTTCCGGACTCGCCGCAGCGGACGCGAACACCATTGTGGACCAGCTGCGCACGGACGGCGTGCCGTACGAGCTGACCAACGGCGGGGCCACGATCATGGTGCCGGAGGCGAAGGTCTACGACGAGCGCCTCAAGGCGGCCGCGGCGGGGCTGCCGGCGAACAAGACGGCCGGCTACTCGCTGTTGGACAACATGGGCGTGACATCGTCGGAATTCCAGCAGACCGTCACGTACCAGCGGGCCATGGAGGGCGAGTTGGCGTCCACGATTTCCGCCATGAACGGTGTAAAAGCCGCCTCGGTGAAGCTGGCGATCCCCAAGGACACGGTGTTTGCCTCCCAGAAACAGGACCCGACGGCGTCGGTGTTCATCGAAACCGCGAAGGGAACCTCGCTGGATTCCGATCAGGTGCAGGCCATCGTGCACCTAACCTCCGCGTCCATTGACGGGCTGAAACCGCTCAACGTCGCGGTCATTGACTCCGCCGGAACCGTACTTTCCGCCGTCGGAACCGGGGCTGCCGGGGGAGCCGCCAAGCAGGGCTCCGACTATGAGAAGCGGATCAGCGCCGCCGTGCAGGCCATGCTCGACCGGGTGGCGGGTCCCGGTAACGCCACGGTGGCCGTAGCAGCGGAGATGAGCCAGCAGACCGGTCAGAAGGTGCAGGAATCCTTCACCAACCCCGACCAGGCTCCCGCTCTGAGCGAATCCAAGGCGACCGAGTCCTACACCGGCACCGGGGCCGCGGCTGCCGGCGTGCTCGGGGCCGAGAGCACGGCGGCACCCAATGCCGACGGAAACGGGACGTTCACCTCCGACAAGACGACGAAGAACAACGCGGTGAATAAAACGACTGAAACCACGACCATTCCCGCCGGCGCGGTGACGCGGCAGACGGTGTCGGTTGCGGTGAACAAACCGACCGCTGACGGATTGGACATGTCCACCCTGCGTGATCTGGTCTCCTCCGCAGCGGGCATCAATATTGCCCGCGGGGACGTTGTGACCGTCGCGGCGCTGCCGTTCAACACCTCCGGCGCCGCTGACGCCAAGGCTGCCCTCGATGCGGCAAAGGCCGAGGCCGATGCCCAGCGCACGGCGGAGACGTGGAAAACCATCATCATCGTGGCCAGCATTCTGCTCCTGATTGCCCTGGCATTGCTGCTGTACGCGCTGAAGAACCGGCGGCAGAGCCGGGAGCCCGTCGACCTCGGAGAGCGGCTGGATCAGCTGGGGCTGCTGGAACCCGCCGCGACTTCCCTTCAGCTGACTCCTCCGCCGGCAGTGCGGGAAATTCCGCGGCTGCCCGACGACGCGCCCGATGATCTGGATGACAAACGGGCCCGGATCGATTCGCTGGCCACCCACGACCCGGAAAAGACGGCAGCATACCTGCGGAGCATGATGGATGACAGCAGGACATCGGTATGAAGACCGCGGAATCGGCCTTGACGGGCATGCAGAAGGCCGCCATTATCCTGATGCAGTTGGAGCCGGAAAAGGCCGCCCGGGTGATGCAACAGTTCACCGAAGCCGAGGCGGAGGAAGTCGCTGCGGAGATTGTCTCGCTCCAGCGGGTGGACCCGGCGCTGGCGGGGGAGGTCATCAACGAATTTCATGAGATGACCTTTCACAGCAGCTCAAATACCCGTGGCGGGCGGGACTTCGCCCTTGAACTGCTGAAGGCATCATTCGGCTCGGAGAAGGCCGCGAGCGTCATGAGCCGGCTCGAATCGTCAATGGCCGGGACGTCCTTTGAATTCCTGGCTGAGGCGGATGCGCGGCAGATTCTGATCCTGCTGGATGGGGAGCTGCCGCAGACCATCGCCCTGGTGCTCGGCCATGTCAGTGCGCAGAAAGCCTCCGCCGTGCTTGCAGGTCTGGGCGAGCCGCTCGGCGCCGACGTGGCGCAGGCCTTTGCCTCGATGGGTACCGCCACCCCGGAAGCGGTCGGTATTGTTGCCGAGACGCTGCGGGCACGGGCCAATGCCGTCGTCTCGCTGCCTGAAACGGTGGAGGTGATCGGCGGTGTCGAGTCCCTGGTCGAGATTCTCAACCGGGCGGATGTCGCCACCGAAAAGTCCCTAATGGAGGGGTTGGAGGAGCGGGACCCGGTTCTGGCGGAGGAGATCCGTTCGCGGATGCTGACGTTCGCGGACATTGTGAAGCTGGACCGCAAGGATGTCCAACAGGTGCTGCGCGGCATTGACGCCGGTGTCCTGGCCTTGGCGCTCAAGGGCGCCGCCGTCGAGCTCGTCGACGTTGTGCACGCTAATATCACCGAGCGGAACCTTGAAATTTTGCAGTCTGAGAGCGGTGCAACCGGTCCGGTGCGCGCCTCCCAGGTGGAGCAGGCCCGGGCTGACATTGTGCGCTCGATCCGCGAGCTCGAAGCGGCGGGGACCATCACCGTGCGGCGGAACGAGGAGGACGACCTTGTCTACTAATTCGCCTGCTGGCACCTCCACTGGCGCTTTCACTGGTGCCGCCTCCACCGGCGCTTTCACCAGTGCCGCTTTCACGCCGATCAGCTTCGCCCCCGTTGAGGGCACCGCACCCGACGGTCCCGGAACGCCGGGCTATATCCGGGGCCACTCGATCGGTTACGCCTTCGGAATGCGGGCCGCCGAGGCGGAGTCGCAGACGCGGCGCGCCGAGATGGAGGCCGAGTATGCCGCCGGGCTGCTGCGGCTGCGGGCCGCAACAGAGCAGGCGGTGGCCACGCTCAACAGTGCGGTTGCGGCGGTCAATGCGGTGGTGCTGCCGGTGGTCACGGAGGCGCAGGATGCGCTGCTGGCAGGGTCTTTGGAGTTGGCCGAAGCGGTCATCGGCAAAGAGCTGTCCGACGGCGAACACTCCGCCCGGGCGGCGCTGACGCGGGCGATGACGCAGCGGGCCGCCGCAGGCACCTACGCCGTACGGATGAATCCCGCGGATCTGGCAACCCTGGATGCGGACACGCTTGCCGGGGCCCGCGTCCGCCTCATTCCGGATACCGAGCTGGCGCCGGGGGATGCCATGGCGGAGTTCGAGTACGGCTACCTTGACGCGCGGATCGGCACCGCGCTGGCGCGGGCCAAGGATGCCCTCCGGGGTGACTCCGCATGACGACATCCTGGCGTCCGCACGCCCACCGGTTCGAAGCGGCCTTGGCCGCGGCGCGTCCCGAGCGGGTTGGCTCGGTATCATCCGTCGTCGGGCTCGGAGTGGAGCTGGCCGGGCTCGACTGTGCCGTCGGTGACTTCGTCACCATCGGTGAGAATCCCGGCGTGGACGCTGAAGTGGTTGCCTCTACCCGGACCGGCATCCGCTGTATGCCGCTGGGCAGAATGGCCGGGATCGGGGCCGGCTCTCCGGCGCGGACGAAAGGAACGCCTCTGCTGGTCCCCACCGGGGTGGGGCTGTTTGGCCGCGTGCTGGACGGTCAGTGCCGCCCGATCGATGGCAAGGGTCCACTCGTGGCTGACGGCAGGGTGCCGTTGGATCATGACACCCCCTCGGCCATGCACCGCACCCGGATTTCCGAGCGACTGCAGCTGGGCGTGCGGGCCATGGACACCCTCCTGACGGTCGGCAAGGGCCAGCGGATGGGCCTGTTCGCCGGTTCCGGGGTGGGTAAATCCTCGCTGTTGTCCATGATTGCCCGCGGCACCGACGCAGAGGTTTCCGTGATCGCGCTGGTGGGCGAGCGCGGCCGCGAGGTCCGTGAGTTTCTCGAAGATGATCTCGGCGCGGAGGGACTGGCCCGGTCCATTGTGGTGGTCTCCACCTCGGAGGAGCCGGCTCTGATGCGCCTGCGCGCCGCCTTCACCGCCACCCGCATCGCGGAATCCTTCCGAGACCGCGGCGCCGACGTCGTGCTGATGATGGATTCGCTGACGCGGGTCGCCATGGCCCAGCGTGAGATCGGCCTGTCCGTCGGCGAGCCGCCCGCTACCCGGGGGTACCCGCCGTCGACCTTCTCGGTCCTGGCCCAACTACTCGAGCGTGCCGGAACAGCCGAGCGCGGCTCGGTCACCGGAATATACACGGTGCTGGTGGACGGAGACGACCACAACGAACCGATCGCTGACGCCGCCCGCTCCATACTGGATGGTCACGTCGTGCTGGACCGCAGGCTGGCCGTCGCCGGCCACTTTCCCTCCATCGACGTCCTTAGTTCCATTTCCCGCGTCGCCTCCAAGGTCATTTCGGCCGAGGAGGGCGGGACGGCCACCGCCTTGCGTCGGGTGCTTGCCGCGCGCAAGGGCGTGCAGGACCTGCTCGACGTCGGCGCTTACCAGCGTGGGACGAACCCGCTGGTGGATGCCGCCGTGGATCACGAGGCCGCCATCAACGCGTTCCTGCAGCAGCGGATGGACGATCAGACGGCTGGCATTGATGCATGGAACCAGTTGAACCGGCTGGTCCAGACCCTTGGAGGTACCTGATGTCCCGTGCATTTCCGCTGGCTGGGCTGCTCCGCCTGCGGCGCCTGCGCCAGGATGCCGCCGCCGCCGAGCTGGCCGGCGCGAATGCGAGAGCGTCTGCCCACGGCGCGCGGCAGAACGCCGCCCGCGGTGAACTGCAGCAAACGACCAGCGAGGTGGCCACCGCCGCCGCGCTGAGTGCTATGGCCGCTGCACGTTCGTCCGCACGCAGTATGTTGGCCGAGCTCGAAGCAGTGTCGCAGCAGAACCGGGTACAGCAGGACCAGGCGCAGACAGTATTCAATGAGGCGCGGGCCGGTTCCGTCCGGCTGGAGAAGCTGGCGGCGAAGCATGCGGAACTCGTAGCCGCGGAACTGCTCCACTCCGAGCAGACCGTTTTGGATGAGATAGCGGTGACGGCCTGGCACCGGGATCGCGGCCGGGACCGGGGGCCGGACAGTGGACCGAACCGGGGCCGGGGGTCGGATCGGGAGTCGGGCCGCGAGTCGGCTCGGGAGACGGGCCGCGGGCTCGATAGGGGGAAGACATGAGCGTGCTTTCGGGCCTACAGCTGGCGCTGTCGCCTACGAGAGCCCGGGATTCCGGCGCAGCGGGCCAGAGCCGCGGCAGGGGAGGGCGGCAGGGGGAAGCGGCGTTTGGCGCCGTCTTGCGTGCCGTCGTGGGCACGTCCACCGGTACGGCCGGGCAGAAATCAGCACCGCCAGGAACAGCCCGCAGCGGGAAACCGGTTGCTGCCGGCACCGAGCCGGGCGGGACAGCGGCGCCCGTTGCCGCTGGCGCTCTGGCGCCGATTGCCGTGGCCGTGCCGGTTAGTGGCAGCCTGCTGACCGTTGGCGCTCTGCCGGCGGCAGATCCTGTGACCACCGGATCGCTGTCGGCTGCTGGCACTGAGGCGGGACCGCAGCCGGCCGACGGCACCCGTACGGCCGACGGCACCCGTACGGCCGACGGCACCCGTACGGCCGACGACGCGGGGGCCGACGTGCCCCCTTCCGTGCCGGAGGCTGTGGCCGGAGCGAGTAATTCCACCAGGTCGCAGGACGCGAAGCGGTCTGCATCTGCCCCGGTGCCTGCAGCTGCAGGCGCCACGACTACGACGGCTACCGCTTCCGCACCGACTACGACGACGACGCCGGCTCCGGCTGCGGGCGCGATGACAGTGTCAGCTGCAGCCTCAGGGGGGACGGCGACGCCAGCTACGTCTCTGGCGTCGCCCATGTCGTTGCCCGCAGCGCTGGCCGCGGCGCCTGCTTCGCCGACCGCCGCCGTCGTCCGCCCCGGTGGGCTGACCTCCAATACACCGGCGCCGACAGCGTCACAAACCACCTTTTCCCCTGGTGATCAGGGCGCGCCCCTCGTGCCCGGCCCCATCGTTTCCTTACAGGCGGCTCCCGCAGCATCCGGCACGCCCGTGCCGCGGCCTTCCGGAGCCCCGCAGCCTGCACCGGTCCCGCTTGCCAGCCAGATTTCGGCGCCGTTGGCCGCACTGGCAACGGCCAGGCCCAGGGAACACGTGATGACCGTCCGCATCGCTCCCGATGCATTGGGCCCGGTTACGGTGCGGGCGCATATTTCCGCGGATAACATCAGGATCGAGCTGTACGCCCCGAACGATTCCGGGCGTGACGCGCTCCGGGCTGCCCTTCCCGATCTGAAGCGGGACCTGGCAGCGACGGGAATGAACGCCAGCCTCGATCTTGCATCCGGAAACCAGCCCGGCCGGGACCCCGACGCCCAGGACCCGGACGGCCGGGACCCCGAGGCCCAGGGCGCCGATGGCCGGACCTCCCCGGCTCCCGCGAACGCCGGGCAGCCCGGTAACCGGCAGCTCGAGCCGCCGGGGCCAGAGCCGGGTATCAGCAACGCCCATGCCAGCCCAGGATCCACCCTTGACATCACCACCTGAGAGAAGGAGCAGCACCCGTGGCCATTGACCCGGTAACCCCAACCACAGCCAGCAGCGGCAGTAGCCTCTACGCCAGCGCTCCGACGACGGCCCCGAAACAGGTGATGGACGGCTCCATGTTCATGTCGTTGCTGGTGACCCAGCTGCAGAACCAGGATCCGAGCTCGCCGATGGACACCAATCAGATGATCGGCCAGACCACTCAACTGGCCATGATGGAAAAACTCACCGCGATGGAAACCACCGGCACGGAAAACTTTTCGCTCCAGATGCGGATGGCGTCCGCCGCGTTGGTGGGTCAGCAGATCACCTACACGGGCAAAGACGGGGACACGCTGACCGGTCTTGCCAGCTCGGTTTCCTACGCGGGACCGGTTCCGCAGATCACCGTGGACGGCAAGACGATGCCCCTCGACGCGGTCTCCGGCGTCAGCACGAAAAGCTGACAAAGAGCCAACGGCTTTCCAGCAACACCGCAGTTCCACCATGCTTCGCGCCTGCTTGTCCCTCCCGAAAGGAAAACACCGTGCTTCGCTCCCTGTACTCCGGTATCTCCGGGCTCCGCGCCCACCAGACCATGCTGGATGTAACCGGCAATAACATCGCCAATGTGAACACCCAGGGCTTCAAATCGTCCTCGGTGCAATTCCAGGACACGCTCTCCCAGCTCACCAAGAGTGCTTCGGCGCCGCAGTTGGCCGACGGCGGCACCAACGCCGCGCAGGTGGGTCTCGGCGTGCAGATGGCCGGGATTTCCACCAACTTTGCGCAGGGGTCCTCCCAGTCCACGGGCAAGTCCACGGACATGATGATCTCCGGCGACGGCTTCTTCGTCACCAAACAGGGCGCGGACACGCTGTACACGCGTGCCGGTGCGCTGAACCCGGATGCGCAGGGCCGGCTGGTAACGGCCGACGGCGGTATTCTGCAGGGCTGGACGGCGGCGGCGGACGGGACAATTCCCACCGGTGGCCAGGTGGGGGAAATTGTGCTCTCCGGGCAGACGCTGGCGCCCGCGGTGGCGACCTCCAGAGCCACGGCGAGTGGAAATCTGCCGCCGGAGACGGCCCCGGGGGCCGCTGCACTGGTCCGCGACATTAAGGTCTACGACGCATCCGGAAAAGTCACGAGCGCAGCCGTGTCCTTCACCAGGACCGCGGCCGGGTGGACGGCCGCCGGGGACAACGGCTCCTCCGCGACGCTGACCTTCACCAACGGTAAGCAGGCTGCCGGTAGCGGGGCCAGCGTGAGCGTCGGCGGTATTCCGGTGGACCTTTCCACCGTCACCGGGTTTGCCGGGCTGAGCACTATCAGCGCCAAGGCCGACGACGGCGGGGCCGCGGGCACGCTGGAGACCTTTTCGGTGAGCAAGGACGGGACCATCGTCGGTTCCTTCAGTAACGGCGTGACGGAACCCGTCGGCAGGATCGCCCTGGCCACCTTCACCAACCCGGGAGGCCTGGAAAAAGCCGGAAATTCCTCCTACAAGGTCAGTTCCAACTCCGGTGCGGCGACGGTGGGCACGGCCGGGTCGGCCGGTATCGGCACGCTCACCAGCGGCGCGTTGGAGATGTCGAACGTGGATCTCTCCCAGGAGTTCACCAACCTGATTGTGGCCCAGCGCGGCTTCCAGGCCAATGCCCGCATCATCACCACCTCCGATGAAGTACTCCAGGAACTGACAAATCTGAAGCGCTGACGCCGAATCCGTCTGCCGTGCACGGCGCAGATGAATTGAACCATCAGGTCACGTTGGGCCGTTAGCCTATTACATTGCCCGGTGTGACGCTGACCGTGGCGGTGCCGGTGAAACCGTCCTGCGCCGCGCTGATGGTGGCGGTTGCCGTGGTGGAACCGGGGCCGACGGCGGTGGCCAGCCCGGCGCCGTCGATCTGGACAACTTTGTTGTTGCTCGTCGTCCAGCTGGGGGCGGGAGCGGGCCTGGTGGATCCGTCGCTGAGGGTGAAGACCGCGGTGAACTGCTGCTTCTGTCCGGTCTGCAGCGTTGCTGTGGCTGGGTTAATAGTGATGCCGGTTACGGTGACCGCGACGACGACGGGGGAAACCGTGATCTGCGCAGTGGCCTCGAGCCCCTCCTGCGTGACGGTGACAGCGGCGGCACCCGGGGCCGTCCCCGTGACCTGCCCCTCGCCGTCAACGGAGGCGACAGTGGAATCGCTGGACTGCCAGCCGGCGGATATCGTCAAGTCCCGGGTCGAACCATCGCTGTAAATGCCCCGGACCCTCAACTTCTGCGTCTGCCCGGCTTGCAGGGTTGCTGCCGCGGGGGTGACCTCAATGCTGGAAAGCTTTGCCGGGGGCTGGTCCAGGACGGTCAGGAGGATGCTTCCCTCGACATCGTCCTTAGACGCCGTAATGGTAGTTGTTCCGGGTGCCGCGGCGACGACCCGCCCGTTACCGTCGACGGCGGCAATGTCGGCCTGCTCGGATGCCCACCTCACAGCGCCGGTGAGGGACTGCGTGGAACCGTCACTGTACTTTCCTTCGGCCGTAAGCTGCTCCGATGATTGCGGCTGCAGCGACGTCGAGCCGGCTTGGACGGTGATGCCTGACAAACGCAGCGCATCCTCACCCGCCGGGTGCAACATGAACAGGGCGCTGGCGAGCACCACGACGGCACCCACACCCGCCGCGTAAGTGAGCAGCGTGCGGTGCCAGAGGCGACGCATGCCATGCTGCAGGGCGCCTTCCACGTCTGCCGGATATGCTGCCGATCGGTCGGCGGCCAAGGACTCAAGGCGTTGCCGTTGAAGGCCGTTCACGAGGGTCCCTCCCAGCATCCGTACCGTCCAGCACTGCCTCAGCCCGGGTAAGTGCCGTTCGGGCTTCGGCCAATGAGACGCCTGTGATCCCTGCGATCTGAGCCAAGGGGAGCTCGGCAAATTCATGCAGGACGACGACGACCCTGTCCTCGTGGGACAGGTAAGTCCGCCGACTTACCGATTGTCCTGGCTGCGCCGCCCGCGGCGGCTCTGAGGGCGGCGGATCCGACGGCGCTGCCAACCACTTTCGGTGCGCTGCGAGCAGCTGCACGAAGAGGCACAGCGTATAGACGCGGGTTTCGGGAGTAACCGGGCCGCGCCAGGCAGAGGCGGTTTTGGCCCATGCCGACTTGAGTAATTGGGAGGCGACCGACGGGTCATCGCACAGCAGTTGCGTGCATAATTCCAGATCTCCCTGCTGGCTGACGAAGGCACGGCGAAAGTCCTCCTCGCGGTTCTGCAGGGCCGCCCGGATTTTCACTCCGGAGGGAAATCCGAACTCCACCTCGTGAATGGCGGGAAGCAGAATCGCGACCAGAATGGCGCCAAGGCCAAGTCCAACAGGGACGAGGCCAAAAGAATTGGGAATCTGCCAGCCGGCCACAATCACCGCAAGTGCCAGCACCGCAATGAGGACCCGTGCGGGTCGCAGGCTCTGCCGAAGTCGCCGTTTCGGAACATCGCACATGGTACGTTCCCCGTTCAGCTCGTACAGGCTTTGTTGGGACTTCCACGCGGTATGAGCGAGCTACACGGACATCATAGTTCCGCGGAGCAAGGCTGCATAGGGCTGCACCGGTGCCTGAAACTGTCCGGTGAACCTGTGCCGATCGCCAGTTCGGAGGGAAAGACCTAATCTAGGTTCCACAGGGTTCTATTTCGGCAGTCGGAGGACGACGATGAAAGACATCACGATGACCCTCAGTTCCCCCGACGTCAAGCTCGTCAACGGGAAAGCCTCCCTGACCGCGTCCGTCAGCAACGGATCAGCAGCTCCGCAGCGCGTCGTGCTGGGTGCCTTCCCGGGCAGCGAAGGGGCAGCAGCCCAGTCTGCAACGTGGACAACCATCGGTCGGCCGCTGCGCACGATCCCGGCCGTCAGCATAGAGCAATACCTGGTCGAGTTTGACACGACGGGTGCAGCACCTGGCACGTACCCGGTGAAACTCATCGCCTATTCAGCTGATGAGGCGCCGGAGGAATACAGCGATCAGGGCCACGTCATCTCGCTCGTCGTTGAGCCGCAGCCGGTGGTGCCGCCGAAGAAGTTTCCGTGGTGGATTGTGATAGCTGGCGCAGCCCTCGTACTCGTGATCGGGGCCGCCGTCGTCTTCTTCCTGACCCGGCCCGCCACCCCCAAGCTGACAGCTGTTACCGTCAATCCGGCCGCGGTGACAGTGCCGGTCGGAGGCACGCAGCAACTCACTGCCGCAGGTTCCTTCAGTGATGGTTCCACGAAGCCTCTTGCGCCGGCGTGGCGTTCCGCTGACGCGGGCATCGTCGAGGTCGATTCGACCGGGAAGGTGACCGCCCGCGCCCCCGGCAGCGCACTCATCACGGCATCCCAGGACGGCATCGAGGGCAATGCCACAGCTTCCGTCCCTGCTGTGCTCACAAATATCACCATCACGCCGGCCTCCGCGACCTTGAACTTGGGCAACAGGGTGAAGCTGAAGGCGTTCGGGATCTTCAGCGACGGGTCGACGCAACCACTGACCACGGTGACCTGGCAGTCTAATAATCCCTCCAGTGCCCAAGTCGATGACACCGGCGTCGTTACCGCCGTCTCTTTCGGACCTTCCACCGTCACTGCCTCCCGGGATGGGATCCAGGGCGCCGCAAATATCTTCGTTCAATTCATTCTCCCCTTCTGACAACAGGAAGTGGGTGTTTTCCGTGACGGAGCCACCTGTTCGGAGTACTCTGGGCTTCATCCCCATCCGGGGTGCCTGCTGAAGAGGTGCAGACGTGAGTGCCGTGCAAGTTGCCTTGTCAACTCTCGTGGATTTGCTTTCATCTGCCGTTGACCCGGAAAAGGTTCGCCTTGAGGAGGACAATTCGGAGGATCCGGCGCCGATAGCCGTCCGGATCCTCTCCCTCGACCGGATCGGACGGTCGCGCCGCGACGGGCCGGTATTGGACTTGGACCTGGCGGTCGCTGTACTCAGCACCGGTCCCCGCAGGCTGGACAATCTCGAGCAGTTAATCACCGCGGTGGAACGGGGTAGCCGTTATTCCACCGGCCCGCTCGAGAGGACTGACCAGATCCCGTCGACGCCGGGAATCGGCTTTCTGGTCCATGTGCCGGTCTCCCTCCGCCTGGACGAGCCGCAGGGCCCCCCGGTTCGGGAGCCGCTGCAGATCAAGACGTCGGTGGGCCGCCACCTCACCGGCGTCGTCGTCGGACCGGGCGGCAAGGGCCTCGGCGGCGCCTATGTTCGTACGGGAACTTCGGGCCCGGCCGTGGCGTGTGATCCGCTGGGAAGGTTCCAGATGCTCTCCACGCCCGATCTGCTGCAGCAATTCACCGTTGAGTTCAACGAAATTTCCCGGCAGTTTACGGCGAACGCAGAAACGCTTCCCGTCACTCTTCGATGGGATTGAAAGGAGCACGTCATGCCCAACTACCTGGCCCCGGGCGTCTATGTCCAGGAAGTTCCAAGCGGCGCGCGCACCATAGGACGCGTCAACACCAGCATCGCCGCGTTCGTTGGAGTGGCCCCCAACCCAACGGCGCGCCTGGATGAGGCAGTGGTCATTGACAACTACACTCAGTTCGCCGATATTTATGTCGGAAATGCGACGACGGGCACAGCGCTGGCCAACGCCGTTTTCGGCTTCTTCGATGAAGGCGGCGGCCGCTGCTACGTCGTCAACATCGGTACGGACGGCAGCCTCACCGGAACCTCAGCCAAACCGACCGGCCTGCGGCTGCTGGAGGCCATCGACGACATCTCCATGGTGGCGGCGCCCGGCTACGCCGACGCCGAGGCCTACGCCGCGCTGATCGGACACTGCGAGCACCCGCTGCGCCAGGACCGGATGGCGATCCTGGATACCGTCGAAACGGTCGACGACGTTTCGGCGCTGACCAGAGTGGCGACGGCCGGGGACCAGGACGGCGTGAAACCGTCAGTACCACAACAGGCGGACGGCGCTCCGGGAAGGGGCGACCGCACCGATTCCGAAGGGAGCGGTGCCGCAGCTGCCGGTTCCGAGGGGAGCGGAGCAGACCGCGCCGGTTCCGAGGGGAGCGGGGCAGACCGCGCCGGCTCCGTCAGCGCAGCGCCCTCGCCGCCAAGCCGCGGCCCGTCCGCCGTCGAACTGGCGCTGGGACCGCCGCAGTCGCCTGACGGTTACGCGGCCGCCTACTACCCTTGGCTGCGGGTGAAGGACGTTGTGACCGGGAAGCTGGTGAGCCAGCCGCCGTCGGGCCACGTCGCGGGGGTCTGGGCCCGCGTGGACGGCAGCCGCGGCGTGCATAAAGCCCCGGCGAATGAGCCCATCCGTGGAGCGTTGAGTCTGGTCCGCCGCGTCAGCCGCGGAGAGCAAGAGGTGCTCAATCCGGCCGGGATTAACTGCATTCGCTACTTCCCCAATGAAGGAACCCTGATTTGGGGTACCCGCACCCGCGCCCCGGAGGCGAATCCGTACCGCTACATTCCGGTCCGGCGGCTGACGAACATGATTAAGGAGTCCATCGCGGACGGCACCCGCTGGTGCGTCTTCGAGCCCAATGACTTCACCCTTTGGCGCACCATTCACTTTAACATCAGCGCCTTTCTCACCGGGGTCTGGAGAGACGGCGCCTTGCTGGGACGGACTCCCCAGGAAGCGTTTTTCGTCAAATGCGACGCGGAGTCGAACCCCCCGGACGTGCGTGAGGCTGGCCAGGTGGTGACCTACATCGGCATAGCGCCCGTTAAGCCGGCCGAGTTCGTCATTTTCAAGCTGATGCAGTCGGCGGACGTCACCGAAATCGAGAACGCAGGAGCTTAACATGTCCGAGCAACCGGCCGCGGCGCCAGCAGCGCAACCCGGCAATATTGTGGACCCCTATCGGCAATACAACTTTAAGCTTGTCATCCAGGGAGTCGTCCAGGGGCACTTCACCAGAGTCGATCCCTTTGAGATCAACATCCCGCGGATCCTGCACCGGGAGGGGACCGACAGGGCGACGGTGACCACGTTGATGGGGCCGGTGGAATATCCGCCGGTGACCTTAAGATACGGTCTGACAGAATCCCGGGAAATGTGGCGCTGGCTCTTCAAGGCCGTTTCAGGGGAGGTGGACCGGCGGAATGTGTCGATCGTCCTGCTCAACGAGGCAGGAACCGCTGAGGTGCGGCGGTGGAACCTGGTGCGCGCCTGGCCGTGCAACTGGCGCAGCCCGTCCCTTAAGGCGCTCGGCAGCGGCCTCGCCATCGAGCACATGACGCTGGCCTATGACCGGCTGGAGCTGGATGATGCCGGCGCGGTTGGCTAAGCGCGTGGGTGCCCTGCTGCGCACCGTGGCCTCCGCCCTGGATCCCGACGGCGGGTCCCCGGCTCCTCGGGAGGGCGGAGCATGGCGCGGCGATGGGTCGGCTCTGCCACATGATCTTGACCTTCCAGATGATATTGACCTTCGTGGCGCACCACCGCATTGGATCCAGATGCTTGAGGACGGAGGAATTCTGCCACCGGGTTCCCGGCGGCTCCGGGACGCCCGATTGGAGCAGGACGGGGTCAACGCCGGAGCCCAGCAAGCGGCGGATCCTTCGTCCGGGATGTGGAGTGAATTTGCCTCGGAGGTTGCGGAACCGGCCCCGGCGGGCACCTCGGTTGACCCGGGATTCCGTGACCCTGCCGATGCGCGGAAATCGGGGAGGCGTTGGCCCGTCAGGAGCCCGGGAGGCCGGCTCCGTTTGGCGGGACCTGAACGCCGGGCGCCCGCTGACTCCCCGCCAAGGAGCGAAAGCGGGGCGGACCGCGCTCGGATCCGCGGACAGCGCGGCCAATCGGAATCAGGCTCCGCCAATGACCTCAGCGGAGTGTCATCCGGTTCGCGGCCGGTGCAGGGTCAGGGCAGCGGGAATCAGGGCAGCGGGAATCAGCCCGATGCGGTGCGGGACTGCGGGACGGCGGGGTCCGTCCGGCGGGCTGCGGGCGGTGCGGGCGATCGCATGGTGCCGCCGCCGGTGGCCGCTGCTCAGACGGGCCGGCGGTTGACGTCCGTTGTTGTCCGATCGGTGCCCGGATTGCCATCTTCGGCGCTGGATCCGGACTTCAGGGCTTGGAAAACCAACCCTCCGGTGCTTCCCGGGGAACCTGCCACACCGCCGGTGCTCCTGGTCCGGAGCACTGAACGGGACGGTGAAGCTGAACGGGGCGGCGAAGCTGAACGGGGCGGCGAAGCTGAACGGGGCGGCGAAACCGCATCGAAGCGGCGGAAGGGTGCGGGTGGGCCGGCTGCACCGACCGGGAACATGGCCCCGGCCCCGGAGCGGAAGGGACACCGGCAATCGGATGAGTCATCGGCCCGCCAGCCCGTGTCCCCGTTAGGATCGGCAGCAACATCACCGCTTGATCCTCCCGGCGGAGCGACCGGTACCCTTATCGCGGCACCTTGGCCTGAGCTGCTAGGCGCCCGGCTGCCCGTCACTGCAGAACTCCGGCAGGTCGCCGTCGACCCTGCCTTGGACCGCGCCCTGGAAAGAGCGTGCCGGCTGGCGGCGGAGCAGGCTGCGGTGTGACATGGAACGGATCGCGTTCTTAATCGAGGACACCGGGGAACACCTCGGTGCGCTGCTCAACCCCGAGACCGTGATCATGTCGCGGACCGCCGGCGTTGAGCCGCGCCGGACATCCGGGGGCAGGCTGGCCGGCGCCGGCCTGGCCGATGATCCGCTGCTCTTTACCGGCGGCGGGCATACCGAACTGCGGCTCGATCTCGTCTTTGACGTCGATCTGGCCCCCGCGCATCTGCCCGTGACCGACGTCAGGCAGATGACCCGGCCGATCTGGAGCCTGGCAGAGAATTCGACCGAGGTGGAGCACCAGCGGCGGCCGCCGTCCGTGCGCTTCGTTTGGGGACGGGCCTGGAATGTTCCCGGCATCGTGACGGAGGTGGCGGAGCGGTTCGACAGGTTCGCCTCCGACGGCTCTCCGCTGCGTTCATGGATGCGGCTGGTGTTCGTGCGCGTGGGGCAGAGCGCCGATGAGGAGGGCGGGGAGAATTATGAGCTGGCCCAGCGCCTGCCCCCGGTGGATCTGACCGCCCCGCCCGTGGATTCCCTGCAGGTTCTGGGGGATGGAACTGATGAAGGCCTCCAGCCGGCGGAGCCGGGCGGGGAATCCGTGCCGTCCATGCCGCCCGTGCCGGCGGTTGAGCTGGGCATTCTTTCCTGGCGGGCCTTCGGCACGCCCCTGCTGTGGAAGCTATTGCTCGAATACAACAATATTGACGACCCATCCCGCTTCAGCGGACCCCTTGCCGTTCCTCCCGTCGGCCAGACGCCGTGAAACCGATCCAGGGCCTGCCGGAGCTGACCGTCACCTTGGGACGACGGCGATTATCCGCTGCCGAGATGGCTTCGTTGACGGCGATTCAGGTGCGCTCGGCCCTGGCGCAGCCCAGGCAGTGCATCGCGACCTGGCAGTTCACCGATGTGCGTCCCACGCACCGGGTCGATCCTGCACCCGGCGACGCCTTCCGCCTGGAGGTGGGCGGCCACCGCGGGCCGCTCTTTGTCGGCGAGGTGACCGTCGTGGAGCACAGTTACGGTTCCGGCCGCCTGCAGGAACTGCGGGTGCGCGCTTACGACGCGCTGCACCGGCTGCGCAAACGGCACTACACCCGGCGGCACGAGGCCGGTGATCTCGGGGACCTCGCAGCGAAGCTGTGTGAGGGCACAGGTCTGCAGGTGGTGGGTGGAGGGATCCAGATCGGTGATATTTATCAGTGCTCCCGGTCCGATCTGGACCTGCTGGTCGAAACCAGCGCCAGGCTGGGACTATATCCGATCGTTGACCAATCCACTCTGCGCCTGATCGACCTTGCCGGGCACGGCGATCCGATCGATCTGGAGCTCGGCACGAGTCTGCATTCCGCCGAACTGGAGGTCAGCCAGGAGCCGTCCTTTCGCAGCGCCAGCACGGTCGGGTGGAGTCCCGGAAGCGCGGCCGGCCTCGCTGGCCGCGCCGAAAGTGCGCGGGCGCGCGCCGCCGTCCGGGCGGACCCCGCACCCCAAAGCGTAAGCGGTGGCGGCACCTTGCTGCGTTCCAACGAGGCGCTCGACGACGATGCGCTGGCCTCGGCACTGGCGCAGGCTGATCTCGATGTGCGGGCCGCCGGCGAAGTCACCGGCCATTTTGTTGCGGAAGGGGATCCCGCGCTGCAGGCGGGCAGAAGAGTGCGCGTCGCCGGCGTCGCTGCGTCCTTCGAGGGCACCTACACCGTCTGCTGCGCCGTGCATACGATCGGCGACGGCGGCTATGAGACAACGCTATCTACCGCACCTCCGCCTCCGCCCCGTCAGCGCGGAGCGGACGTCATGACACTGGGCGTCGTGACCGACGTCGAGGATCCCGGGCAGCGCGGCCGCCTGAAGATGAAATTTCCGGCGTATCCGGACCTGGTCAGCGGCTGGGCGCCGGTATTGGTCATGGGCGCCGGTCCCGGCAAGGGCTCCGTCGTCCTGCCGGACGAGGGCGACACGGTGCTGGTCCTGCTGGTCGCCGCCAATCCGGACGACGCCGTCGTGCTCGGCGGGCTGTACGGAACTGAACGTCTCCCGGACGCCGACGTCGCCGGGGGCAGGGGGAGCAGGTATACCGTGCGGACCGCCGACGGCCAGCAGATCGTCCTCGACGGGACGGCGCACGGTATCCGGCTGGCCGACGGCCACGGCTCGCTCGTCGATCTCGGACCCGATCTGCTGAAGATCACGGCGGCCACTGACCTGATCCTGGAGGCACCCGGGCACGCGATCCGGATTCGGGCCAAGTCTGTTGACTTTGAGGAGGCGACATGAAGATCCTAATCGAGCGGGGAGTCATCCGGTGCGGCCACGATGGCAGCGTCGCCAATGTGCCGTCGCAGAGCTGGGTCCGCATCACCGGCTCACCCGTGCTGGTCGAGCACGATCCGCAAGGCCGAACCATCCGGATGTGCCCCAACGTCGGCATCAACATTAAACCGTGCACCTCGACCCTGGTCGTCCAGACCGGCTATTCGACCTTTATCCGCATCGACCGGCACGCCATCTGCCTCGACTCCGTCCAGGGCTATACCGACGGCACACCGCCGGGAGCGGTCAAATACACGGTGCGTTCCGCCGGCCAGCAGTTGGCGGCGGCGCCGTCATGAGCCTCCCCCGCTACCGTGCGCTGGCGCTGAATCATCCGGACTTCGATGCCGCGTTTGGTCCTGCCGGCCTTCGGGTAGCCCCCGGCGGCCGGCTCGCGACGGTCAGTGACGCCGCCTCGATCCGGCAGGCTGTTCTGTTGCTGCTGAGCACCAGGCCGGGGGAGCGGGTCAACCGGCCCGAATACGGGTGTTACCTGTTCCGGCTGGCCTTTGCCCCGAATGACGACACCACGGCCGGCCTTGCCATTCACTATGTGGCCCGCGCCGTCGAACGCTGGGAAAAGCGCATTGCCGTACTTTCGCTCGATGCAGCCCAAGCGCCCGAGGACCCCGCCCTCTTGGAGGTGCGCTTGCGCTACCGGGTGCGCGCGTCCGGACAGGAGGACGAAATCGCCGTCGCCGTCCCGGTTGAGATCCGAGGTGTACCGTGAGCATTCCCGTGCCCAACCTGGATGACCGTTCCTTCGCGGATCTCGTTGAGAGCGCACGCGAGCGGATACGACAGATCGATCCGGAATGGACGGACCTGTCGGTGCACGACCCGGGGATGGTGCTGGTCGAAGCGTTCGCCCACCTCACTGACATGCTCATGTATCGGCTCAACCGGGTGCCGGACAAACTGTATGCGGTCTACCTCAATCTTCTGGGCACCGCCCTCCGTGCGCCCAGTGCCGCCGAATCCAGACTTGTTTTCACGCGCAGTTCCACGGGCGGCCCGGAGATCCGGATTCCGCGGGGAACCCAAGTGAGCTGCGTGCCGGGCCTGCCCGGTACCCCGCAGCCTGTCTTTACGACGACGACGGACGGCGTCCTGGCCGCGGATGCCCAGTCGGTGGAGATTCCCGCCGCAGACGTGGCACTCCACGACGCCGTCCTGCTCGGGGTGGGGACCGGCCGGCCCGGACAGACCTTTGCCCTTCCCACCGTCCCGGCGGTGTCCGGCCCCGGGCTGGCCATCGCCGTTGAGGTGCCTTCCGGTACCCGGCTTGCCAGCGGCGAAGCGGTACTGGTCGGCGGCGTCGCCTTCCGGTACTGCCGGGAGGTGGAGGCGTTCGCTGACGCTCAGCCCGGCGAGATGGCCGTGCGGGTTGACCGAACCTCCGGCACTGTCACCTTTGCCTGGTGGAACGGCCCGGACCCCGATCCGCCCGGGGCGCCGGCGCCGGGGGCCGCGGTGCGGGCCTGGTACCTCGGCGGTGGCGGCGAGCGGGGAAACGTCGCCGCCGGGCAACTGACCGTCCTGCGCACCCAGATCTCCGGCCTGCACGTGAACAATCCGCAGCCGGCCAGCGGCGGCCGGGACGCCGAGGTGCTGCAGGACGCGCTGCGCCGCGCGCCGCAGGATTTTCAATCCCGCGACCGCGCGGTGACGGCACGGGATTATGAGCTTCTGGCGGCGCGCAACGGCGCGGTGGCGCGGACCCGTGCCTTTACCCGGCGCGAGGTGTGGGCGTTCGCCAGCCCGGGGGAGGTCGAGGTCGTGCTCGTTCCGCAGATGCCGCTCAACGACCGGCCGGACGGGCGGGTCGACGTTGAACAACTGGCCGCTCAGCAGCGCGAGGATGTGCGGCTGGAGGTGGAACGGTACCTGCAGGAGCGTGCCACCATCGGCGCCAGGCCCATTGTCCGCTGGGGCCTGTACAAGGAGGTTTTGGTTGAAGCCATCATCGTCATCCGGCAGGATGAAGACGCCGACGCCGTTCGGAGCCGCATTGTCCGCCGGCTGTCTGAGTTCATCAATCCACTGCCGGTGGGCACCGGCGGATATGGCTCGGGATTCGGCAAGGCCCTGCGCGTGTCAAACCTCTACCGCGCCATGGAGGAAGCCGAGCCCGGCGTCCAGTATGTCGAGTCGGTGCGTCTCCGGCTCGACAAGGTGCCCGAGACCGACGCGGTGGGCCTGGCCCAGGCCGAAGGGCAGGACTCCACTTGGTTTGTGGCCCGGAACGGCACGCTCTTTCGGACCACGAACGCGGGCGATGGCTGGGAGGCCTGCGCGGAATTCACCGATGAGTCGGTCCGCTCCATCGCGCCCTTTCACACCGCCGGGCCGGGCCGTTCGCTGGAGACCTCACATCCGGGGATGGTCGCGGTGGCCACGACGATCGAGCAGGGTTCCCGCGTGTACGTCAGCGACGACCTGGGTGAGAGCTGGCGGCGGGTGGCCGAACTCGGCTTTCCGCTGGCCGACCTTGCCTGGGTGGACCGCGCCGGGCGCCCCGTGCTTCTCCTGGCGGGGGAGAAGGGCATCTATGAGTTGAACGACACCGAGGGCTCCGTGCCCGTGCAGAACGTTGTTGACCCGGCCCAGCCGGACTGCGGATTTTATGCGGTGGATTCCTTTGTCGATATCCGTGGCCGGACGGGCGTTGTTGTCGCCGCCGAGGCCTCGGCGGGGATCTGGCTCTCACCCGACGGGGGAGCCCCGGAGACCTTCCACCGGATCAGGGCCGCCGGCGAAGACGTGCGGTGCCTGGCGGTGCAGTACGACGGCCCCGCGACCTTTCTCTGGCTTGGTCGTTCGGTGCCGGAGGGCAGCGGTACGGGCTGTGCCCGGTTGAAAATCGACGAACTGGCACGGACCAGCTTTGATGATTCCCTACTGGAATCGTGGGAGCAGTTCAGCCAGGGATGGGGCGGCGGCAGCTGCTGGGGCATTCATATCGTGGGGGACTCCGCGTATGCCGCCACGCAGAGCGGGGGAGTGCTGCGGCTGCAGCTGGGGGGAGGGCAGCCGGCCTGGGACCAGCGCGACGTCAATTGCGGTCTCCCGCTACGGGACCGGGCCCGCTTTGATCCCGTCCGTTCCGTTTCCGGGGCGGTTCGCGACGACGGCACGGTGCTCGTGCTCGCAGCCGGCCCGCGAGGTGTCTACCGCTCCGAGGACACAGCGGACACGTGGCACACCTGCAGCTCCAGGGTGGTCTCCGATGTGGTCACCCTCCCGGAAACCTGGCTCTTTTGCTCCGGCGCCCATCAGGTTGCAGTGAGGCGGGCCCATGACTGAGGATCCGCTGCTTCGCGTGCTGCCCGAGGTATTCCGGGTCAGCGCATCGTCCAGCGTGCCGCTGCGGGCGCTGACCTCCGTGGCCGGCGAAATGCACCGCCCGGTTCTGGAGGTGCTGCAAGGCATCGATCGGGTGATTGACCCTTTTCGCGCCCCGGAGGAGCTCATTCCCTACCTTTCCCGCTGGGTGGATCTGGACTGGCTGACACTGCCGGACCGCGAGTCCGCAGCCGGTCCTGCCCTGGGGGTTCCGACCTCCCGGCAGCGGGACCTCATCGCCAACGCCGCTGATTTGTCCGCACGCCGTGGCACCCTTGGCGGCCTGCAGCGATTTCTCCGGCTCGCGACCGGCGTTACGGGATTTCAGATCGAGGACGAGCCGGGCGCGTTCCATGTCCGGGTGCGGGTTCCTGCGGCGGCGGCGGATCAGCTTGAAATTGTCCGGCGGATCGTTCGGGGCATTAAGCCCGCTCACGTTACTGACGAGGTTCTGCTAATGGACACGCGAGGCGCCGAAGCCGACGCGCCGGTCCGGCCTTCCACACGACCGCGGATCGGCACCGGAACGGAGGAGAAGGTGCCGTGAGCGAGAGGAACCGCAAGCCCATTCTCATCGCCGTGGTATGTGCCGCCGTCGCGATTCTCGTACTGGGGCTGGGCATTGGCTTCGGTGGCCGCGATTCGACTGGAAGCAGGAGTTGGCAGGAGTACCTATCCGGAATCCGTACGGCAGCAGCCCTACGGCCAGCCGATCTGCGCCTCACTGCCGGGTCCTGTTCGTTCACCGACCATCAATTTACGGTGGTCGGGTTGTGCACTTTCGCTGTGGACAAGTTCGGTGGTTCCTTTGATCTTGGCCCTCCTACCAAGCGAGCGACGTTGTTGGTGATTGCGGGTACTGCCCAACTTTCAATGCAGATCGAGGGTACTTCGGTTTCGCAGAACCTTCAGGCCAGCCAGGATGCCAAACTGACCTTCGGTAAATCCGGCGGCACGCTCACCGTGTTTTGCGCCCCTCTGCCCTGCGTGCTTTCTCTCACGTGAGGTGCCTGGAGTGAGGAAAGGAACCCCGTTCGTCGTATGGTCAAGGCACCGGGCAGCGTGCACACTGTACTTGTGCATCGGTGGCACCGGCTATAGGAGGACGCCATGAAAAGCCTCTCAATGACCCTCAGCTCTCCCAACGTTTCCCTACAAGACGGCAAGGGTGCCCTGACGGCATCCGTGACAAACACATCAGCGGCACCCGAGCGAGTCGTCCTTGGAGCGTTCCCCGGCGCGGAAGTTCCTCCGGTGGATTCCCGGTCCTGGACCACGATCGAAGAACCGCTGCGAACCATCGCGTCAGGTGCTACGGCACAATACGAAGTCAATTTTGATACCGGCGGAGCGGCTCCGGGAACCTACTCAATCAAACTCATTCCCTATTCCGCCGATGATGCCCCTGAGGATTATGCAGAATTGGCTGCGGTGGTCCAGCTTGTGATTGCCGCCGTGCCCGTCAAGCCCAAAAAGAAGTTCCCCTGGGTCCCCGTGGCAGCAGCCATCGTCGTCCTCATCCTCGGCGTCGGTGCCGTTTGGTTCTTTGTGGCACGCGGGGCAGGACGGCAGGGGGCCCAGCCGGCCCCTTCGACGACCGCACAAACTCCTGCTGCGCAACAGCTGCAGTTGGCATCGTTGCAGCCGGCGCAAGGGAGCGTCAGCGGCGGAACGGTGGTGCAGCTGATCGGCCGATTTAAGGAGCCCACGGTGGTTACCCTGGGCGGAGTCAGCATTCCGGCGGCGCGCGTCAGTGACACTCAGTTCTCCTTCACGACACGGCAGGCAACACAGGCTGGGAAGGTGCTGCTGGAAGTCCGCAGCGGCGATCAGCTGGTTGGAGCATCTTTGTTCGAATACACCGCTGAGCCGACGGGCGGCACCGGCCGATGCTTGAATCCGAAAGAATGTGTGAACGTGCAGATTCAGGACTGGAAGGTCATGCGCGACCCCGGCGGACCGGTGATCGATCCGGAGCCGGGCAAAATCTTCAATCCCAAGCTGGACGGGGCAATCATTGACCAGCTGCAGAAGCTTGGTCAGTGACCGAACCGCTGACCCGGATGGCGTTAACGATCGCGGGAATTGAGCCGATCAGCATGGTGAGCGCCCAGATCAGGGCGACAATACCTATAACGATGGCCCAGAACTGATCTCCGATCGCCACCACGGGTCCTGGAAGAAATCCGTGGATGAGGCCCAATACCAGCTGCAGCACGACGGATACGGCGACGAGAATCACCAGGCCTTTGACCCGAAGGAAACGCGGTTGTGAGAGCACGAGGGAAACGCCGAAGACGACTTTCAGAACCAATATGAGTGCCAGCACCGCTGCCGCGGCCCCGGTGGGGAATCCTCCCCAGATGGCGAGGTATGCGAGTGTGCCAAAGGGTGCGGCCACGAACAAGCCAATCATCAACAGCAACTTGACCACGGCGAGCAGGACCAAAAGGACGCACATCAGCAACCACAGCAGGCTCACTATGAGAGTGACGACCCCCTGGACCCTGCCGTACGTCCGCAGTGGAACAATCAGACTCAGGCCGAGCATCAGCAACGTAAAGAGCAGGAGCCCGTCCAGCAGGGCGAGAAATCCGATTCCCGCCCCGGGCGGCTCGGAACTGCCTTCGGTGCTTGCCGCAGCCACGCCCGGCGGAACCCCTAGATCCATCGCACCATCAGCGGCTGATCCTGCGGCCCCGTTATTGCCCAGCCAGAAAGACAGACCCACCTCGGCCAGGACGATCAGGACGACCATCAGGACAGCGACAACGAAAAACGGCCGACGCAAATCACCGGCGGCAGGCACTGCCTAATCCGTTTGTCCGCGCGTGCCGTAGGAGAGAGCGAGAAAGATGCCGCCGAGAATTATCAGAGCGATTCCGACGACGATAAGGAACACCGTATTGGTGGCGATGCCGATAATTAGGACAATGATGCCAACAACAATCGCGAGAATCCAAGAGATCCGGCCTCTGGAAAATAAGCTGACCATGGTGCCCTCCACGGGATGAAAACCCGAACTGCCTACCTCCGCATTTTAGCCCCAAACGGCGGGATCAGGAGGAAAACCGTTGGGAATATGTCAGGCAAGTTGCAGTCCCCGGCAGCTAACAAAACGCCGGGGACTGCCGACAGTAGCTTGCGACGGCCCCGTAGGGTCTGACGAGGCGAGGATGAACCGATGATCGTAGTGACCCGGCTGGATAACCGCGAATTTGCGATCAACCCTGACCTCATCGAGCGTATCCATGCCAACCCGGACACCACCTTGGTGATGGCGGACGGTGCCAAGTATATTGTCACCGAGCCGCTGGCCGAAGTCATCGAACTGATCGCTCGGTACCGTGCCTATGTCATCAGTCTGGCGCGCCATGCCCCCGCAGCGGTGGCGCAGCACGGCGGCCGCACCCTAACGATTGTTCCGCCCTCTGATCCCGGCAGCGAGCGGCCCGGCAATACCGTCCCGCTACCACCAGCAAGGTAACTCCATGGACCCGTCAACACTTATTGGCCTGGCCCTCGCCTTTGGCGCCCTGTTCGGCATGGTCACCCTCGAGGGCGCCCATATTCAGTCCCTGCTCCTGCCTCCGCCGATGATCCTGGTCTTTGGCGGGACCCTCGCCGTCGGGCTTGCCGGCTCCACCTTCAAGGACGTCATGCAGGCTGCGAAGGCGCTGCCCCGTGCCATCAAGGGCAAGACCACGCCGCCGACGGAAAGCATTGACCAGGTGGTCAAGCTGGCGGAGACGGCCAGAAGCGAAGGCCTGCTCGCCCTGGAACAGGAGGCCGCCAAGGTCAGCGATCCCTTCCTGCGCGGCGCCCTGCAGAACATCGCCGACGGCACGGATGGCGATGAACTGCGGATGATGCTCGAAGACGAGGTCGGTACGAAAATCAAGACCGATCATGGCGCCGCCAAGTTCTTCAACAGTCTCGGCGGGTATGCCCCGACCGTCGGCATCATCGGTACGGTCGTTTCGCTGACCCACGTGCTGGAGAATCTCAGCAGCCCGGACAAGCTGGGACCGATGATCGCCAGCGCGTTCGTCGCCACGTTGTGGGGGCTGCTGTCGGCCAACTTCATCTGGCTGCCGATCGGCAGCAGAATGGCCCGGATTTCGGAGCTGGAGGTGGAGCGGATGGTGCTGCTGATGGAAGGTGTCCTGGCCGTCCAGGCCGGCAGTCAGCCGCTGCTGCTGCGCGAACGGCTGCGGGCCATGGTCCCCGCCCATGATCTGAAGACCGGCTCCGCATTGAAGGGCGCCAGCGGACCTAAGAGTCCCAAGAGCAAGGAAAAGGAAGCGGCGTGAGCGCACGTCCGCGCCGGCGGAACTTCGGGAAGCCGGCGGTACAGCACGCCGACGAACGGTGGATGGCTTCCTATATGGATATGGTCACCGTCCTGATGTGCATGTTCATCGTCCTGTACGCCATGTCCACGGTGGATTCCAACAAATTCGAGAGGCTGAAGAATTCCCTCGCCACCGGCTTCGGCGTCGAACAGACCACCAAGGTTGACACCGCCACCGGCGTCGTGGTCCCGCCGGACAAGATCAATTCGGAAGCCGAAGGCTTTGCCGATCCGGCGGTGATCCAAACGAACGTGGCCCCACCGGAATCCGTCCAGAAGGAATTGGCCCAGAAGGAAGTCGCGCGGCTGACAGCCCTGCGGGACAAGATGGAGGCCAACCTTGCGGCCATTGGCATGACTGCTGCCGTGAAGTTCAAAATCGACGAGCGCGGCCTCACCGTCCGACTGGTGAGTTCGGAGACATTCTTTATGCCCGATGATGCCCGACTGACCAGACCTACGACCGCCGTCTTGGATGCGATTGCCCCGGTCCTGGCAGAGGTGTCGTTGGATGTCTCGGTGGAGGGAAACGCAGCGCTGGTGCCGGAGTCGATTCCCAATCCGCAGTACTGGGAAATCTCCGCAGCCCGGGCCACCAACGTCGTCCGGCATCTGATCGAGGCGGATGGTATATCCCAGACCCGGATGGCCGCGGTCAGCTTTGGGGCGGCCCGGCCGGTGGGGGCGACGAACAGCGCCGACGATCTGGCCAAGAACCGCCGGGTGGATATCGTGGTGCTTTCGGACCAGCCCGAGAGCGTGCGCTCGCTGATTCCTCAGGTCCTCAAGGCCGGCGGACAGTGAGCGCCGGCTGCCGGCAGAAGAGGTTCGACGGCGGCGGCTAAGAAAGCCGCGGGTAACTGCTAACGGCGCGGACAGACCGGCCGATAGTGGCTGACGTGAGAGTAGTGCGAGAAGGAACGCCCGACGGGACGGCCGGCAGGCAGACCTCAGGCATCGACGTTTTCGATTTCGGACGTCCCACGACGCTGGCACGTGAACACAGCCGCGTCCTGGAACTCGCCATGGAGACCTTCGCCCGGCAGTGGGGCACGCACCTGACCGCCAGGGTCCGGGTGAAGTCGCGGATTGTTTCCGGTCAAGTCCTCATGCAGACCTATGACGAGTACTCGGCGGCGTTGCCGTCCACGACGGCGATGGTGCTGTGCGCGCTCGAAGGCAACACCTCCCAGGCGGTGATTCAGTTTCCGACGGCGGCCGGGCTCGGCCTAGTGGTCCATATGCTGGGCGGCAACGGGAGCCAGCCGTTGCCGAACCGGAAATTTACCCAGATCGAGCAGTCCCTGGTCCTGCATTTGATGGACGACGCACTGGAGAATCTGCGCTACTCGCTGGATTCGCTGCTGACCGTGCCTATTAAGATCGCCGGTATCCAGTACAACTCCCAGTTCGCCCAGGCAGCGGCTCCCTCGGATCTGATGATTGTGTCCTTCTTTACGATCACGGTGGGCGGAGTCAGCGCCCCCGCCACGGTGGCCATACCTGCCGAAATACTGCTCCCGCACCTGGGCGCAGCCAATCCCCTGGATACGGCCGTGCATTGCCGGGAACGCATCCTAGCGCAGCTGGTACACATTCCGGTGGATGTCTCCCTGCAGCTGACCCCCACCACCATCCGGCCCGGCGCCATTTTGAACCTTGCTGTGGGAGACGTCCTTCCTCTGCCGCACCCGAAGGACCGCCCGGTCGACCTCGCCGTGGATGGCCAGCCGCTGGCCGCCGCGGCGCTGGGCTCCAAGGGATCCCGATTGGCCGGCATCATCGTTACTACCGAGGAGAACCCGCGATGAGCGCGAATCAGACCCTACACACCGCCGCTGCCGCTGCACTGACCGACCTGCTGCCGACCGTGACCGCGCTGCGTGCGGCCGTGCATCCGGGCGGCCTGCCCGCGCGGGTATCGGTAACCGGCACCGTCATGGCCTCCTTTGTGGGTGCACTGTCCGCGGATATTGCGCTGGTGCTGACGGACGCTGCCCCGCTGGCCGGTGCCGGCGGGACGGACTCGTCCCTGGTTTCGCTGGCGGATGTGCTCCGCCCTTCCTTCGAGCGTGCAACCTCGGTGCTCGGTGCGGGCGTGCTGGGCCAATCCCGGACCGAGGACGGTGCCGCGCTGTTCTCGGATCCCGAAACCGTAATCTTCGAACTGACCGGCGCGGCGGAGACGGCGGGCTGGTTCGCCATCCGGATCCGGGAACACGCCCCGAACGGTGCCGGTGCCCGGGCCTCCGATGAATCGATGATTGGCAAACTGGGCCGGATCAACAACGTCGAAATGACCCTCACCGTCGAGATCGGGCGAACCCGCATGTCCGTGCGCGACGTGCTCGGGCTGGAACCGGGCCGCGTGATCGAGCTCGACCGCTCTGCCGGCGCTCCTGCCGACGTGCTGCTTAACGGGCGGCTGATCGCCAAGGGCGAGGTCGTCGTCGTCGATCAGGACTACGCCATCCGCATCACCAAGATTCTCGACGTCGCCGAAGCGGTCGGTTAGATGGACACGTTGATCCTCGCCCTGCGGGTGGTGCTCTCCCTCGGGGCGGTGATAGCCGTGCTCTGGCTGGTGCAGCGGCGGCTCAGCCGCGGCGCCGGTGTGCGCGGCGCCCTGGATCCGCTGAAGGTGGTCGCGAGGCGGGGTCTTGGCCAGAAAGCGTCCGTGGTGGTGGTGGAAACCGGGGGACAGCGGTTCGTGCTCGGCGTGACCGAGCACTCGGTCAACGTCCTGCACTTATCCGAGCTGCCGGTTGAAGAAGCCGCCGCCGAAGCGTTTGCCGGTACGCTGCATCAGGCACAGGCACAGGCACAGGCACAGGCACAGGCACAGGCACAGGCACAGGCACCGTCGGAGGGGTTCGGGGCCGCCGGTCCCGCAAGGGCGCCGTTGAGCCGGCGCGAACGCAAATCGGCACTTAACAGATCCTGGCGGGGACCCATTCGGGCACCCCTGCAGGGCGAAGCCCCCAACCAGGGATCCATGGGCGGGTCCCTGGGCGGATCCATCCTGTCCGCCTCCACGTGGCGGCAGGCGGCCGCGGCGGCCCGGAAAGGGCTGGCCGGTTGAAAGCCGCCGTCCGGGCGCGCCGGGCGGGCAGGCCCGTTTCATGGCTGGTGCTCGCGCTACTGGCTGTCACGGCGCTCCTTTTCCTCGGCACCGCCGGTGCGCACGCTGCACCGCTGGATGCCGTTCCCGCGCACCCCCTGCCAGCGGCGCAGGTCCCGCTGGCTCCTGTCCCCTTTGTCTACGCCCCGACGGCGCAGGTCCCGCTGGCTCCTGTTCCCTTTGACCCGGCGGATCCCACCGTGCCGGCGGACCCAACGGCGCCGGCTGATCCGACGAATCCGGCCAATCCGCCGTCGTCCGACGGCGGCGTAACGGTCAAAATCAACGGTCCCGACGGCACTCCGTCCAGCGCCGTCGTAACGCTGATTGGTATCACGCTGCTCTCCGTTGCGCCGGCACTGCTGCTGATGATGACCTCGTTCACCAAGATCTTTGTGGTGCTGGCGATGACGCGCAATGCCCTGGCCCTGCCCAATATTCCGCCGAACCAGGTGCTGGCCGGCCTGGCGCTCTTCCTGTCCTTCTTCATCATGATGCCGGTCCTAACGGACGTGAATAACCTGGCCGTGCAGCCCTATCTGGGCGGGCACCTCGATTTCGGTGCGGCGGTTGAGGCGGCATCGAAACCGCTGCAGACCTTCATGCTTGCGCACACCCGGCAGGAGGACATTGCCCTGATGACGCGGGCCGCGGGGATGGATAATCCTGCCAGTGCTGCTGACGTGCCGATGACCACGCTCATTCCGTCGTTCATGATTTCCGAGCTCCGGGCCGCCTTCATCATCGGTTTCGTCATATTCATCCCGTTCCTGATTATCGACATTGTGGTCTCCTCGGCCCTGATGTCGATGGGCATGATGATGCTTCCGCCGGTGATGGTTTCGCTGCCCTTCAAGATCCTGCTGTTTGTTCTGGTGGACGGCTGGGGCATGGTCATTACGGCGCTGATCCAGAGTTACCGGGGCGGCTGATGGATACCAACGCCGTTCTGGACATCGGAACACAGGCGCTGCTGACGGCGGCGAAGCTGGCCGCCCCGGTCCTGCTGACCGCGCTCGCCGTCGGCCTGCTCATCTCGCTGCTGCAGTCGATCACGCAGATCCAGGAGGTCACGCTCTCCTTCGTGCCTAAAGCCATCGCTGTGGCCGTGGTGCTGTTGATCGCCGGGCACTGGATGATCACCGAGATGGTCACGTTCACGCATGAAATGTTCGCCAAGATCCCCGCCCTGCTCAATGGCGGCGGCTGAGGTGGCGCTCACGCTGAACCCCGCCTGGCTGGAGGCGTTGATGCTTGCCAGCGTGCGGATGGTGGCGTTCTTTGTGGTGGCCCCGCCCTTTTCCTACAACGGATTCCCGCTGCGGATAAAGGCCATGCTGGGGCTGGGGCTGGCCTTGGCCGTGTCGCCGAAGGTGGCGCCGGGCTACAAATCCGCCGATACCGCCGGTTTCATCACCGGCCTGGTGCTGGAGGTGGTAGTGGGTGCGTCCCTGGGCTTTTTGGTGCTGCTGATCTTTTCTGCGGTCCAGTCGGCCGGCAGCCTGGTGGACATGTTCGGCGGGTTCCAGATGGCCCAGGCCTTCGACCCGCAGGCGATGCTCAACGGGGCCCAGTTCACCCGGCTGTTCCAGATGACCACCCTCGCTCTGCTCTTCGCCTCGGACGGCTACCAGCTGGTGATCGGCGGAATGGTCCGCAGTTTCACCGCGCTGCCGTTGGGCGGCGGGATCGACCTGACGCACCCGGTTCAAGCCATGACCGCGGCCACCGGACTGATGTTCCTGGCCGCCGTCCAGATCGCCGGACCGCTGTTGGTGGTGCTGTTCCTGGCCGACGTCGGGCTTGGACTGCTGACCCGGGTGGCACCGGCGCTGAACGCGTTCGCGCTGGGCTTTCCGTTGAAGATTTTCCTCACGCTGGCCCTGGCCGGTGCGGTGTACGCCGCCCTGCCCCGGATTGTTGCGGCGCTGGCCGGCCAGGCGTTCAGCCAGTTGTCAGGGGACGGTTAGATGTCGGATTCACAGGAACGCACCGAAGACGCCACACAGAAGCGGATGAAGGAGGTCCGTTCCAAGGGCCAGTTGTCCCGGTCCCAGGACGTCACCGCGTGGCTGGGTGTGGGCGCCGCCGCCATCATGCTGCCGATCACCATCGCACGGGCCGGCGACGCCGCGGCGGATCAGCTGTTCAGCATCCGTGTCGTCGCGTCCAACCCCGATCCCGGCCGGGCCCTCGCCGCCCTCGGCGCCGGGTGCGCGTCGCTGGCCGCCACCCTGACGCCATTGCTGGTGGTGGTGGCCCTGGCCGTACTGGCCGGAGCGGCCCTGCAGGGTGGCATCCACTTCAAGAAATTTGAGGTCAAGTTCGATCACTTTGACCTGTTGAAGGGACTCAAGCGGGTCCTCGGCACGCAGGCGCTGTGGCAGGGTCTCAAAGCGCTGCTGAAGACCGCCGTCGTCGGCCTGGTTCTTTATGCCGTGGTTCAGGGCCTCATGCCCGTACTCCTCAATGCCGGGGGACTGCCGGTCAGCGCGCTGCTGTCCGCGGCGGGCGGCGGCGTTGCCTCGATGCTGGAGTTCGCGGTGGCAGCCGGTCTGGTGCTGGCCGCCGCGGACGTTTTTGTCATCATGCGGCGGAACCGGAAGAAGACGCGGATGACCAAGCGGGAGGTCAAGGACGAGAACAAAAACACCGACGGCGACCCGCTGATCAAGTCCCAGCGGCGGTCCCGGCAACTGTCCATGAGCCGGAACCGCATGATCACCGCCATCTCAAGCGCCGACGTCGTCCTGCTGAATCCGACGCATCTCGCGGTCGCGGTCAAGTACGAACCAGGGAAATCGGCGCCGCGGGTGGTGGCCAAGGGGGCCGGCCACATGGCGGCGCGGATCCGCCGGGAGGCCGAATCCAAGGGCGTGCCGATGATCCGTGACGTTGCGCTGGCACGTGCCCTGCATGCAGGCTGCGCGCTAGGTCATGAGATTCCTCTTGAGCTTTACGACGCCGTGGCCCGGGTGCTGGCCTTTGTGCTGGCGCTGAAATCCCGGGGCCGGCCCGGCAGGCCCCAGACCATGACCGCGCTTCCGTTGATATCCGAAGGAACCTAGAGTGAACCGCAACTTCTCCAAGCTCGCCGTGCCCGTGGGAGTGGTGGGCGTCATAATGCTGCTGATCGTGCCGATCCCGGCGCCGCTGCTGGATGTGCTGATCATCATCAACATTCTGCTGGCGCTGGTGACGCTGCTGACCACCATGTTCGTGAAAAAGCCGCTCGACTTCTCGGTCTTCCCGTCCCTGCTGCTGGTGGCCACGCTGTTCCGGCTGGGACTCAACGTCTCCTCCACCCGGCTGGTGCTCGGACAGGCCCACGCCGGGGCCGTCATCAACGCCTTCGGCAAGGTCACGGTGGGCGGCTCGCTGATCATCGGCTCGGTGATCTTTATGCTGCTGGTGGTCATCCAGTTTGTGGTGGTGACCAAGGGCGCCGAGCGGGTTGCCGAGGTGGGGGCGCGCTTCACCCTTGATGCCATGCCGGGCAAGCAGATGGCCATTGACGCAGATCTCAACGCCGGGCTGATCACCGATGTGCAGGCGCGTGAACGGCGGGCGGAGGTGTCCGCGGAAGCCGACTTCTACGGTGCGATGGACGGCGCGTCGAAGTTCGTTAAGGGTGATGCGATCGCCGGCATCATCATCATCGTCATCAACCTTGTCGGCGGGATCGCCATCGGCATGGCCCAGCGCGGCATGTCCATCACGGACGCGCTCAACACCTATGCCTTGCTCACCATCGGCGACGGGCTGGTCACTCAGATTCCCGCCCTGCTGATGGCCGTTTCCACCGGTATGATCGTGACCCGCTCCAACGCCGAGTCGGACATGGGCACCACGGCGTCGGCGCAGCTGGGGCAGTCCCGGACGGCCCTGCAGATTGCCGGCCTGGCCGCCATCGCCATGGGCCTGATCCCGGGCATGCCGGTCATTCCCTTTATGCTGGTGGGGATCGGGCTCCTGATCGCCTCGCAGCGGATCAAAACCAAGGACCGGGCTGACAAGGCCGCCAGCGCTGCAGTGGCGGCGCAGGAGGCGGCTGTTCCGCGCCCCGAAACGACGGAGGACCTGATCGAAGCGATGCGGGTGCACGCGGTGGAGATCCTGCTGGCCCCGGACCTGGTAGACCTGGTCTCGGGTGCCTCCGACGACCTGTTGGCCAGGGTGCGTTCGCTGCGGCACAAGATCGCCATGGATCTGGGCCTGGTGGTCCCGCCGGTTCGCACCCGGGACAGCGTGGAGCTTCCCTCGGGCAGCTACGTGATCAGGATTGCCGGCGTGGAGGCCGGGCGCGGGACGGCGCCGGGGGGGAAGGTGCTGGCGCTCGGTGAGAACCTGGAAGGGCTGCCGGGAGTCACCACGGCGGAGCCGGTGTTCGGCCTGGCCGGCAAATGGATCCCGGCGGAGCTGCGGCACAGCGCCGAGATGGCCGGGGCAACCGTCATAGACCGCGTCTCCGTACTGGTCACGCATTTGTCCGCCATCGTCACGGACAACGCCCCCCGCTTGCTCTCCCGCGAAGACGTCCGAGTGCTGACGGACGGGGTCCGGGCGGTCAATCCCTCCGCGGTGGAGGAGCTCATCCCGGGGGCCCTGTCCCTAGCCGAGGTGCAGCGTGTGCTGCAGGGCCTGTTGGCGGAGCAGGTACCGATCAACGATCTGCCGCGCATCTACGAGGCGCTCACGCTGCGGGCCAAGGTGGCCACGGATCCGGAGGGTCTGATCGAAGCCTCACGGCAGGCGCTGGGACCCGCGCTCGCGGCACGTTACTTGGATGGCCAGACGCTCTCCGTCATCATGATCGACCCGCTGCTGGAACAATCCATGCTCGAGGCGGTGCGGCCCTCGGAGCAGGGTACTCAGATTGTGATGCACGCCGGCCGCGTTGAGGCGGTGCTGGAATCTTTGAAGTCTTCCGTCGCCGCGGCCGGCGCACTGGGCCGGGACGTGGTGCTGGTGTGTGCGCCCGCGCTGCGTCCGGCCGTCCGGCGGCTGGTGTCAGCGCAGTCCGGTGGCCTGCCGGTACTTTCATATCAAGAGGCGACGGCGGCCAATGTGGCCATTGAAACGGTAGGGGTGGTACGTGGTGTCGAGCAGATTTCAGCTTAGGGGCGAGTCCATGGAGGGGATTGAATGGAAGCTGTTTAACAGCCATGGCAGCGCGGCCCGGATCATCGCGGCCGAAAAGGTCTCCGAAGGCGGGCTTGGCGGGTTCTTCGCGCGGCACTTTTTTGAGGTCACGGTGGAAGTTGACGGCGCCGTCGTGCCGGCAGCCGCCGTACGGCCTGCACGGACCGGTATAAGCGCGCTGCTGAAAGAGGCCGACGCAGCGGACGCCGCCGCAAACGGGGCACGGTTCCCGACCGTTTCGACCGCTTCAAACGGCTTCGCGGCGCTGCTGGAAGACCTCACGGCGGCAGCCCCGGCGGACGGGGCCCCGGAGGTTACTGACGCGCCCGCCCTCGTTTCCGGATCCGGCAAGGTGGTCATGGTTGTCGGGCTGGCTGCGGATCCGATGGAAATCACCCGATCCATGGGCCGGGTGCTCAAGGACGCGGAGATCAGAACCGCCGGAGCGATCAAATCCATGGGGACCGAACATGTTGCGGGGCGCATCGGTCTGGCGGCTGCGCGTGCAGCCGGCGTGGCGGCCGGGCGGACGGTGATCATCGCTTTCGGGATCAGCCCGGGGGGCCACGTCCCGTCCGCTGCCCTCAGCGAGGTGGATGCGGATCAGGTCTGGGTGGCGGTGGATGCCGCACGCAAGCCGGCCGACACGGCGGTCTGGGTGGACAGGGTCGGCTGGGCCGTGAAGGCAGATGCCCTGGCCGTGCTGGGCAGCACGGAAACCCTGACCCCTGGCACGGTCCTTGAACTGGGACTGCCGGTGGGCTGGATCGAGAGCGGTCCGGCCACCGCCGCGGATCTGTAACGGCTCGTCGCCTGGCCTGGGCCGTCCCCGCCGGCTTCAGCCCCTGGGGAGGGCCCATGCCAGGCAACATATCGTTTCCTCAAGGCAAGGTAGGCTCAAACAGTGCTGGTACTAACACGGAAGCTCGGTGAAAAGCTTCTCATCGGGGAGGACATCGTCATCACGCTCCTCGACGTGCGCGGAGACAGCGTCCGGCTAGGTATTGACGCCCCGCGCGGCATCACTATTGCCCGCGCCGAGGTCATCGAGGCGGTCAGCGCGGCAAATATCGCAGCGGTGCAAACCGATGCCGCAACCGAGGAGCAGATTAAAAACATGCTGGGCCACGCTTTTCCGGGAAAGGCGACCTGAGCAGGACCGGCGGCCGGAACCCTTGACGCGGGCCGTGCAGCCTCTAGCGTTGACGGGGGGACCAATCGACGAAGAGGAAGCATCAGCCATGAAGAAAATCTCATTGGGATCACAGGGTCTGGAAGTTTCCAGGTTGGGGCTGGGCTGTATGGGGATGTCGGCCTTCTACACCGGCAGCGGTGCGGACGACGCCGGCGCCATCCGCACCATCCACCGCGCACAGGAACTGGGGGTCACGTTTTTCGACACGGCCGAAATGTACGGACCGTATCTCAACGAGGAGTTGCTGGGCAACGCGTTCGCGGGAGGGCGTGACGAGGTCGTGATCGCCACGAAATTCGGCACCCTCCTGCACCGCGGTGATGGCGGCCGCGGGCTGGACGGCAGCGCCGAAAACATCCGGCTGTCCGTGGAGGGATCCCTCAGGCGCCTGAAGACGGACTACATAGATCTGTACTATCAGCACCGGATGGATCCCGGCACTCCGATCGAGGATACGGTAGGTGCCCTGGGGGAGCTGATCCAGGAGGGGAAGATCCGTCACTATGGTTTGTCCGAGGCAGCGCCGGAAACGATCCGCCGGGCGCACGCGGTGCACCCGGTTACGGCTGTTCAGACGGAGTATTCGCTCTGGTCACGGGATCCGGAAAAGGAGATCCTGCCGACCGTCCGGGCGCTGGGGATCGGGTTCGTGCCGTATTCCCCACTGGGGCGCGGCTTTCTGACCGGCACGATCAGGTCCGTGGATGAGCTCGATGATTCCGATTTCCGCCGGCAGAACCCGCGATTCGAGGGCGACAACCTGAAGGCCAACATCCGCATCGTGGAGCAGGTGGATGCGGTGGCCGCCGAAGCCGGGGCCGCGCCCGGGCAGGTGGCTCTGGCCTGGCTGCTCGCCCAGGGGGATGACATAGCGCCCATCCCCGGGACCAAGCGGATCGCTTACCTGGAGGAAAACGTGGGCGCCGATGCGCTGGTGCTCACACCCGGGCAGCTTGCGGAGCTGAGCGATCTGCCGGCCGCCGCGGGAGACAGGTATTCGGACATGTCCCCCCTGAACAAGTAAGCGCTGAACAAGTAGCTGTTGAATCAGTAGCCACTCGTCCCAGGCCGTGTCTCAGAGCGGCGCATTCGCGCTAAGGCGGGCGTTCGCTGGCCCGTCAAAGCGGGGCTGGCTCGCGACGAAGGGGCTCGCTCGCGAGAGCGGAGCTGCGCAGCACCGTTGTCGCGGCTCCGCCCCGTCATCGGCGCCCTGGGCTTGCCTCATCACGGCGCACCGGTGCGGGTGACCATCCGCAGCACCGTGGTTCCCTGCTCCTCCAAGGCGGTGAGGTCTACGGCGATCCGGCCGAGGCGCGCCAGCGAATCGACGTGCGTGCCGCCGCACGGGATGCGGGCCTCCCCCTCGGGCAGCGCGCACACCCAGCACCGGCGGGCCGTGAGGGCGCCGCCGTCGCACTCTATCTGCACGGGCGCGCCGGCACGGACCCAGCCGGCCAGGGTTTCGTCGATGGACACGGTGAGCGCGCCCAGCTCCGCGACCAGACCGTCGGCGTTGAACCCTTTGCGCCGCAGGGACTTGTTCAGCCGGAAAACGTCCACCGACCCGTATTCCTCGATGTTGGAGGAGGCAATGGCCGCGCCGTTAAAGTCCGGGCAGCCCAAGGCATCGGCACGGGTTTCCTTGGACCACCGCTGTGCCAGCGCACGGTTCAAGGCCAGCGACGCCTCGTGGCAGGCGCTGTGTCCGGCGCTCAAGGCGGCGCGGTGGTCCGCATCAATGTAAACCTCGACGGCGGCGCCCTCGGGCAGGCGGGCAGCAGCCGGCAGCAGGTGGACCACCACGAAATTCCAGCCTTCGGTTCCCTTGCGGACCGGGATATCGCCGCCGATGAACAGGTCCTGTCCATTCGTCGCGGCCACAACGCAGTCCAGCACCGGCCACTGGCCTGGCTGATCTGCGGCACCGGCTTCTGCGGCACCGGCTTCTCCGGCACCGGCCAGGCGGATCACCGCACGGTCCGCGCCCTGGTCAGGCCAGCCGGCGTCCACCGGATGGCACGGCGTGGTGTCCAGCAGGACTGCCAGCCTGCCGTCGTCGTGCTCCTGCCTGTGCTGGAGGAGCGGACCGTGATGGCGCAACTGACTGGGACTAAGCAGCTGAGTGTGCAGCACGACGGCTTTTCCCGAGGTCTGCCCGGCAGGGTAGGTAACGAGGGTGTCGGATACGGGAAGTGTCATGGAAATCAGCGTAGCCGCACGGATCTGAATTCCGGCGGCACCGGACGCGGGTTGAATGGGGATGGAGATTTCGGAACTACAGCGTCCCGCAGCGCCAATGATGCTCGCTGGCCCATGCACGTCCTTGCTTCCGTCTAGAGCCACTTCTTCCGTTTGAACACCGTGTACATCAGGGCACAGAGGGCCAGCATCAGCCCGATCGCAAAGGGGTAGCCGAACGTCCAGGACAGCTCGGGCATGATGTGGAAGTTCATCCCGTACACCGAGGCGACGAAGGACGGGGCAAAGAAGATTGCAGCCCAGGAGGAGATCTTTTTGAGCTCCTCATTCTGCGCCGCGCTGGCCTCGTTCTGCCGGTTGGTGGTCAGTGTGCCGTCCACCGTCAGCGCATTCTGCAGCAGCTGACGGAAGGAATCCGCGCGGGCCGTGACGTTCTGGACGTGGTCCTGGACATCGCGCAGGGAGCGCTCGAGCTCACGGTGTACGCCGTGTTTTTCAAAACCGAGTTCCAGCGCGGTCAGCATATCCGTCAGCGGGTGAATGGCGCGCTGAAACTGGATCACCTCGCGGGAAAGCTGGTAGATGCGGCGCGAAACGGTGGGATCGCCGGCAAAGAGCTGGTCCTCGATCTCATCGATATCATTTTCCAGCCCGGCAATCACCGGCGCATAGTCATCCACCACCTGGTCCAGGATGGCGTACAGGACGGCCTCTGGCCCCAGCGCCAATAGCTCGGGATTGCCTTCCAGCCTGTGCCGCACGCGGGCCAGCCCCGGGGTCTCGGCATGCCGGATGGCGATCACGAAGTTCGTGCCGGTGAAGATGTGCAGCTCACCGAATTCCACCACCTCATCGGCATCGATGTAGTGCGCGGGCCTCAGGACGGTGAAAAGGATGTCATCATAGCGTTCCATCTTGGGCCGCTGGTGCGCCTTGATGGCGTCTTCCACCGCCAGCTCATGCAGCCCGAATTGGCCGGCGACGGAATCCATCTCGGTCGGGGTGGGGCGGAACATCCCGATCCACACCATCCCGCCGCGTTCGGCGAGCGTCGCGTAGGTCTGTTCGAGACTGAGGGGATCCGCGGTGCGCACGCCGTTGACGTAAACGGCGTTGTCGATGATGGTCACGGGTTCATTATCCGCGTCCGGGGCGGAAACGTCCTTTTAACCACGGCCAGCACTGTTCTGCGGCCATCACTGTTCTGCGGCCATGCCGCCCAGCAGTGGTTGGACACGGTAGGGGATGTGCTCGTGCAGGGCCAGCGACGTTTCGGTGCGGATGACCCCACGGATGCGCAGCAGCGCCCGCAGGGCGTTCTGCAGATGGTGGACGTCGGTGGCGGCCAGCCTGCACCAGACATCGCCGCGGCCGGAAATTTCATAGACCTCCAACACCTGCGGCTGTTTGCGCAGGGCCGCGATGACGCCGTCGAGTTCGCGGTGTGTCACCTCAATCGTGACGAAGGCGACGACGTCGTAATCGATCGCTGCCAGGTCCACCTCACGCCCGCCGTCGCGCAGGGTTCCGGAGCGCAGCAGGCGTCGGAGCCGGGTCTGCACCGTGTTGCGTGCCACGCCCAGTGTCTCGCCCAGCTCACCGATCTGGGCGCGCGGATCCCGCACCAGTTCGAGCAGCAGCTTCAGGTCCAGGGCATCGAGTTTGCTCATCGGGAGCACTCCGGTTCGGTAGTAACGGACGATGTTGATCAAAACCATCAAATATAGGCGCCGTGCGAGTTCAACTGACTCGTGCTGCTTCAGTCTATAGAGGAAATAGTACAGTTCCGGTCACCCTCCGGCAGTACCTGAGCCCCTGAGGAAATGAGCCGCATGACCGTCCTGAATGAATTACGGATGCGTCCCGTCGACGCCGGTCCCCGGGGCTGGAACGCTTCCGTATCGGCGCGCCTGGTATTGGCCGGCGTCGTCATTTTCACCCTGCTGATCGGCGCGAACCTGGCCACCCCGCTCTACGCGCTGCTGGCCGGCCGGCTGGGGTTGAGCCCCTTGGACATCACCGCCGCCTTCTCCAGCTACGTCCTCGCACTCGTGGCGGGGCTGATCTTGTTCGGGCACTGGTCGGACCATATAGGCCGCCGCGCCACGCTCGTACTGGCCGTGCTGATCGGTCTGGCCGGCGGCCTGGTCTTCGGCGCGGCGGAGAACCTGCCGACGCTCGCTGCGGGTCGCGCTCTGCAGGGAGTAGCCGTTGCGCTCGCCACCGGTGCCAGCGCCGCTGCCCTGCGGGATCTGCTGCCCGACCGTCCGGAGTGGGCTTCTCGGTTCACTTTGCTGGCATCCTTCGGGGGTGTCGCCGCCGGCCCAGTGATCGGCGGCCTGCTGTCCCTGTTGCCGGACCCTACCCGGACCCCGTTCGTGATCCACGCCGCGGTGCTGCTGCTGCTGTTGGTGCCGCTGTATCTGCTCGACGCCCGACCTGCGATCAGGCCGGCGGCCAACGGCGCCGCACTGGCCGCGCTCAGGCCCCGCCGGCCCACTGTTTCGCGCGGGGCCCGCGGCACCTTCTGGCTGGCCGCCGGCGTCGGCTTTCTCAGTTTCGCCGTCTTCGGTTTCTGCCTCTCGCTTGCCCCCGGCTATTTTGCCGTCGCCCTGCACACCCAATCGCGGCCGCTGATCGGCGTGCTCGCCGCGCTGACTCTGGGCTCGTCCGCCCTCAGCCAGCTGCTGAGCGTTCGGGGCCGTTTCCTGGTCCCGGCCGGGCTGGCCGTGCTGGGGCTGTCCGTGCTGCTGATCGCGGTGGCCGGCGCGGCACCGTCAGCCTGGCTGTTGGTCCTGGCCAGCGTCACGGCCGGAGCGGGGCAGGGCATCGCCTTTCACATGGTCTTCAACGACGTGGCCCGCGCAGTGGAACCGGCCCGGCACGCGCAGATCATCAGCGCGGTCTATGTCATCACCTATCTGGGCAGCGCCCTGCCGGTGATCGGGATGGGTGCGGCGGCCGGCGTGTGGGGGCTGCCGACCGTGGTGGCGGGATTCGCCGCAGTCGTCGCCGCAGCCTGTGCCGTTCTCGCCGTCGTCGCCTGGCGCCGCGCCTGCAGCCGCCGCGCGGCCGCCATCAGCTGAAGGGGAGGGGGCTCAGCAAGCAGGGGAGAGGCGACCGCTGAGGCGTGATGATTCCCTCCGGGCCCGGGGACGATGGCGCCGTCGAAGAGGTAGGTGTTGACATTGTCCTTTCCGGCATTGTCCTTTTCCACTGACGACAAACGCTGTGAACTGTCCGCCCCCCGGCCCGGTAAGCTTGGCTACATTGGGTTGATGTTCGATGTCCCGCGAGGAGAATTTTTAGTGCCGTTGTGGTTGTTCGTTGCAATCATCGTCGCGGTCTGGCTGGCCGCCATCTTCGTCATCGTTATTTTCATGATGGGCGCAGCCAGAGGCCGTGAACGCGACCGTGCCGAGTTGCAAAAGAGTCAATTGCAGCCGGCCGGCGATGGCGTCGCCAACGAATCTGACGTGGCCGCATAGACCTGCCGGGAGCCGGTGACGGTTCGGGGTACTGCGAGGCTGCGGGTGTCCTTTGGGCCCGAGGATAGGGCGAACATTAAGCGGGCAGGGGGCCGGTGTTGCCCGGAAGATGGCTGAACACAAGGGTGGTTTCGGTCTGCCCGACCACCGGATCCGTCGTGAGGTTGTCCAGCACCCAGTCGCGGAGCACATCCGTATTGGGCACGGCAATGTGCAGCAGGTAATCCACGGATCCGGAAACGTGGAAGGTGGACAGCACCTCGGGAAGCAGCGGCACCGTTCCGGTAAACCTGTCGATCTGGTCCCTGTCGTGCGCGCGCAGCCGGACGGCGATCAGCGCCTGCACCGACCGGCCGACGGCGTTCAGGTTCAGCTGCGCGTGGAAGCCCTCGATGGCGCCCCTGTCCAGGAGGGCGCGGGTGCGCATCAGTGCGGTGGATGGCGCAATGCCGACGGCGTCGGCCAGATCCCGGTTGGTGATCCGAGCGTCCGCCACCAGTGCGTCGATGATCTGACGGTCGACGGCGTCCAAGGGTTCCGGGGTCGGCCCGCCGGCGGACGGGTCACGTCGGGCGTTCTTCGCGGCCGAGGCCATGCCGGGCTCCTGGTTCTTTTCGGACCTGCCGCCCGGCGGAATGTGGGCCCGCGGCTTGGTCTTTAGGTTGAATTCTACGCAGTTGCCGGCCGTGCAGGAGCCTGTCCAGGAGGTTATCCAATCGCGGTCATTTTCCGTGGGCGGCGTGCCTCGGTGCCTCCGGCGGGCAAAAGCAACAGCGCGGTGGAGGCGGCGAGCACCGCCAGGACCGCCAGTGCCACCACCAGCGCGGTCCAGCCGGCGGACTGAAAAACGAAACCGGAAGCCCATCCGACCACGCTGGATCCGGCGTAGTAGCTGAGGTTGTACAGCGACGCGGCCTGCGCCCGGCCGGCGGGGACGACGCTTCCGGTCCAGCCCGAGGCGATGCTGTGGGCACCGAAGAACCCGGCCGTAAAAAGCACCAGCCCGAACAGAATCAGCGGCAGGCCGGCGAGGAGTGTCACCCCGAGGCCGGCGGTCATCACGGCGATGCTGCCGAGCAGGATGTTCCGCCGTCCGGCGCGCAGGGACAGCGACGCCGCCCAGCGCGAAGACACCGTGCCGGCCAGGTAGGCCAGGAAAATCAGGGCGACGGCGGCCATCGGCAGCAGGTATGGTGGCGCCTCCAGTCGGAAGCCCATGTAGTTGTACACGCTCACGAACGAGCCCATCAGCAGGAACGCCTGGGCGTAGAGGGCCAGCAGCCGCCGGTGGCGCAGCGCCGGGAGCAGCCGGGACAGCGCCTGGCCGAAGCTGTTCCGCGGCGCCGGAGTAAAGCCGCGCGGTTCCGGAGCCAGCAGCAGAAACCCAGCGGCGGCCGCCGCTGAAACAACCGAAACGGCAAGGATCCCGACCCGCCAGCCGGCCAGTTCTGCGATCGGGCCGGCCAGCAACCGGCCGAGCAGACCGCCAACGGTGGTACCGGCGACGTAGGCTCCGGCGGCCATCGCCGCGTACACCTTGTTGATCTCCTCATTCAGGTAGGCGATGGCCAAGGCCGGGATTCCGCCCAACGCCATTCCCTCCAGCGTCCGAACCGTCAGAAGGACCGGAAAGTTCGGGGACAGCGGCGCCAGCAGCCCCAGAATAGTGGCCGCGATGATGGCGGTCCCCATCACTGCGATCCGGCCGAACCTGTCCGCCGCAAAGGACCACGGAATGACCGTCACTGCCAACCCGATGGTGGCCACCGAGATGGTCAGGCCCGCCTGTGCGGCGGTGATCTGCAGGTCCCGCGCCAGCAAGGGCAGCAGCCCTTGAACCGAATACAACTGGGCAAAGGTGGCGATTCCAGCGCATAACAGGGCCAATAGAACCCGGCGGTAACCGCGGCTTCCCTTGTTGTGGCCCAGCCATGGCTGTTCAAGGGGCGGGGTTTCCTGCGGGGACGAGTTCACCCTTCCAGCGTAGAAAACAGGATTGGATGCGTCTAATGCATGTCTAAGCGATAATTGATAGCAGCCGATCATATGACGTGGAGCTGCACTGTGTCAGTACGGCACTAGTCAGGCACTGGTCGGGACAGCACTGGTCACGACGGCACTGGGCGAACGGCATTCGTCGACCGGGACGGGTCGGACCGCATGGGGGATTTCTAATGAACGAGACGGACTACCGGGATCTGCTGCGGCTGCTGCCGGTGATCCCGATCCTGGTGACGTTGGGGAGAACCGGCAGGATCACCGAGACGGCGGAACTGCTGAACATTCCACAGCCCACGGTGAGCCGCGCGCTCGCCCGGGCCGCCGCCGTCGTCGGCACCGAACTCACCGTGCGGAACGGACGCGGCATCCGGTTGACCCCGGCAGCGCAGTTGCTCATCCCCCGGCTCCAGGCCGCCCTCGCCGAGGTGCAGGCCGGGCTCGATGAGGTGCGGACGCAGTCGAAGCAGGCACGCGGCCGGGTTGCCGTAGCATTTCAACCCACCTTCGGGGAGGCAACCCTTCCGCTGCTGATCAGGGCATTCAGTTTGCAGCACCCGGCCGTGACCTTTGCGCTGCTGCAGGGCCCGCGCGCCGAATGCCTGGGAGCCCTGACCGAGGGCCGGGTGGACCTGGCCATCGTTGCCCCGGTGCCGGAGGTCACCGGGACGCTGGGCGCGGAACTGCTGTATGCCGAACCTTTGCGGCTCGTGGTACCGCAGAATCATCGGCTCGCGGCACACCGCAGCGTCCGGTTGGAGGATGCCCGGACCGAGGGATTTGTCGTGCTCGGTGAGGGGTTTGGACTCCGATCGATCTTCGACGACCTGTGCCGGGAAGCGGGGTTTAAGCCCCGTATCACTTTCGAGGGGCAGGATTCGCACACCCTGCGCGGGCTGGTTTCCGCCGGGCTGGGGGTCAGTGTGCTGGCCCCCTCCGGAGTCGATCACCTCACCCCGGTGACACCAGTCCGCTGGGCTGGAAGGAGTTGGTGATCGAGGCGCCCGTGGCCCAGCGGGAGATTGGTCTGGCCTGGCGGATCCGGGCCCGGGAACCGGATCCGGTCAGGCGTTTCCGCGAGCTGGCACTGGCCGACGGCAGGCCCCTGCTGCGCCGTGCTTTTGCCGGCAGCGCGGGTCTGGATACCGGCTTTCCGGGTGCCCATGGCTAGTCTATGGAGGTGACCATCGATGAGACCGGCACCGCCTCCCGTACCGTCAGCATCATCGGGCTGGATATCGGCGGGTCCAAAACCAGGGGCATCCGATGGCGCGATGGCGTGATCGAGGTCGACGCCGAGGCGGGCAGCGCCAACGTGCAGAACGTCAGCCGTGAGGAAGCGGCGGCGAACCTCGGAGCGATATTCGCCAAGATCGGCGGAGCCGACGTTTCACAGGTTTTCGCGGGCTCCGGCGGCGTTGACACCGACGACGACGCCGCGGCGCTGGCCGCGCTGATTGCCCCGCATGCAACCAGCGCCAAGGTGACCGTGGTCCATGACACCCGTCTGCTCCTCGCCGCCAGTGGTGCCGATACCGGCGTGGCGGTCATTGCCGGCACCGGTTCGGCCGCCTGGGGGACCAACGCCGCCGGCGCGCAAGCCCGGGCCGGGGGCTGGGGCTACCTGCTCGGTGACGAGGGCAGTGGGTACTGGTTCGGGCGCGAGGCCGTACGGCATAGTCTGCACAGGATGAACCTGGGGCTGGCGCCGGACGTCCTGACCCGTGCCCTGCTGGCGGAATGCGGGCTGCAGGCTCCGGGCGAGCTGATTGCACATTTCCACGGCGCTACAGGCCGGCGCTACTGGGCGGCGATGTCGCCGCTGGTCTTTGACGCCGCCGCAGCAGGGCACCCGGAGAGCCTGGCGATGATCCATCAGGGTGGCGGGGACCTCGCTGCGCTCGCCGCCCAATGCGCCGAACAGTTGAATATTTCCGGGCCGATTGTGCTGGGCAGCGGGCTGGGCATGAACCAGCCACCGCTGCAGGACGCATTCAAGGCCCATCTGGCCACTTTTGGTCTGATCGATGTGCGGGTGCTCGCGCAGGATCCCATTTTCGGCGTCCTGAGGCTGACCTCCGGGGTTTAGCGCCGGGCCGTGGCTGTCCCGGCGCAGCGGACGCCCGCCCGCGGTGAATCCCGTCTGCCCGTGGTCCTGCCCGCCCCGGACCCTGCCGCCCATCTGCTGCGGAAATGGACCGGTGCCGCGGGAATTTCCACGGCAGCGGTCCATCTCCACGGCATCGGTCCATCTCCACGGCATCCGGCCGAAGCACCCTACCGACTACGAACCGCACCGCCGCCGTGGTGAAAGCCGGACTGCGGGCATCGGCGGGGCCGGAATCCGCCCGGCCTCGGCTTTCGCGTCGGGACCGTGCCCGCGGACCTCGGGGAACCGGCCGCTGCGGTCCTCCCAATCCTGCCGGGCGCGGACGATTTCGTCGTGGTTCCTGCCGACGAAGTTCCACCACATCAGCAGTTCTTCTTCGAACGGCTCGCCGCCGATCAGGAGGAACCTGGCACCCTCGGCAGCGGCAGCGTCCAACCCGCTCCGACCTGTGCCCAGATGCGCCAGCGGTCCCGGTGATACTGGTACGCCGTCGATCTTCAGGGCGCCGTCCAACACCAGCACAGCGTGCTCGAAACCCGGATCCAGCGGCATCGACACCTCTCCGGCAGCGCCAACGGACACGTCCGCGGCCAGCAGGGGCGTATGGACCAGCGCAGGGGAGACGGCTCCGCCGAGGCTGCCGATGATCACGGTAGCGGCGTAGTTGCGGCCGTGCAGAACCGGGAGCTCGGAGTGTTGCTCGAACCGGGGTCCCTGCTGACGCACCCGATCCGGCAGCGCAACCCACAGCTGCAGGCCACGGAGGGTCCCGTCGTCGTCCTCCTTCGGCGGCCGCACCGAAAACTCGGAATGGGCGACGCCGGCACCGGCTGTCATGAGGTTCAGCTCGCCCGGGCGGACCAGGACATCCGAGCCGAGGCTGTCGCGGTGCCTGATGGTGCCGGTCAGGAGCCAACTGACGGTCTGCAGCCCGATGTGCGGATGCGGCAGGACCGTCATGGCGTCCGATCCGGGACCATAACTGTCCAGGAAACACCAGGCCCCGATCGTCGGCAATCCGCGTTGCGGCAGCGTGCGGGAAACGGTCATGGCGCGGATCCCGCCCAGCGGCACCTCGCGCGCGGGCCACAGCCGCACGGACGGGCCCTCATCATCAGACGGTGGGCACACCGTTTCCTGCGGATGGGCCTCCAGATTGCTCATGCCGCCAGTCTAGGCGCGCCTCCGGGGCACTGGTTGAACTGACTCGGCGGCACGGTATTCTCCGCCGTCTCCCGCGGCCGAAAGGATGGCCGCGCCGCCTGACCGAGAAATTCCCTCCCGCGCCAAGTTCCATGCTGCCGGTCTGCGCGCGCTCCGGTTCCCCGGTGCCCCGCGTCGCCCCGCTGTCTTTCGAGCAGCTTGGTTTGGACCGCGGCGTGGTGCTCTAGAGCGCCGTCGCGGTGCCTCCGGAGGCTGGATCCGCCCTCAGGATCGGCCGGCCGCACGACCGCGCATACTTCTTGATCGACGGCGTGTATGCCGGCGTGTTGGAGGGTTTCCACAGCGGTCGACGGCATCAAGGCGGCCGTGGTGCCGGGGTCGCCGTGGTTGCCGGGGTTGCTTCGCATTCGCGGACGTGGACATGGACGCCCCGCCGACACATATGTGGCGCTCCCGTGATCCGGTAGGGTTTTGTCTCCGGTGAATGGTTTCCTGTTGGGCCTTTATTGGGAAGTGCGGCCGCAAGTCACGTTGTACCTAACGCCACCGCTGCTGCGGGGCGGTTTCAACCGCATCACGGTGCTTGAGCTGGAGCACCTGGGACCGAACTGGAAGTGCGTGACCGCCCGGACCTCGGCCCGGGCGGAACAGTACGTGCACGATCTGCCCTGACCTTTCCCTCCGGGTCGCCGTGTGGTTACGGTAGGTCTATGAGTTCATACAAAAGTGTCAACCCGGCCACCGGTGAAACCGTGCAGGAATTCCACTCCGCGACGGATGCGGACATCGAGAGTACGCTGCAGCGCTCGCATGCGGCCTTTGCCTCCTGGCGCGCTACAGAGGTCACTGAGCGCAGCCGCATCTTGGCGAAAGTCGCGGCGCTGTACAGCGAGCGTAAGGAAGAGCTGGCCGCAATCATCACTTTGGAGATGGGCAAACCGGTCCGCGAGGCCCAAGGCGAGGTGGAACTGGTCGCGAGCATCTACAGCTATTACGCCACCCAGGGCCCGCGGTTCATGGAGGATGAAGCACTTGACGCGGTCGGCGGCGGAGAAGCGGTGATCCGGACCGAACCCATCGGTTCCCTGGTCGGCATCATGCCATGGAACTACCCGTACTATCAGGTGGCGCGGTTTGCGGCCCCGAACCTGATGTTGGGGAACACGGTCCTGCTGAAGCACGCTGAAAACTGCCCTCAGTCGGCGCTGGCCATCGAGCAGATCTTCAAGGATGCCGGGCTGCCGGAGGATGCGTACATCAACATCTTTGCCAGCAAGGAACAGATTGCGGACATGATCGCTGATCCGCGTATTCAGGGCGTGTCCTTGACCGGCAGCGAGCGGGCCGGATCGGCCGTGGGAGAGATTGCCGGGCGGAACCTCAAACGCTATGTGCTGGAGCTGGGCGGATCCGACCCGTTCATCGTGCTGGACAGCGATGACATGGACAGCACCGTCAAGGCGGCTGTCGCCGGGCGGATGGGGAACGCCGGCCAGGCCTGCACTGCCTCCAAACGCTTTATCGTCCAGGAGGATTACTACCAGGAATTCGTGGAAAAGTTCACCGCCCGGGCGGCAGCCCTGCAGCCCGGCGATCCGTCTGATCCGGCGACCCGGATGGGTCCGCTGTCCTCGCAGAGCGCCGCCGATGGCCTGGGTGAACAGATTGACGACGCCGTTGCCAAGGGCGCCACGGTGCACACCGGCGGTGGCAGGGTGGACGGCCCCGGCTCCTACTTCACCCCGACCGTCCTGACCGGGGTCACGCCGGACATGCGCGCCTACTCCGAGGAGCTGTTTGGCCCGGCAGCGGTGATCTACAAGGTCGCCAACGCGGACGAGGCGGTGGACCTGGCCAACGCCTCTCCGTTCGGGCTGGGAGGCTCGGTCTTCAGCGCCAGCGCAGATAAGGCCAAAGAGGTGGCGTCACGGCTGGACACCGGCATGGTCTGGATCAACTCGGTGACCGGTACCCAGGCGGACCTGCCCTTTGGCGGCGTCAAGCGCTCGGGTGTCGGCCGTGAGCTCGCCAAATTCGGGATGAACGAATTCGTGAACAAGAAGCTGATCCGGCAGCCTGCGGCGCGGCCGGCCCGGCCCGCCAGCTAGCGGCGCGCCGGCGGACGGCCCCGAAGTGCTGTCCGCCGGCGGCCCGCGCCTACTAGGCTGGTTCTGTAAGACCGGCTGCGTTTTTGTCCGGAAAGCATGCCGGTAGGCTTTACAGCGGAAATCACCTTGCTTATGATCATTTGGCACGGGTATTGATCTTGATCGCGATGGCCGCCAACAGTGAGGAAACCACGATGGCAGTACCAGACGCCCGGACATCCGTGCCCGAATCCGCGGCGCGGCCCGGCAGCATTCCCGCAGTCAACGGATCCGGGGTGCAGCCGATGATCGAGTTCTCCCGGATCACCAAACGCTATCTGGACAACCAGCCCGCGGTCGAAAACCTGACCATGGCAATCGACAAGGGCGCCATCACGGTGTTCGTGGGGCCGTCCGGCTGCGGCAAAACAACCTCGCTGCGGATGATCAACCGGATGGTTGAACCGACCAGCGGGACCATCACCGTGGACGGCAAGGACGTATCTGCGGTGCCCGCGGCCGCCCTCCGCCGGTCTATGGGCTACGTCATGCAGTCTGCGGGTCTGCTCCCGCACCGCACCGTGACGGATAATGTGGCCACCGTGCTGCGGCTGAACCGGGTGCCGCGCGCGCAGGCTCGGCGCCGGGCCGAGGAGCTGCTCGACGTCGTCGGGCTCTCCGCCGGCATGGGCAGACGCTACCCCAGCCAGCTCTCCGGCGGCCAGCAACAGCGCGTCGGCGTGGCCCGGGCGCTGGCTGCGGACCCGCCTGTGCTCCTGATGGACGAGCCGTTCAGCGCCGTCGATCCGGTAGTCCGCGCCGAACTGCAGCAGGAGCTGCTCAGGCTGCAGCGCGACCTGGCCAAAACGATTGTTTTTGTCACACATGACATTGACGAGGCCACGGTGCTGGGGGACAAGGTCGCCGTCTTCGCCACCGGGGGAAGGCTGGCCCAGTACGCCGCTGCAGAGGAAATTCTGCGGGCGCCGGTGGATGATTTTGTCGCCAACTTCGTCGGCCGCGACCGCGGCTTCCGGCACCTGGCTTTTTCCGGCGCGGATTCCGTGCAGATCCATCCCGTCCCCACCGTCGGGCCGGCGCAGCTGATGGCCGGGTTCACGGCAGCGTCGTGGACGCTCGCCGTTGATGACGCCGACCGGCCGCTGGGCTGGCTCTCCCCGGTGGCAGGCCCCGATTTGGTGCCCGGCGGTTCGCTGTTCCACGAGGGGGAGACGCTGCGCCGTGCCTTGGACGCCGTGCTCTCCTCGCCGGCCGGGCTCGGTGTGGCAGTGAACGACGGCGGCGTGGTCACCGGGGTGGTCAAGGCGCCGGAGGTGCTGGCGGCCATCGAAGCTGCGCGCCGTGCCCGCGAGGGCGGTGCCTGATGGCCTGGCTGGTCGCAAACTTCGGCCATGTGCTCTCGCTGGCCGCACTGCACCTGTACCAATCGGTGATTCCGCTGCTGATCAGCGTGCTGATTGCCATTCCGCTGGCCCAACTGGCGCGGATGAACAAGACGCTGAGGGGTTTCCTGCTCTCCGCCGGGTCGGTCCTGTACACGATCCCCTCGCTGGCACTGTTTGTGATCCTGCCGGTCATTCTGGGAACCCGGATCTTGGACATGGCCAACGTCATCGTGGCGCTGGTGATTTACGCGGTGGCGCTGTTGCTGCGCTCGACGCTGGATGCGCTGAATTCGGTCGATGAGACCATCCGGCAGGCCGCCGTGGCGATGGGCTACAAACCGCTGATGCGGTTTTTGTCCGTGGACCTGCCGCTGTCCGTGCCGGTGCTTTTTGCCGGCCTGCGGGTGATTTCCGTCAGTAACATCTCGCTGGTCAGCGTGGGCGCCCTGCTCGGCATCGGGAGCCTGGGCTCGCTGTTCACCGACGGGCTGAAGCGTGACTTCGTGACGGAAATTGTCATTGGGATCATCGGGACGCTGCTGCTGGCGTTGCTGATGGACGCGGTTCTGGTGCTGCTGCAGCGGCTGCTCACGCCGTGGCTGCGGACCGCCGGCCCGCGCGCCAACAGCCCGCGCGCCAAGGCGGTAGCCTTATGAGCATCGGGACCGTGCTGGAGACCTATTCCTCGGACAATCCATTGGTCCAGGGCTATGAGTGGCTGATGAATCCGGCGCATTGGCAGGGGCAGGACGGCATCCCATTGCGCACGGTGGAGCACTTGGGTTATACCTGTCTGACGCTCGCCATCGCCGTCGCAATAGCTGCGCCCATCGGACTGTACGTCGGGCACACGGGCCGGGGACGCGTCGTCGTCATTGCCCTTGCGGGAGTGCTGCGCGCCCTGCCGACACTGGGTGTGCTGACGCTGTTCGTGTTGCTGGCCGGGCTGGGGCTGATGCCGCCGATCTGGGCGCTGGTCCTGTTGGCCGTGCCGCCGATCCTGGCCGGAACGTATGCGGGGATCTCCGCCGTGAGCACGGACACCGTGGATGCCGCCCGGAGCATGGGAATGACCGAGGTGCAGATCCTGTGCCGGGTGGAAGTGCCCAACGGGCTCCCGGTGATACTCGGGGGATTCCGGGCCGGTGTTCTGCAGGTGGTGGCGACCGTCGCGGTGGTCGCCTACATCAATCTGGGGGGTCTGGGGCGTTTCCTGATCGACGGGCTCTCCGTGAGCGACTACGGCCGCGTGCTGGGCGGGGCCGTGGTCATTGCGGTACTGGCGATCTGTCTGGACACCGTGCTCGCGGGTGTGCAGCGGCTGGCCGTATCACCTGGTTTGAAGGCCGTCCCGCAGCGGACGGGCGATTCATTGACTGGCCGTGAAATTATCACAGCCGGCGTACAAGGAGGAAATTCATGACGCATATTCAGCGCCGTATGATTGCACGCCGTGCTGTCTTTGGCCTAGCCGCCGGAATATCGGTGGCCTTGACCCTGAGCGCCTGCGGCGGCGGTGGCGGAAGCCCGCTCGGAAACGCCACCGCGACCGGTTCGGCCGACGCGGGCGGCGCCGTCATTGTCGGCAGCGCAGACTTTCCGGAAAACGCGACGATCGCGGAGATTTACGCCGGGGCGCTGACCGCGGCGGGAGTCACGGCCACCACCAAACTCAACATTGGTTCCCGCGAGATCTATTTTCCGGCCATCAAAGACGGCTCGATCGACATCATCCCGGATTACAGCGGCAATCTGTTGACCAAGGTGGATCCGACCAGCACCGCGACGGATCCGGACGCCATTGTGAAGGCGCTGCAGGCCAAGCTGGACAGCGGCCTGAGCGTGCTGGAGGCGTCCAAGGCCGAGGACAAGGACGCCATGGTGGTCACCAAGGTGACGGCGCAGAAGTACAACCTCAAGACGATTGAGGACATGGCGAAGGTCTGCGACAAGCTCACCGTGGGGGCGCCGCCGGAATTTGCCGAACGGGCCAACGGTCTGGCCGGCCTGAAAACCAAATACAACTGCGTTCCGGCGAAATTCGACCCGCTGCCCAGCGGACCGGTGACCGTGAAGGCGCTGACCAGTGATGACGTGCAGGTCGCGGACATCTTCACCACCACCCCGGACATCGTGGACCAGGACCTGGTGGTGCTCGAGGACCCCAAATCGAACTGGGCCGCCCAGCAGGTTCTGCCACTGATTAAAACGGACAAGGTCAGCGACACGGCCAAGACGGCGCTGAACAAGGTTTCGGGTCTATTGACCACCAATGATCTGATCGACCTGAACCGCCAGGTCAGCGGCGACCAGAAGATGGACCCCAAAGATGCGGCGGCTAAATGGCTCAAGGACAAGGGCATCACGAAGTAGCATCTCCCGCCTTAGAGGTCATGCCTGCACCCGCTCCGGAGCCTGTTCCGGGGCGGGTGCTGGCGTTTTCCATCAGAGATTCCTGCAGTGATGACGGAGGAAATCCGGTGCGGAGCGGGAATTCAACGCGAACGGTAATCCCGCTGCCGTAGACGGCACACTGCGTGGGAGGGGCCAATTTCCCGGTATTGGACCGTGCGTCGCGGCCTGAAATGCGGCCCGCGACCAGGGCTCCTGTGCCATATTGGGTGAATGGCAGAATTCAGGCAGTCCACCAAACTCCACAATGTTCTCTACGACATCCGAGGACCGGTGCTCGAACACGCCCAGAAAATGGAGGCGGAGGGACAGCGCATCCTCAAGCTCAATATTGGGAACCCCGCGCCGTTCGGGTTTGAAGCGCCGGACGCCATTCTGGTGGACATGATCCGCCATCTGCCCCATGCTCAGGGTTACAGCGACTCGCGCGGCATCTTCTCGGCCCGCACCGCCGTCGTGCAGTATTACCAGACACGTGGTATCAGCAACATTCATGTCGACGACGTCTACCTCGGCAACGGGGTCAGCGAACTGATCACGCTTTCCCTGATGGCGCTGCTCAACAACGGTGATGAAGTGCTGGTGCCGACGCCGGATTATCCGCTGTGGACTGCGTCGGTGAGCCTGGCCGGCGGCCGGCCGGTGCATTATCTATGCACCGAAGAAAACGAATGGTGGCCGGATCTGGCGGATCTGGAGACCAAAATTACGCCCCGGACCAAGGGCATCGTCATCATCAACCCGAACAACCCCACCGGGTCGGTCTATCCCCGGCACGTCCTGACATCCATGGTGGAGCTGGCCCGTAAACACGGGCTGGTGATTTTCTCGGATGAGATCTACGAGAAAATCCTCTATGACGAGGCCACTCACATCAACGCAGCGTCGATTACCGGTGACGATGTGCTGTGCATGACCTTCAGCGGGCTCTCCAAGGCCTATCGCATCTGCGGCTACCGATCCGGCTGGCTCGCGATCTCCGGTCCCAAGGTCGAAGCCGCGGATTATTTGGAGGGGATCAATTTGCTGGCGAATATGCGCATGTGCGCCAACGTCCCTGGTCAGCACGCCATCCAGACCGCGTTGGGCGGCCACCAAAGCATCACCGATCTGATCCTGCCGGGCGGTCGACTCAAGGAACAGCGCGATGTTGCGTACCGGATGCTCAACGCGATCCCGGGGGTCAGCGTGCAGCAGGCGCAGGGCGCGCTGTACCTGTTCCCGAGGCTGGATCCCGAGGTTTATCCGATTAAGGACGACGAGAAATTTGCCCTGGACCTGCTGACCGAACAAAAGATCCTCATCTCCCATGGCACCGCCTTCAATTGGATCCGCCCGGATCACTTCCGGCTGGTCACTTTGCCGAACGTCAAAGACCTTGAAGAGGCCGTGGGCCGCATCGGCGAATTCCTCAGCCACTACCGGCCCTAGCCCCCTCCCGGGTACGGTGGAACGATCTGATCCGGCGCAGGCCTGGAAATCGGCAGCTGCGCACCGAAGGGAAAGTGCACCATGGCCACGAAACATGTCGTAAGCAAAGTGGGATTCAACAAAAAACCAGCCAAACTGCTCAAGACCGGGCCCGGCTTCAAGCTGGCAGAGGCTCCCACGGACGCGTCACCCGGATTCACCGGGAACAAGAAGGACGGCCAGCTGATACTGGCGGCGCGGGCGCGGAAACTGACGGTGCTGCAGGAGCAGCTCTTTGCGCAGGGCCAGTACGGCGGCGCGAAATCCGTGCTGCTGGTGCTGCAGGCGATGGACACCGCGGGCAAAGGCGGGATTGTTTCCCATGTGGTGGGCTCCGTCGACCCCCAGGGCGTGCGGCTTAAGGCATTCAAGGCTCCGACGCCCGCGGAGAAGCGCCACGACTTCCTCTGGCGGATCGAGAAGGAAGTACCTGCCGCAGGGATGCTCGGCGTCTTCGACCGTTCGCACTATGAGGACGTGCTGATCCACCGGGTGCATAAATGGGCCACTCCGGAAGAGCTCGACCGACGCTACGGTGCCATCAACGATTTTGAGGCCAAGCTGATGGCTGACGGAACGCGGATCATCAAAATCATGCTCAACATCAGCCCGGACACGCAGAAGGAGCGGCTCGCGGCGCGTCTGCAGGATCCCACCAAGTACTGGAAGTACCGGGTGGATGACCTCACTGAGCGGGCATTCTGGCCGCAGTACATGGAGGCCTATCAAGAGGTCATCAAGCGGACCAGCGCGGCCGTGTCCTGGTACGTGGTGCCGGCCGGGAAGAAGTGGTACGCCAGGCTTGCCGTGCAGGAAATCCTCCTGGCCGAGCTGGAGGGCATGGAACTGACCTGGCCGACTGGCGATTTTGATTTGGCCGAGGAGCGCCGCAAAGTCGCCGCGTCCTAAACGAAGGGCGACGGCGTCCCAAGCCGGGGAGCGCCGCAAAGTCGTTGCGTCCTGAACCGGAGTCGACGGCGTTCAAAGCCGGGGGCAGGCCAACGACGAGAGCGCGGTCGGTTGACGCAGTGCCGGACATCGAACACGACGAAAAGTGCCCAGGATGCTGGTGGTGCCGACGACGCCGGTCGTTACCTGCCGTCGTCGCCGTGCGCACTCCGAGTACCGGCGTCTGCCATGCTGGGGTCGGCGCGGCCCAATGACCCCGCGGCGTCGCGGGCGAGCCGGGCTTTAGCGCCCTCAAGCCATTCCTCGCACCGCTTAGCCAGCGCCTCACCGCGTTCCCACAGGGCCAAGGATTCTTCCAGGCTGGCACCGCCGGCTTCGAGCTGGCTGACGACGCTGACGAGCTGCTCGCGTGCCTGTTCATAGCTCAATGCGGCCACCTCGGAATTCGGCTCTGGGGATGATCCATTGGTGATATCGGTAGTCATGATGATCCGTTCATCGGTGATGGCCGTATACGGCCGGCGGGTGGGGGAGGTCTGCTGAGCGGGATCAGCCCGCATCAGCCCGGTTCCGCGGCGGCGGCGGCGAATTCACCGGCGGCGACGCGAATCCGCAGTGCGGCACCTGGGCTGACCTGCTCAGGCGCGCGAACCACCGAACCGTCCGTCAGTTGTACGACGGCGTAGCCGCGGTCCAGGGTCTTCTGCGGCGAGAGTGCCCGGACCTGGGCCCGAAGATGCAGGATGCTGTCCATATGCCGCGCCAGCGCAGTATTCATGGCAGCACGGGACCGCAACTGGAGCCGGCTGATGTCCTCCGCGCGGACGATGACCATACCAGCAGGGTTGGCCAGGACCGGCCGGGTGCGGAGCTGGTGCAGGCGCTCCGATTCGCGTTCGATCAACGAACGGACTCTTCGATTAAGCCGTTCGCGGGCCTGCTGGACGCGGGTGCGCTCCTCGGCAACGTCCGGGACTATTCTCTTGGCGGCATCGGTGGGGGTGGATGCCCGAAGGTCCGCGATGTCGTCCAGCAGGGGGCGGTCCGCCTCATGGCCGATGGCGCTGACCACGGGAGTGCGGGCGGCCGCCACGGCGCGGATCAGGCTTTCATGACTGAACGGCAGCAGATCCTCCAGCGAGCCGCCGCCCCGGGCAATCACGATGATGTCAACGGCCGGATTGGCGTCGAGCTCGGCCAGCGCGGCGCTGACCTGGGTGACGGCGTTGACTCCCTGCACCGCGACCTCGCGGACTTCGAACTGGACGGCCGGCCAGCGAAGTGAAGTATTGCGCAGGACATCCTTCATGGCGTCCGAATTCCGGCCTGTGATCAGACCGATGCAGTGCGGCAGCAGCGGCAGCTTCTTTTTCCGTTCGGCTGCAAAGAGACCCTCGGACGCCAAAGCCTGACGGAGCTGCTCGATCCTCGCCAGTAAATCACCCAAGCCGACCGGACGAATATCACTGCTCTGCATGGACAGCCGACCCGTTTTGACCCAGAAATGCGGCCTCAGCTGGGCGACCACCCGAGCGCCCCGCTCCAACGGGCGTTCCATGGCGGCGATGACGGAGCCCCAAACCGTGACGCTGAACGAGACTTCCGCGTCGATGTCCCGCAGCGTCACGTAACTGACGCTGGCCCGGCGGTTGAGTTCAATGATCTGCCCCTCGACCCAGGCGGACGGTGCCCGCTCGATATGCGCTTTGAGCTTTTCGGAGAGCAAATGCAGCGGCCAGGGATTTTCGGCGCTCGTCTCGCCCGCCGTTGCCGCTATCACCCGCTGCTGGGGCAGGGCGGGCTCCAGCTCCACGGGTCCGCGCCCTAAAGCTGGCGTCCTGCCGGCGCAGCTGCTGTCGGCGGACAGCGGATCCTCAGTCACAGGCCTAACCTCCACATTCACATTTCCACTCTAACCACATCATGTACCCGACCACCGACACATCCACAGCACCTCGATGTCGCCTCCACAGCGGCGCGGGCGGCTTCTCCGCCGTCGAAAAGCGGCCCTTTGCAGCAGCGGCAGATACAGTTATCGCCTGACAGGTCACTTCATGGGAGACAGATGCGTAGTTTTTTCGCGGCGATTATGGTGCTGCTGGCCCTGGCACTGACGGCCGTGTCCGTTCCGGCCATCTGGGCTGACCGGAATGTCGTGCAGGAATCAGGCTTCGTCGCGATGGCCGCACCGCTGGGCTCCGATGCCAAGTTCCAAAAGGCGCTCGCTGATGCGACCGCGAAGACATTGTCCTCGCAGCTCAAGCTTGACTCCGGAGTGTTGGCGTTCGTTCAACCCATCATCGAATCGGCGACGCACGCCCTCAGCTCGGACCCGGGGTATCCGGCCGCGTGGACGGAGACCCTCCGCCGCAGTCATCGGCTCACTGTTGCGGCCACCCCGTCGGATGGGCAGCAGGTCAGCGGGCGGGACCGGTTGACACTGGATATTGCCCCGCTGCTGGGTCTGGTGGAGCTGAAGGTCGCGGCGGGACTCGGCAGCCAGGTGACTGCGCCGGAGCAGGTTCTGATCGAGGTTGGCCAACCGGAGCAGCGGACGGCTATCGTCAAATTGGCCACATTCGCTCCCCTGGGGTACTGGCTGGCCGGTGGAGCGCTGCTGGCGCTGCTGCTCGCCCTGGTTATTGCGCGGCGGCGTTCCACGACCATCCTGTTCGCGGGGATCGGCCTGGCCGTGGTCGCTGGCCTATGGAAGCTGGCGATGGACCGCGTCGTGGAGACGGTACTGGCCAGCACCAGCGGCAATGACGTCGCGGAACTTTTCAAACAGCAGTTCGTCATGGCTTCCATCGCCAGCTTCGGCCAGTGGATCGGCATCGTGCTCGCCGGGGCCGGGGTGCTGGTCGTGGCCGGTGGCCTGGGACGCATTTTCTCGCGGCGCTGACCGGGCAGTGTTGCAGCGCCAACGGTCGACGGCGATGCGGCGTTAAGGTCGACGGCGGCGCGGCGCTAACGGTCGATGACGGGACGAGGGTTTGGCCTCGCGGAGGGCTCGCTGTGGGCCACCACGTAGAATGGGAGCATGATCAGCACCGCCGTTTCCGTCCCGATGCCCATTGTTCCGCGCCGACGGCGAACGCCTTCAGAAGTCGCGGCCGCCTCGCCGGTCGACGGTCCCAGGCGGGTTCTGCTTGCCGCCCCGCGGGGCTATTGTGCAGGCGTCGACAGGGCCGTCATAGCGGTGGAAAAAGCCCTGGAGCACTACGGGCCGCCAGTCTACGTGCGCAAGCAGATCGTGCACAACGTGCACGTAGTCAGCACCCTGGAGGCCAAGGGCGCCATTTTTGTGGACGAGAACGAGGAGGTTCCCGAGGGCGCACTGGTGGTCTTCTCCGCGCATGGTGTGTCGCCGGCCGTCGTCGCCTCCGCGGCCGACCGCGGGTTGCGCACCATTGATGCCACGTGCCCGCTGGTGACGAAAGTCCACCGGGAAGCGGTGCGCTTCGCCAAGGACGACTTTGACATCCTGCTGATCGGCCATGAAGGCCACGAAGAGGTCGAGGGCACCGCCGGTGAAGCACCCGAGCATATCCAGATCGTCAACGGCCCCCATGATGTGGACAAAGTCCAGGTACGCGACCCGGAAAAGGTCATCTGGCTGTCCCAGACGACGTTGAGCGTGGACGAGACGATGGAAACAGTCCGGCTGCTCAAGGAACGTTTCCCCACGCTGCAGGATCCGCCCAGCGATGACATCTGTTACGCCACCACTAACCGCCAGGTGGCCATCAAAAACATTTCCCCCCGCGCGGATCTGGTGATCGTCGTCGGCTCGGCAAATTCCTCCAACTCGGTGCGGCTGGTGGAGGTTGCCTTGGAATACGGCGCCCTGGCCTCATACCGGGTGGACTTTGCCAACGAGGTGGACGAGCGCTGGTTCGAGGGCGTCGCCACGGTGGGTGTCACCAGCGGCGCATCGGTGCCCGAGATCCTCGTGCAGGACGTGCTGCGCCTGCTGGCTGACTATGGTTATGCGGACGTTGAGGAAATTGTGACGGCCGAAGAGGATCTGTTGTTCTCCCTGCCGAAGGAACTGCGCGCCACCCTGAAGGCCGCCGGCGACACCAGCCATGCCCTGGGGGGCAGAGGCACCCGCCCGTCGAATTAGGTAGCAGCACCCGCAGCCGACCGCGGTTTGAGTACAGGTGCTGCGGCCTGGTTGGGTTGACGGGGTTGAGGCACGACGGCGGCAGGGCCGGCTGACCCGAAGTTGCGTGGGCTAACGGATGTCTGCCGTGAGTTCGGGGGCGCTGAGCGAGCGCGGTGAGACGTCAACCTGGGACGGCGCCGCCAGCGTGTCCGCATCCAGCGAGTTCAGTTTGCGGGCGGTGGGAAGCACGCGGGCCTCCAGCGTTCCCACCAGCGCGTTGTAGCGGTCCACTGAGGACTTAAGCGAAGAGCCGAGTTTCCCCACGTTGTCGCCGAGTGTGCCGAGACGGGTATACAGGGAGCTGGAGAGCTCGAAAAGTTCCTTGGCGCTCTCGGTCAGTACATCCTGGCGCCAGCTGAAGGCCACGGCTTTGAGAATGGCGAGCAGGCTGATGGGGGAGGCCAGCACGACATTGCGGGTGATGGCATAGTCCAGCAGCGCCGGATCCGTCAGCAGGGCCGACGAAAGGATCGATTCGGCAGGCACGAAGCAGATGACCAGCTCCGGAGTGTTCGCCCCCGCTTCCCAGTACCTTTTTCCCGCCAGTGCGTCCACGTGCGCCTTCAGTGCCTTGACATGGCGCAGGAGCAGTTCCTCGGAGTTGAGCGCTGCGCCGGCGGTGTCCGCCGCGGATCCGTGCGCACCGCTGGCGGGACCGGACAGCCCGGAGTTTTCGTGTGCCTGCAGGTACGCGGACAGCGGCACCTTTGCGTCCAGGACCAGTTCCTTATTACCCGGCAGCCGCACCACCATGTCCGGGCGGCTGATTCCGTCCGCGGTGGCCGTGTGGACCTGCTCGGTGAAGTCCACGTGCGCCAGCATGCCGGCGGCTTCCACTACTCGCCGCAACTGCACCTCGCCCCACTTTCCACGCGCGCTGTTGGACCTCAGCGCGGAGGCAAGTGACGTCGTGGTCAGCAGCAGCTGCGCATCCGCGTCCTTGGCATCCCGAAGCTGCTGGGCCAGCTGACCGTACTGTTCCACGCGGTCCCGCTCCAACAGCCCCACCTGCCGCTGCACCTCCGAGAGCTTCTCCGCCACCGGTCCCAAGGCGTTAAGCACGGAGGCGTCAGTGGCCTGGCGTTCACCCAACGCCCGGTTCGCCGTCCCCAGCAGCCTGCGCTCGGCGTCGGCACCCGCGAGCTCCGCGGTGACCTGCCCCAGCCGCGAGCTCACGCCGTCGAAATCCTCCTCCGACGCTGCCAGCCGCCGGCGGAAGTGCACAGCCGCGACGGCGGCTCCGACCATCAGGCCGACCAGAAGCATCAAAGCTGCCAGCAAAACCGCGAATCCATCCATGTAATTACCTTCGCACGCCGCACCGACAGTTTCACAAAAGCATCGATGTCGCACTTCGCGCCCATGCGCACCTCGCGCCCATGGCCGCCGTGCGGCATGGGCGCCAATTGCTTCATCTATGTGTCCGCGACGGCACTGGCGCCGTGACCAGGGCCCTGCCGGTAGGATTGCATACCGTGGCTCTTACTATTGGCATTGTCGGACTGCCCAACGTCGGCAAATCAACCCTATTCAACGCGCTGACGCGCAACAACGTGCTCGCGGCGAACTATCCGTTCGCGACGATCGAACCGAATGTCGGCGTCGTCAGCCTCCCGGATCCGCGGCTGGCAAAGCTCGCCGGGGTCTTCAGCTCAGCGCGGCTGCTGCCGGCCACGGTGTCCTTTGTGGACATCGCAGGGATCGTCAAGGGCGCCTCCGAGGGCGAGGGTCTGGGCAACAAATTTCTGGCCAACATCCGCGAAGCCGAGGCGATCGCCCAGGTGATCCGCGTTTTCGATGACCCCGACGTCGTGCATGTTGACGGCAAGGTTGATCCCCGCTCGGACATAGAAACCATCAACACAGAGCTGATTCTCGCTGATCTGCAGACCATTGAAAAAGCCATCCCGCGTATCGAGAAGGCCGTGAAGCTCAAACAGCGCGAGCCGGCGGAGCTCGCCGCCATTCAAAAGGCGCAGACCGTACTGGAACGCGGCGACACCATTTTCTCCTCGGTCGCCAGCGACAAGCTGGAGCCGGAATACCTGAGCGAGCTGAGCCTGTTGACGGCCAAGCCGTTCATCTACGTTTTCAACGTCGACGACGCGGTGCTGGGCAGCCCGGAACGCCAGACGGAGCTGCGCGCCCTGGTTGCCCCCGCGGACGCGATTTTCCTGGACGCCAAGCTGGAAGCGGATCTGGTGGAACTGGACGAGGCCGAGGCCCGCGAAATGCTGGAGCTGAACGGGCAGGAGGAATCGGGGCTGGACCAGCTGGCCCGCGTCGGCTTCCACACGCTGGGCCTGCAGACCTATCTGACGGCCGGCCCCAAAGAGACGCGCGCCTGGACCATCCGTCGGGGTGACACGGCGCCGCAGGCCGCCGGGGTCATCCATACGGACTTCCAGCGCGGCTTCATCAAGGCCGAGGTGGTCAGCTTCGACGATCTGATGGCGGCCGGCACGATGGCGGAGGCCAAGTCCCGCGGCAAGGTCCGGATCGAAGGCAAAGAGTATGTGATGGCCGACGGCGACGTGGTGGAGTTCCGTCACGGAATAACCTCTGCGAATCAAGGTAAAAAGTAGGCTAAAGCCGAACCGAAACGCCGGTTGCAGAGGGTCCGCTCGACCACTCCTCTGACACTCGGCACTGATTACGGCGGAGCTTTTTTGGGGAAGAGGGACCTTGGCAGAGGAACGTCCGAGCATGCCGGAGGCACCGGCGCAGCATCTCACGCTGCGCACCCTTGCCCCTGAATTCGAACCGGGCCAGCACGGGATCTACGTGCGGCACCTCGAGGAGGCGGTCCTCGACAAGAGGAACCGCAACATCGCTCTCACTGGCCGCTACGGAGCTGGCAAGTCGAGCGTGCTGGATTCCTTTCAGGAAAAGCACGACACAGACACGGTCCGCATCAGTATCAATACCCTTGGCCCGGATAAAGACGACGAGGACCTGACCAACCGGATCCAGAAGGAACTGGTCAAGCAGCTCGTCTACCGGCTGAAGCCAGGCAAGATCCGTCGATCCAGGTTCGCCCGGCCCAAACCCGTGACCAAGGGCCGTGCGTTCCTTCATGCCCTCTTTGTCAGCGTGGTGGGCCTGGGGCTTCTGTGGGTGCTTGGGGTGCGTTCCGGACCCGGCTGGCCGGACGCCGTAGCTGACTTGCCCGGGTACCTCGTGCGGGCTGGAATGCTATTCGGTCTTGTTCTGGCGTCCCTGTGGGCGGCCCGGTGGATCATCGGCGACCGGATCGTCTCGGAAGTCACGACCGCCGGCACCAAGATCGCCCTCGGCGAAGGCCCGACCACCTACTTCGACAGCTTTCTCGACGAGATCGTTGCATTCTTTGACATCGTCAAGCCGAAGTACGTGATCTTCGAGGATCTGGACCGCTTCGAAGACCCGCAGATCTTCGACTCGCTCCGCGAACTGAACACCCTCATCAATGCTTCCGCGAACTGGCAGGCCAGGGACCAGCCTCTGCGGTTCATCTACGCCATCAAGGACAGCCTGTTCGAGCAGCTCGGAAAGGAGCCGGAATCCAAGGACGGAGAAGGAAAGTCCAAGGACGGCGAGGCTAAAGCCAGTGACGGTCAGGACAGACCCACGGCCAGCGCGACGCCCCGGCTCGACATTGCTGCAGAGGCGGTCCGGCGGGCGAACCGGACCAAGTTTTTCGAAATCGTCGTTCCCATGGTGCCGTTCATCTCGCACCGCAACGCCCGTGACCTCCTCGCCGGGGAGCTGGTGAAACTCGGTCTTGCCGAGAACGTCGTGTCGCGGATGCTTCTTGATCTGGTGGCACGGCACACCACCGACATGCGCCTGATGAAGAACATCTGCAATGAGTTCGTGGTGTTCGCAGAGCACCTCCTGTGGACGCGGACCCCCGCGCCCGGCATGACGGCGGACCATCTCTTCGCACTGGTTGCGTACAAGAACTTCCACCTCGCTGACTTCGAGGCCATCTCGCAGCGCACCAGCACGCTCGATGAGCTCGAACGGCTCCATCGCGACGACGTCAGGACCCTGATCGAGGGTCTGCAGGAGCAGCGGCGCAAGCGGATGAGGACCGAGGAGCAGCGCGAGCAGAAAGAGGAGACCGCTGCGAAGCTGGGAAGTCGGCTCCGCGAGATCAAGGACTTCTTCCCTCCGTCAAACGGCTGGCCGTACGTCTCGGTCAAGGTTGACGGCCAGAATTACGCGTTCGACGCCGTCGACAGGGTGGGGTTCTGGGAGGGCGTCGCCAAGTCGAAGTCCTTCTCCATCGTCCAGAGGCATAACTCGACCCTCCTGACGCCCTCTGCGGAACAGATCAGCCGCGTCTTCCCAGAGGTCATGAATTCCGCGCAATGGTTGGATCCTGATCTCGTTGAGCTTGCCCGCCTGATCCATCGGTACGACCAGGACATCGCGACGTTGCGAGGTGCGGACTTCGCCGGACTGGCCCGCTACGAACGCGTACCGAAGGGGCGAATCGGGTTCGATCAGCGCATCACCGACGTGCTTGAGTCGGAGCTGGCGCGTGATCTCGTGCGGCGGGGTTTCATCACGCGCAACTACGCCGAATACTCCGCGATCTTCTACGGCAGCTTCGTCGGAGTCGATGTCGCCTTCTTCTACAACCACAGCGTCCAGCCGAACGAGATGTACCTCGACCACGAGTTCACCTCTGAGAACGCCATAAGCAATCTGCTCGAACAGGTCCCGGCCGATTTTACGAGCAGCGTGAGCGCGCTGAACCTCCAAGTCGCGTCCTACTTGCTCAGAGAAAAGCCCGAAGTTGCGAAGCAACTCGTCGCGTACGTCGTCACGCATGACGGCAAGGACGTCCAGGCATTCATGGATGCCTTCCTCAACGCACCTAACGCCCCGCGCGAGCTCCTCGTCCAACAGCTAACGGAGCACCCGTGGCGCGATGTCTTCGAGTACGTCGCGAGCCACCCCGGCATCCCGGACGAAGAGACACGGCTGAAGCTGTTCGACGCGGCGCTCCTGAACGCGCTGCATGCCGACGCCTACGAGATCGGCAATTCCTCGCGGGCGCTGCTCGAGTCTTCCTATCCGCGTCTCACCGCCGTCCGCGAGAGTCAGACCGCACCACAGACTGAGCGGGTCTTCGAAATCCTCGAGGCGGTGGAGCTGGTGGTCACGGACCTTGGCGATCTCAACGCCCCGCTCCGGGATCGTATCGTGGCAGCGCACAGGTACAAGGTCAGCGCGCCAAACCTGCAGCTGGCACTCGGGGTCGACGTAGCCCCGACGCTCGATGAGGTGCGCAAAAAGCAGAGCGTGTGGGAGTTCTGCAAGACGCGCATCGAGGACTACATCGCCGCAATGGAGGCCAACGGGTCGACCCAGCCGATCGTGCTCATGGAGTCCGTACTGGTTGAGGTCATCAACGAGCAGCACGACTCATGGACGGAGGACCAGCTGCGCGACGTCATCGATGGGAGCTCCGCTCTCGCCGCGATCCATGAGATCGAGGACGTCCCGCAGCCGACCTGGCCCTTGATCGTGGATGCGGGCCTCATGGCTCCGACGGTCGCCAACGTGTCCGCTTACGCACTGGCTCATGGGGTCGACGAACGTCTGTCCGGCCTTCTCGTCCCGGACGAAGCCGATCCGGTCGAACTGCGGGACGTCGAGGAGATTGCTGACCAGGACCGGGGCGTCCTCGCGGTCCGCGTGCTGGATGCTTCGACGCATCTGACGGCGCAGGTCCGGGTCCAGCTCGTCAAGCAGCTGAATCTCGAGTCCGCGATTGAGCTCGCTGAGGTGACTCCGAGCCCCGACCAGCTACTCGCCAGGGCGCTGGAGGCGAAGCTGCTGCCGGATACCTTCGACACCTTCGCTCATTTCGCGAAGTGCGGGTGGGAATCGGTCTCCGAGGCCTTCGCGGTGTCGGAGAATGCATCGGAGTTCATGACGCCGGCGCTCTTGGCGGGTTTCGTCGGCGAGTTCGTGGAGAGCCCATGGATTCCCGACGAGCTGCGTCGGATCGTGGTCGAGCGCCTTGACGACTATGTGCCCGGCGACGACAAGAAAGCTCTACGCGCCGCTGGACAGTTCGCGATCGGCAACCAGATCTGGCTGCCCCTCGGGGAGATCCGCCGTATCGCTCGTGTCACACAGGACCCGGACGTAGTCCTGCGTCAGCTGACCTACGCTAAAGACACCGCCCCGGTCGATCTCTCGGGCATCCTCGCGTCCCTCGGCCAGCCCTACGACAAGCTGTCGGCAGGTCCCGGGATAGAGTTCGACCTCCCCGCAGGATCGTCGAACGAGACGCTGTTCAAGCGCCTCGAAGCCGCAGGGAGAATCACGATCGTCCAGAAGATCGTCGGACGGGGAAGGAAGGTCCGGAATCTTGTATGAGACCCGGGCGGAGAAGCGCGAGCATGGCAATGGGTGACCCGTTGAATCTCGACGAGGTCGGCGAATGGGCCGGACTCTGGTGGCTGCCGGACGCCCCAGGGGAGCAGATCCCCGGTGTACTGCGGTACGAGCCGGACAACGGTCTGACGCTCTCGTTGATCGGCGCGTTCGAGGACCGCATCATGTCGGCGGTAGCCCCGGGACTCGTCGCGCTACATGAAGGAAGCCGCACATGGGACGTGATCCATGGCGTGGCCGAACAGCGCGAGATCAGCCTCCTCGGCTGCGTGCCGAACGGTGGCAAGAGGGTCATCGCCGCGCGGGTGAAGAGCCCCGACAAGCAGAGCGTGGTGGCGACGACGGCGCTCATCGGGGCGCACGTGATCAGTGGGGACGACGCGGCTTTCTTCGCGGCCGAGGTGTCAGTCGAAGACCTCGGGCTCTGGGCCGCGTCGTCGGTGTTCGAGGGCTTCCTCAGCGCTCCCAATGGCAAGCCGGACGGCAGCGGGAGCATCTCCGTCAAGCCGGTGGAGGCTCAGACAATCATCGTCGACAGAACTGAGTTTCGCCTTGTGCACCAGCACACACTGCCCTTCTTCGACCAGCGGAGGGGCGGGACCGTCGGACGCATGAGCGACACTGTGTTCATGCGGATCGCCCCGGCGTCCCCGTCTTCGCTGAACGGGGCGCTGAGCTCGGCGAGTCTGGTGCAGGACCTGATCGCCCTCGCGACGCATCGTGCGGCCGGTGTGATCTGGCTCCGGTTGGAGCTGGCTAAGTCTGACTCCGCATCGCGCGACGACCGTCCCGCAATGCGCCGGTACGCCGACGTGCTCTACTCGCCCTCTGCCTTCGGCAGGCACGACGCCAAGGCCGTCGACCACCACCGAGTCTTCTTCACCTGCGCGTCTCTCTCGTTTGAGGAGGTCATCCCGCGCTGGTGCAAGGCGCATGCGCGGCTGCATGCGGCAACCAACATGATCCTGGGTCTCCGCTACGCGCCGGCCCGCTATGTTGAGAACAACCTTCTGACTGCAGTCGGTGCAGCCGAGGTGCTGCACCGCGGTCTCGGCATCGATGAAAAACCCTTCGCGGCGGACGAGTTCAAGGCGATGCGCGACGCAATGCTTGAGCAGGTACCTGAAGAGCACCGAGACAGGTTCAAAAGAGCCATTCGCAACGACCCGACGCTCCGGGACCGGCTCCACGCTCTCGCCGCACGCCCCGACCAGGACGCTATCGCGCTGCTCATGCCTGACGTTGACCATTGGGCCCGGAGGACGACTCGAGCCCGCAACGACCTTGCGCACGAAGGAAAGACACCGAATCACTCCATAGAGGAACTGATCGCTGTCGTGGAAGTGACCAAGGCGGTCGTGATCCTCAATTTGCTGCACGAGCTCGGGCTGCCCGCTGAGCGGCAGCGCGAGATCGTGCGGGACCACCCGCAGCTCAGGGTGACGGCCAGCGCCGCTCGCGAGTGGCTAGTCGCCCCCGGTGAAGATTCTTGAGCATGTCGAGCGCGCCCCAGTCCTCGAGCACCTGAGGGTCTACGTTGAACCGATCGCTGAAGTAGACGCCGGCCGGGTCAGCGACCCACTGAGCCCCTTGCTCAGGCACGCTCGACCAGTCGATGCAGCGCCTTGTCGTAGACGTAGTCGGTGATCTCGCCGGACATGATCATTGCGACGGCCTTGTTGATGGTCTCCAGCGGCACCACGAACCACTCCGAGGGGTCGTAGTCGCGTCCCTTCCGGTCGACCTGCGTCAGGTCCAGACGCACCTCGGCGAACACGCGGTGCAAGAGGTGCTCCAGCCACGACGCACGCACGTTGTAGAGCCGGTAGTCCGCCAGCACCTTCACGGGTGCCATCAGGTAGGTCGGCGAATTCGCCGCGTTATTGATGCGGGTCTCGACTTTGGTGGTGGAGAAGCCGATCTTGTGAAGGTCCTTCATCCCCGCCACAACAGGATCCTCGCTGAGCGACTGCAGCACGTAGATGTGACCGCTCTCCACGTCGGCGTCGAGGATTTCGGTGGCTTCGTGGCCTGTCCGCGCCAGGACCTGTCCCTGCGCCTCGTACATGCGGGTCATGAGGCTCTGCTTGTACATCGCCGACTCAGTGCCGTTCTCGAAGACAAGGCGAAGCCGCTGCTTCTGCCTGGGCTTGCCACCGACAATCAGGTCCACGTCCTCGCCTACCTCAGCCACGAAGCACATGACGCCGTTTAGCACGAAGAACGCACCCTTGCGGATGAGATCCATGCCAGTAAAAGGCACCAGCTTGGACGTGCCCTCGGCCAGCTCGGCGTGCTTCGCCTTGAACAGCGGCTCGAACAGGTCGAAGTCCTCGGCCTTCACCCGCTGAGCGACCGAGTCCGGAGACTCAGGACGCTTGATCACGGGCAGATCCGACACGTCGAGGATGCCGCTCTCGTCGCCCAGTAGGTCGTCCAGGTCATCGCTTTTGAGAAGATCGTCGAGCGACTCGGGGGCTGCCTCTACAGCCAGCAGTTCGTACTCCGTGTCGAGGTGTCTGAGCGCCGCGATCTTCTCGTCGTTGGCGAGGATGCCGTCAAGACGGGCCCCGAGCTTTCGCTCGGCGATCTCCCGCGTCGCCGAGCTCGGCAGGCGATCGTGCGTTCGGCGGAACTCCACGATCTCCAGGAACGCACGCTCGAGCCGGTCGGACGAGGTGATCTTCTTGGGTTTCTCGGGCGCGTCGAGCAGCCCGTCGAGGTCGTTGTCGATGAGATCCTGCAGGGAGGTCGGTGCCGCCTCGAAGATGTCGTCGTTCTCGCTCATTCGTCCGTCACCATTTCAGTCGCGCGCTTTTGGGCTTCGAGCTTCTGCTTGGCCCGCTGGAGCCACAGCAGCGCGTCCGCGTACCGTTTCTCGGCCGGGTCCTCTGCCCGCGAGTCCGGTCGCCGACCGTTGACCTTGATCCAGTTCTTGATCCGGGGAACGAGAGCTAGTGCCTCTTCCTCGGTGAACTCGACGCGGGCGGCCGTGATCTGGTCCTGGATGATCCGGAGTACTGAGGGAGTCACCGACTTGGACATAACCTCGAAGGCTCGCTGGAAGGGATTCACCGAGTCGATGAGGTTGATGGTGAGCTCGTCGATGTTGACGAACTTCTCGGCCATCTTGATGAACCGTTTGTCTCCGACTTCGCGCACCTCACCGTTTTTGATCACGGAGTCCACGACGACCTGCTGCCGCACCTCCTCGACCTGCGAGTCGGTGAGGTCCGGATACTTATCCCGGATGATCTTCGGGATCAGGACCTTGTTGGCGGTCTCTGCGTCAATCGAGCCCGCTGCTGCGCGTGCGAAGGTGTCGTCTTGCAAGATCGTAGCTTTCAGGTCGTTCAGGTCCGTCTCGACGATCTGCTTGACACGCTCCGTCGAGGGCTCCTTGAAGCCCTTGATCTTCAGCTGACCGGGGATCTTCGAGTCGTCCCCGTCAAACCTCTTTGTTTTGAAGGTGAAGTTCTGTGCGAGCACCTGCTCCATCAGCAACGACGCAGTGATGGCCTTCAGCATGTTGTTCACCGAGACCTTCACCTCACCCTGAGTGGCGTCGGGCTCAGCAATCAGGTTCGTGAACTGGGCATGCTCCTTGCCGGGGCTGTCGCGTGTGACGCGACCGATGATCTGGATGACCTCGGTCAGTGAAGCACGGTAACCGACGGTCAGGGCGTGCTCGGCAAAAGGCCAGTCGAAGCCCTCCTTGGCCATGCCCAGGGCGATGATGATGTCCACAGCGTCGCGCTCTTTGGAGGCGACATGGGAGAGATAGTGGAGCGTGTCAGCACGTTTTTTCTGGTCAGTGTCATCCACGAGGTCGGCTACGCGAAGAATTTCAGCGGTGTCTTTGTGGCGAATGCTGATGATTCCGGTCTCGGGGTCGGTGCCTTCGACGTGGCCGATCGCGTCGATAATGAACCCGACTTCTTCGATCTTGTCCTTGGTGGACTCGCCCGAGTTGACGTTCGGAATATGAACGATCGTCTTCTTGTCCAGGTACAGGACTTCGCCGATCGCATCGGTATAGCGGCCCTGGTAAAAGTGGTGCCCGATGCCGAGCGAGTGCAAGTACTCGTAGCCGTTGAGCTGGTCGTAGTAGTTGAACGTGACCGGCGTGAACCGGGCCTCATCCTCCGCAGACAGCACAGGCACTGAGTCGCCGCGGAAATACGAACCGGTCATAGCAACGATGTGCACGTCCGAGCCGTTCATGACGTCCCTCAGGAGCGCACCCAACCGGTTGGCTTCCGTGTCCGCTGAGACATGGTGGAACTCATCGATCGCCAGCACAGTGCCGTTGAACGCTTCCGGTGCGAGCTTCTCAAATGCAAACCGCAGCGTCGCATGCGTGCAGACCAGCGTGGCGTCGGGGCCTCCAAGAAAATCGATGAACGCTCCGACCTTGCCCTGAGAGGAACCGGGGTCGCAGAGGTTGTGTTCGTCTTTGATTTCCCAGTCTGCGAAGAACCCGTTCGAGGTGAGCTTCGTTGAGGAGAAGGAGGCCCCGATCGAACGCTCGGGCACGGCGACGATGACTTTCTTCCGACCCTGGTTGTAGAGCTTGTCCAGCGCAACGAACATCAGCGCACGAGATTTGCCCGAAGCGGGCGGTGCCTTGACCAACAGGTGCTGCGCATCTCGCTTGGCAAAGACTCGCTGCTGCATCTCCCGCATACCCATCGCATCGGTGTTCACCGAAGCGCGGGTGCGGGCGTATGTCACATCAACGATGTTCATCGGCTTGTTCACTTCTACTTAGTCCCCTTTGCAGACTCTGCTGCTGTCATTTCCTCATATATGGCAAAGAGGTCTGACAATCTCTGCTCATCGGTTTCGTAGTACCGCTTGGAATAGATCGAATCAACCAATGCATCCACCTCGGCGTGTGCCTGCCGCAGGTCGGCAGGCATCAGATCGGGGTCGTAGAGTTCCGCCAGGGTTCGCTCGCAGTGATACTCACGCACGTCGAGCACCCGCAGCGCAGCGACCGTCAGTCTCTCCTTCAGTGCGTCGATGAGTGCTGGAACAGGGAAGTTGTTGTAGACGATGTACGCGCCGTACTGGTAGTCCAGGCGCATACGGCCGGAGACCGCATTTACCCAAGCCATGTGCATCTGTGATGTCAGAATCGCAAATACCCATGGATCAGCGTCGTATACAGCAAATCCCTTGCTGGATATGACGGTGTCCCGATCGAGATACCCCGTTGGGATATATTCCCTGCGTGATGAAGAAATACTTGGAACAATGACAGATTCAGTAGGTTTGAACGCAATTTGCTTGAAACGATTCGGATGGGCTGCAAAGCTCGCAGTCGTGCCCGCTACACTTTCGCTGCGCCACTGCGCCACTGAATCAAGGCGCGCCGCTATTGACGGCATAGCACGCGCATCTGGCAAATCGTCGTCGGTGATCCAAAGACAGTATCGCTCGATGTCGTTGATGAACTCGGCAGAGCCGACATAACGTTTGATGAATCGACTGGCTTCGGGATTGATCGCCAGAAGGTTGTTGCGCTCGATCGGCTCAAGAAGGAGATACCCACCGTCTTTTGGCATCGAACCAAGAACCATGCGAGGTAAAGACGAAGCGAGCGCCTTCGTCCGTCTGTAGATGAAGACAGATGGTGCATCGGCGAGGTACCCGTTTATATTCTTGGCCTCGATCTGCAAGCCGTCGGAGTAGATATATTTGGGCGCGGCGTTAGCTACGCGGAGCCCAATCACGACAACTGTAACTCCTGCATTGCGCTTGGCATTGTTTTCCCATTTGAACGAGGTGTAGGCATAACCGATCTCGATGCCTTTTTTGAAGATCATCGGGAACATTAGGCCGACGTGTTCGCCTTGAGAAACCGAGTTGGTGGTGACGAAAGCGAGTTCGGCGCGAGTGCCTTCGATGTAGTCTGCACCTTTAACGAACCACAGCGCGATGTAATCGAGGTCTTTGGAATGGGGTCGGTTCCCGAATACGAACGGATAGTCCGCCTTCATCTCCTTATTCTGTGACTTCCCGCCCTTGTACGGCGGGTTACCGATGAGATAGATCTCCTCGGTACCGTCGTTCGGGCACACGCTGTTCCAATCGACGCGTGTGGCGTTGCCCGCCCGGATCTGGCCTGTCTCCTTCAGCGGGATCAGCGGGATGGAGAGATTGAACTTCTCCTTGAACTCAGCGTTCATTTGGTGCTTGGCGATCCAGAGGGAGAGGATCGCCACCTCGACGGCAAAATCGTCGATCTCGAGTCCATAGAAGTGTTCGATGTTGATCTTCGACTCGGCATAGAGCATCTGGTGCTTCGGATCGATCTCGAACAGTCGCTCCAGGATCGCGTGTTCCAGCCGACGCAGTTCCTTGTACGCAATGATGAGGAAGTTTCCGGACCCACACGCGGGATCAAAGACCTTGATCGCGCTGATTCTCTCGAGAAGTGCTTCAAGCTTCTTGACTGAGTCGAAAGACGCATCGAGTTCTTCTTTAAGCGCGTCTAAGAACAACGGCTCGATGGTCTTGAGGATATTCGGCACCGACGTGTAATGCTGACCGAGATCTGAGCGCTTACCTGGAGTGACGATTGCCTGGAACATCGACCCGAAGATGTCGGGGTTGATGTCGCGCCAAATTAGTGTTCCTGATTCGATCAGCAGGTCGCGGGCCTTCTTCGTGAACTGCGGCACCACGTGCTCGGGTGCGACCGTGAACAGTCGGCCGTTGACGTACGGGAACCGCGCCAGGTGGACGGGTTTCGCTTCGGCGTCTTTAGTATCGAGCGCCTTGAAGACCTCCGTGAGGAACTCAGCGACGTCAGAACCGTCGGGCTGAGTATGCGAGCCGACAGCGTTGGTGAACCCACCCTCCTCGAAGATGCCGGTGTCTTCAGCGAAGAAGCAGAACAGGAGCCGGGTGAAGAACACATTGAGCGCATGACGCCCGTGCGCCATGTCGAACATTCCGGGGTTCGCCGCCAGCAACTCATCGAACAGTTTGCCCATTCTCTCGGCAGCCTTGACGTCTGCGTGCGCCTCAGCGACGTACTGCGCCTTCTCCATGCCGGCCCAGGGCAGGAAGAAGGTGAAGTGCTGGTTGATGTCCCGGATCGGGATCATCAGGTTCTCGCCGGTCTTCGTGTCGACGGCCAGCAATTCCGTGTAATCGGTGACGATCACGAAGCGAGTGTTGTACCGGACGACCAACGATGAAGTTTTCAGTTCGTCGATGACGGCGAGAGGATCACCGGTCGTCTCCTTGAAGTAGACGACGTTCTTCTGCGCGACCTCAGTGGACGGGTCATGGGCAACGTTGAGTGAGCCATTGCGCAATCTGGTCACGTTGCCTTGGGGCTTGCCGTAGGCCAGCAAAAGGCTGAAAACGAACTCGCGGTCGTAGGATTCACGGCCTCCGAGTGGGGCAACGCGTTCCTCGACGGCTTTCAGGTTGAGCTTCACCACGGACGAGTGTCCTTCGCGATCCCATCCCGGGCCGCTAGGCCCTTCGTGATTGTGCGCTTGCGTCCGGGGCAGGCAGAAGTACCGTCCTCAGACGACCATGGTTCAAACACGTTCATACTCCTAACTTCGGCCGCGCAGGAGCGCACTGCCCCCCCGTGATCTTATCGGGGACTGTCCGGTCGCACCGACGCACCCCTATCGTCGAGCGGAACGAGGGCAGCATCAGTGCCCATAACCCATCCATCAACGTCCGAGAGATAGATAAGGTCCAGTGCGAAGGGACAAGCCCATATGCTTTGGCCATGACGCAGATTGGTTCAAGTGGAGAGCTGAAGGATACTCAGGGTGTGCGGGTGCTCCTTGATACGAATTTGTGGTCCTCGCTGGATGATGGGTCGCTACCCCGGTTAGAGACGCTCGTCAGAGAGCTGGACCTGCAGGTTCAGGTACTGCCCAGCACGCTGCTGGAGATCGTTGAGATCCCGCACGAGGACGTCCGCAAGAGAATTGTCTCTGGCCTTGCTAAAGGTTCCAGGAGAACGCGCGTTCGCACCGAGGCAGATTTGTTCGCTGAGGAAGTCGTTGCGCTTATCAGCCGAACTCGTCCTGAATGGCTTCTCCAGATCCCTAATCATGCTCGCGTGGCAAGTCTTCGAACCTTTTGGTTGAAAAAGGTTTGGAGGCAGGCCCTGAAGGACTCGTCGGCAATGCACGAGTATCAACGAGGGCAGTTGCCGATGAGGAAACAAGTGGTCCAACGACAGAAGCACAACCGCACAGAGCTGCTGCGCACGAAGTTCAAATTGGACGACCTCACACAGCTGGCAGGACAGGATGAAGATTTCGGGCCAGGCAAAGCCTCCCCTCGGGGGGACCTGCCCGGTTGGGACGGCTCACGCAGGGACCTGTGGCGTCTCAATCTCGCGCAGTTAGCTTGGCACCAGCTGGCGGTAGTTGGGCCTCGGGCCGGCATCACGGGCGAGGACCGGACGATGACCGACTGGATCGAGCCTTGGGTTGACCTGGGGAAGCTGAGATCTAATCCGAAGAGCTTCGTGCAGATGTGGCTTGAGGAGGCACACATCGCTGATGTCCCTCGTAATTGGCTGAACTGGGCAGTCGATGTGGTGCAGTGGACAGGCAGAGTCGGCTCCGGCAATCCGGCGGACGCTCAGCACTCGTCCTACTTGATTGACTGTGACCTGTTCCTAACCGCCGACTCGCGCTTCGTTGACATCTTGGAACGGGTTCGCGCCGACGCTCCATTTCCCTTTGCAGCGACGGTGCTGGTGGACGGCGACCGCGCTAAGAGTACCGCAGATCGTATTGAGCATGCTTTATCTATCAACGCACAAGAAAACGGCATTTAGTGATGCTCGACTGGTGCCGTTGATCGGTTGCATGGCACCCCGAAAGGGCGCCCAGGGATCCAAACAACCTGGTTTGGACTTGTTGCAGCCACCCTCTCGATGGGCCTGCATCGGCGCTCCCTCGAAAGTCGACCAAGACGAATCTGAAAATTTCCAATCGCGCCGTCACTGATCTCGCATTGGGCTTCTTTTCCTGAAGGCATCGTTGCCTGCACATTCGTGAAAGGTCCGTTATATGCTCAGTCAAAGGGCTGATATTCTGCAGCGGCCCCCGCCAAGCCCGGCGTGTGACACAAGGGAATACACCATATTGGGGAGAGCCGTGCAAGAAACTGACAGAACCAACACTAACCAAAAGTGGCGCGCGTGGAAGACTGCGGGAACAGTAGTGCTGCTTGTTGCGGCGGTGATTGCAACCTTTGTGTTGCCCTTCGTATTTTTGGGATTGGCGGACGATGCCCTCGACCGTCACGATATGGCAGGAGCGGCTCGCTGGGAGGAATGGTCCTACGGCGTGATTGCTCTGGGTCCTTCCCTCTTCCTAACAAGTTTCCTTGCCATAGCCAGCCAATTTTTGCCTGTAGAGCGCTGGCTGATCAGGGTGCTCGCGTTTGTACTCAGTGGTGGCATTCTCTGGGGGATCTATGCAACCAGTCCGAAGATTCACCTTACGGTCCTGTTGAGTCTTGTGGGTGTCGTCTATTCCGTGGTTGCCGACATTTGTGCGCCGAATAGTTCGGGTAAGGCAAAGAGCGCCGATGACTCAGCGGACGGCGGGGGGCCGGAGGAGGCTGCATCAAAGGCCGAAGCAACTCGGGCGTCCGTCGTCTCTGCTTCGCTGGAGCCCCGCGTTTAAGCATCACAGTTAGGTGACAAGCATCGGTATATTGGGGCCCCCACGGTCTCGACAGCAAAAGAGGGACACCACGAGGTCGCCCTCTTTGCTGTCGGGGGCTTCGATTCTGCTGTCTCGTAGACATCTCCTAAATGAGATGAGACCCGTTCACCGGCAGGTGCTGATGAACGGGTCTCAATACGTTGTCTCAGAAGTCCCAACCTCAGGTTGGGGTTTATGAGACTCCGGCGGCCGAACGGTGCCGGTAGTAGGTTGCTTTCGACCACCCGACGGTTCTCGTAGCGTCGACAACGCCGAGCCCCTCGGATTCGATGAGATGCTGCACCGTCCGGAGGTTCAGGGCGACCTTCTTCGCATCAGGGGTAGGGCGCCCGAACTTTACGCCCCGGGCCTTTGCTGCATCGACGCCGGCCTGGACGCGCTCCTGGATGAGCTCCCGTTCGTACTCGGCGAAGGTCGCCATGAGGTTGAGCATCAGACGGCCCTCACGAGCGGACGGGTCGATGCCGTCGGACAGCGATCTCACCTCGATTCCCCGGTCGAGAAGGTCCTTGACCGTGGTGATGACGTCGATCATCGAACGCCCGATGCGGTCGATGCGCCAGACGACGAGCTCGTCACCCGCACAGAGCCGACCGTCGAGGTTGGTCCATCCCATGCGGGTCTTGGCTTCCTTGGAACCGGAGACCTGGTCGGAGAATATATGGGTAGCACTGACGCCGACGTCGATCAGCGCCCGACGCTGGAGGTCGTCGTCCTGCTTGTCCTTCGTCGACGTGCGGGTGTAGCCGTACTTCATGGTGATTCCCTTCTGGAAATGTGGGTCAGGACGCTGCCAGGAGCAGGTCGCGCCAGGCTTTCTTGATGTCGGAACGCGGCGACGGAAGGGTGATGAGATCGGGGTAGCCGGAGTACATCGCTCGCAGACTCAGGGCCTTCTCGAAAGCTTGCTGGTCCCCATCTGCTGTGTGAAATTCGGAGCCGGCGAGCTGCCGGCCAGCAGACGACGTTTCCTGGTGGTGCAACATGATCTCCTCACGAATCCCCGGCATGATTTCGTCGATGTCGGCGTCGTCAGGTTCAAGGTCAAGTGCGGCGTAAGCATAGGCCAGCACAGCACCCAGATGAGTCAGTTTTCCGTCCTCGCGGACATGCTCGGAAGAAGTCAGGCCAAGTTCTGCTGCATACCTGGTCGCGTGGGAATCGCGAGCAGAACGAGAGCCCTTGACCTCTTCCCACATAGCGATCATGTCGATCAAATCGACACGCTCGCTTTCGGCCTGTTCGGTGGCAACACGCTCCTGGTACTCGGGTGTGGCCTTCTCTGCCCTGAGTTCGGCTTCGCGAACTGCACGTTCCTCGGCCAGCTGACGTGCCCCTGCTTCGCGTTCTGCTCGCTCCACGGTCTCCCGCTCAACAACGGCCAGGCGCTCTCGCTCGGCCTGTTCTCCGGCGAGACGCTCCCGCTCGGCCTGTTCCGTATCTGTGGCGTGCCGGCGTTCCTCGTGGGCGCTGCGCTCGGCGGCCTCGGCGTCCTGGCGCTTCCACTCGGCAGCCTGGCGCTCCAGCCCGTTCCAGTAGCCCTGACTTTTGGTCAAGTAGATCTTCTTGTTCTGATGATGCACGTCGCGGGCCGTCAGTTCGCCAGCGAGCACGCGCTGAGAGAAGCGTTCAATCAGAGTGAGACGTGCCGGACGCCCAGGATCGACGCCTTCGCGGGCATTGAGCGCATCCACCTCTGCGCGCCAATTCCAACCCGGTGTCGCGATCATTTCGTCGTCGCCGTACCGGGCCTTGCCGAGCGCCTGCTGGTCAGGGTGCTCATGGGTGTTGTACCGGGCGCCCCGCGCCATCGCGAACTTGCCGCGGTCGGCGCCGGGCTCGCCCGGGTGGGCGATGAAGGGCTTGACGATAACCGGCACCGAGAACTTGCGCTGCATCGCCGCAGCGGTGCGTTGGGTGGTCGAGTAGAAGAAGATGTGGCCGTGTACCGCCCTACCCGGGTCGCGGTCGTGAATTGCGCCGTGTGACCGGTCCCTCGGGTGGGCCGCGACGAACTCTTCGATCATCCCGCGGGTCAAGGCGTTGGAGACGATGGACCAGCCACGGGGGCGGCGAGGCTCTAGCGCGATAAGGTGGGAGGTGTTCTTGGACATGTGCTGATGTCCTTTCTGAAACCCCCGGTTGCCGCCGGGGGTTTCCTCGTTATGCCGGTGATGTTGGTAGAGAGTCCCGCTGGGGCGTACTCACTTTTCCTTGACGTACTCACTTTTCTGGAGCTCGTACTCATTTTCTTGTGGCGAAAGTGAGTGCAGATATGAAGAGGAGAAGCGCAGAAATACTGAGAAGTAGGAGGTCCACGGGTACTCACTTTTTCAGCAGCCAAATCAAGCCGGGTACGAGGGCGTACGTGCAGATCCGCATGATTGCGCCGCTTGATGGAGTGCAGAAGGTGAAACGTACTCACTTTTGGTGCGTTGCTTTCGGAGCTGCCTCCCGCACTCTTCTCCGGGATGGGTTCCGTGCTACATGTCATCGCTTCTCCTTCCGCCATCGGGGCCACTGCGGCATCCCGGCGCCCTTCCATGTAGCGACCAAGGAAGTGGTCCATTTGGCTCCAGCGAAGAGACCATAGGTAACCACGCAGAGACCGCTGACCATGGCCAGCCAGCGTCCGATTCCGAGCCATACGCTGCCGTCTACGTCAGTAGCCCACTGCACCCCCGCGAAGAGGCCGGCGCTGACCATCCAGAACCCAGCGACGACGGTTGCCACTGGAAGGAGTGTCAGGAACATCGAGGCAGCCGCCGACCAGAGCTGGCGATCGGCCAGTCTGGCGGTGCCTGCCATGATCAGCTCGGCTCGTTCATTCGCAGCGGCCAGGCTGGCAGTGATGACCTGGGACGCTTCGCCGGCGATCTCGCCGACTGCCTTTTCAATCTGCTGGCTGGCGCGCTTTTCCATGCGCTGCAGAGCCACTCCGGCATTGCTGGTGAAAGCCCTGTTCTCGTCAGCCTGCAGCTGGAGCCTTTCAATCGCCGATATCATGCCCTGCCGGTTCCTCTGCGTCTCGAGGATCAAGCTCTTCGAGGCGGCGCTGAAGTTCTTTCCGTCGAGACTGCGCGAGAAGTCGATGAGCGTCTTCTCGATCTCGCTCAACCTGTTCTCGATGCTCGCGATCGGCCGCGACATGCTGGCGGAGGGCTGTGAGGTCAGCGGCAGGGCCTTCCGCAGTTCGTCCCTGACCGTCTCCTCGATGACGGTCTGCAGATACGCCTTCAGCCCGTTCACGGCCTTCGTCTGCGCGTTCACCGCGGCGATGACTTCTGCGTTCGACGGCTCCGACGGAGTCGACGGTGTCGAGTTCTGCTGCTCCTGACGGAGCTGATCCGCGAGTCCCATGAGTGGTGCCCTTCTGTTGGTTCTGCTGGTGGATGTCGAAGATGCCGGCGGCCCCTCCGGCGGTGAACTCCGGCGTAAGTGCCGAGGCCTTCTTGCGCCCGAGCTTCCCGTTGCCGGAGCGCCGCGTCTTATAGCTCCACCCGTCGCGATGGGTGACGGCGAGCGTGATGCCGTGCTCTTCGAGCACCTGCTCAAATGCCTGTTGATCGACCGAGCGGGGGTCGGAAAGGGCGATGTAGACCTTGTCGCCGAGGGTCTGTTCGAACCCTCCGGGCGTGAAGGCCTCGCGCCGGAGCTCCCAGTCGGGTTTGGGCTGCTCGGGGTCGGGAAGCACTCGCAGCCCCTCATCGCGCATGAGATCGTCGTTCAGCTGGCGCAGCCCGTGCTTCCAACTGGTGTAGCGCTGGATAGACCTACCCGTGAGGTTGTCGTGATTGGCCACGAGAATGTGCGCATGCCCGTGACCACCTGCTGAATCCGCGTGCACCACGATGAGGTAGTCAGCGGTATGCATCCGCTCAGCGAGCTTGACCGCGACGTCCAGAACACGTTTCAGATCGTCCGGGTCGGTGACATCGAACTCGTCGGGAGCGAATGCGAGGACATAGGACTGGAGCTCGACCTTGCGGCCATGAACTGCGGCCATCATCTCGGTTCGTTCGATGAACGCGGCCGGAGCAGCTCCGTGGTCGCCAGCGACAGAGATCGCGAACGCCGCCGCACGGGTCTGACCGGTTTCGATGAGTTCGGCACGCCGCTCCCTCGAGTTCCCGAAGAGGACGTAGTTCACGGCCCCTGCGGCATCACGGGAAGACCGGACATTGACCGTGCTCATGACGCCGTCCGATCCCCGAGGGAAGTGCGCACGTCATTGACCGCGACCCGCACCTGGCGGAGCAAAGCCTCATCGACCGCCGGGACGTCTCCAGAGTGGACAGCCCGGAGGACCTGATTGAGATTCTGACCGACCCTGCGGAGCTGTTCCACAGCCGTCACTAGCTCCGGCTGAGGGGACCCTTGGGCCGCGAGATGCATCCGTGAAACCTCATCCCTGCGGGCGTCGAGAGCGTCAAGGACGACCCCGCGCACCCACGCACTCGGCTTGACGCCGAGCACGTGGGCACGGAGACGGATCGCTTCGCGCTCCGTCTCCGTGAGCCGTACGTCCAACGAGACCCGGCGACGCTCACGGGTGGTCTCATTGGACGTACGGCTGTGCCTACGCGGGAGGGACAAGGGATGCAGGCCAGCAGGGTCTTTGTCGGACATTTCGCTGGCGCTCATGTCTTCCAAATACCGCTGGCCCTCGTCCTCGGTCGCTTCGCTCCCTGCGGGCGAGGGGATGGGGAGAACCGCTTCGCGGTCGTTGGGAGCGTCAGGGGAACGCTCCGGGAACTCACTCTTGAGGAGGGCAAGCTGCTCCTCTACGAACAGCCTGGCTTCCAGGCGTCCGCCAGTCATTCGACCGGCCTCCAGTGCAGCTTTGAAATCGTCGGCAGACATCAGGCACCACCACTCAGGATGGCGGCCAGCCGGTCACGCTGGGACTGGCTCAGTGGAGGGGCAGCTGCCACAATGCGGTCAATGGCAGCATCGACTTGGGGCGAGAAGGGCTTGGTAGGCGCGCGGAAGCCAGCGGCTGCATCCGTGGAGGGTTCTTTGTGGACAGTTGCTTTGCGGTCCAAAACGGCGGTGGACATAATTCTCCTGCAATACGTTCTGCAGGTAGAGGGCCTCGTGCGTCATCTCAGACGATCAAAACGAGGAGAGCCACCAGTCGGGAATCATTCCCTAACCCTTGAGCTTGTGTTTGGGCTATCTTTGTCCGACTTTTACCCTAAGGCATTGAGTACTTAATCGGCAATAGCAGACCGCCACATGATTGAGACGGAATCAGAGTTGAATGTCTTCACTCCTCTCGGATGGGGGAATAGGCGTACTTCGCATAGGACTTCAATTGTGCTCCGGCGTAAGCCCAGGTCTCCAGCGTCAAAGGCAGCCAATCGGTCCGGGGCCTCCAGCACACTGTTGTGCGATATTCCCAGCGAGAGTCGCAAACGGTCCACTTCCAAGGTATCGATAGCGGCGTTTTCGCGGTCCCTAATGCGCTTGAGATCGAAGCCTTCAATGAGTTCGTTATCGTAATCGCGCTGGGCCCGGTGAATCCGGGCTTGGTGCTCGGCGATCTCCAGCTTGATCTCTCGCATACGCGGCTCGTCGGCAGATGGCAGCAGGTCGTGGAGATCCGGCAGTTGGAGTCGCCGCCGGACGGTCTCCACAACGAAATCATCGATCTGCTCCCGTGAGCGCATGACGTGCCCCTCGCACCGATACCGCTGGCTGTGTGTTTTTACCGGCTTGTCGCACACCCCGCATCGATACAAGCCCGAGCCAAGATGTTTCCTGTCCGTTCCCACCCGGTTCGTGACGCGCGCCGGGTCGTCGAGCCTGTCCTGCACCGCCTCCCACGCGTCGAGATCTACGATGCGGTTCCAGGTGCCGAGGATCGGCTCGCCGTGATCGTCACGGAGGATCTGCGCCCGCCAGGATCGCCGCCTATCACCATTGGCGAGGACTTCCTTCGGGGTGTACGTGCTGTATCCGGCGTAGCGCGGGTTTCGCAGAATGCCCATGATGGTTGACGACACCCAAGGGCTGTCGTCTGGAACAGGACGTGGCTCAAGACCGTCTCCGGCGCGACGTACATTGCGCTCGATCATCAAGGACCTGTTGTGACGGGGGAGGGGCGGTATGGAAGGAAGGTTTTCACTCTCGCCGCCGGACAAAGCTGCCGCGATCGCCCGCAACGATGCCCCCGAGGAGAACGCGGCGTAGATCTTCCTGACGGCTTCCGCCTCGTGCTCGATTACGTCGCCGTTACTGGCGTAGCCGAGCGGACGTACTCCCTTCGGAGGTCTCCCTTGCTCGGCGCGTTGGCGTTGCGCTCGTGACTGTCGTTCCGCCTTGACCTCAATCTCGTTACGGGCGATCGCCGAAAACATGTCGGCAGATAGACGGCCGGCCGCCGTCGTGCAGTCAATGTCGGATCCCTTGGCAAATGTCAGCAGGACATGGTCGCGCTGGGCTGCCTCGATGATCCGCACACCGTCTGCGCGGTTGCGTTCCAGACGGGGCCACTCCTGGGCGACAACGACGTCGATGAGACCCGAACCGATGTCTTTGAGGAGCCTTTCAAACGCCGGTCGCTTCTTGTGCCCCTTTCCGGAGATATCGTTGTCCTCGTAAACACCGACGGGGGCCCACTGTCGGGCTGCGATGAGTGCTTCGGCGTCCTCACGGTGCCGGTCGACGCCGAGGCGTGTGTTCTCGCGGTCCTGGGAGATGCGCAGGTAGGTGGCCGCACGGCGCTGTTCGGAGCTCATACAGAAAAAGGTACCCCTTACTTGGCTACTGAACTTAACGGCATTTCGGGCTCCGGTTGACGGTTTACCTCGTGGAAGTTTTCCGAGTCGTTGAATAGCCGTTCTCCGCCGTGTCCGGACGGGCCCTGACTTGGCCCTCCGGACATGGCGGGGACCGTCAGCTCATTGCTGGGTAGAGATGACCCCGGGGGCCTTCCCGTTTCGTTGCCACCAGTTGCTTGACCGTACTGCGTACGGGTCGCGTGGGGCGGCTCTGCGGGCGTTTACGTATCCTCCGTGCTGCCGGCGACGTCCGCCAGAACGGCGATGTTGCGGGCTGCGTTGACATCCGCGTCGAGTACCAGGCCGCAGCCTTCACAATCGAATGTTCGATGTCGAGTGTCGGCTTCGTCGACACGTTGTCAGCGAAATCATGCCGCCAACGTCACTAACGCTAACGTCATTACGTCACTGACGTAATGACGAAACTAAATTCACCCAGGTAAAACATCCCTGATGCAGTGATGTCGACCATCGTCGAGGTCCTCGGCGGTTGTCGCCCTCTCTGGAACGATGGACGCAACGGGCAGAGAGGGGCGAGCCAATGTCCGCTGGTGGTGAGGGAACCCGGGCCTCCAGGGAACGAACCATTCGACGGATACGGAGGGGAATCGGGGCGGTCCAGTTGCGGGTCGCCTTGGACATGCCACGGGGACGTCAGACGCCAGACGCGGTGGTTCGACTGGCCCAGAGAACGCCGCCGCCGCTGCCGTCACCCATGCAGGCTCTCAGGTCGTCAAGGGGCAAGTATCAGCTCGATCCGGCGTCCCGGCGAGAGGTGGCTCGCATTCTGCGCGATGGCATCCGGGCCGCGCAATTGAGGGTTGCCCTGGGCCAGCAGCGGGGTCGGACGACTCCCGCTGCCGCGAAACGACTGGCTTAGAGTCAGTTCCCGACATTGATGTAGGCCCTCGCTGTTGACGACTTTACAATGCCCACTATCCGCCAATAAGGCGCACGACTTCGGCCGATTCCATGTAGGCCTCCTCGAAAAGTCCAAGTCCTTCCCCGAATCCAAGAGAGGCAACGTGAGTGTTCAAGAAGGACTCCCGCTCAGCCAGTGTGGCGGGCCCAAGTAGCAGCCGGCTTCCAACCTCACGGGATCTGGCTAGAGGACTCCGGGCCAGAGAACGGCCAGCGACCACGATACTGATTCCGGCTCGGGCTCCGTCCCTAGCTAATTCGTCGACAACGGCGTAGGGACAATCTGGGTGGTCGAAGTATGAGCCGCCCCTGGTCCGGTCTCTGTAAAGTGCGTCGATTTCGTCTATAAGCACGACGGCGGACATGGGCCGCCACACGGGCGGTGCGATTCCCAGCAGGGGGGAGAGGTTGAGTCTGAGAGGGCTGCGGCGCTGTTCCTCAGTGAGAAATGAATCTTCGTAGTCTTGGATCTGTTTCAGCGCTGACCTCATGGACTCCCGCAGATCTAATAGGAGTTCGCACGCGCTGCTCGGGTCCGACGCGGAGGCTTTGAGCCCGCGGGGTGGGTTGGCCGGACCACTGAGATAGGCGTAGACATCGAGATGCCCGGAGGCCTGCGAAACCAACTTGGTGAGCAATGTCGTCTTCCCTGAGCCGGGAGGGCCTTGGACCGACAACTTTCCTGGTTCCGGTTGGCACTTCCAGCTGATCGGTGTTCCGGCTGTCCCCGTACCCAACTGAAGTCGGATGTCCCTGGAGGCGACGATGTCCGCCCCGTTACGGGGATAGGGAATTCTGGCGGCGGACTTCATCTTGGGTCTCCTGTTTTTCTGCTCGATGCCAATGACATGAAGATAACCTTGGGGGATGGCAACGGCGCGCTTCGTGACGCCGACGAATTCACCGGCGTAAGTAAAGCGAATTATGGCCGTAGACCAGCCGTTGTGGTGGCGTAGAACCGAGACGTTCAGACGGGCAGAAGCTGTGCGTACCGGCCTCCACTAGCTGGTTCATGAGCAGTTCTGGCCTGTTATTGGGCCGCTATGTGGCCCTTCGGAAATATTAAGCACCCGGTGCGCGTGACCTTATTTGTGGACGAAGCGACGGATGTGCTCGTGACGTAGGAGTCCGACGACGGACACCACCTCAAGCCGAATTCGGCATAGCCGAGGAGTACGCCAAGCAGTTCCGAAACAGAAGCGTTGGCGCTTCTTGGGGTCAACATCCGCGGGCACGCTGCGTCTATGTTTACCTGAACCCGGTCAGGGCCCGGACGCCGTCCGAAGGGGTACCGAACTCGTGGCCGTTGGCGTCAACCACGTGCGCATTTGACTTCACGCGCGTGCGACACACCCACGGGATCGATCAAAAATTCGAAATAGCCGGACGCGCGATTCTTTTGGTTTACCAGCGGAATAAGGCGTGATGTAGCAGTGCCGTAGGTTCATGGCTTGAAGCGGTTTTTCCACTGGTAAACGAATATAAACCGCACGTCCGGCCTATTCTTCATACGAACAGGCACTTGTTTTGGGTACCGAAGCAAGCCCTCCGAGGTGGCTATGGTTTTGGCTATGCAAGAAACTCCCGCAGCCAACACCTGGAGTGAAAAATGAGCAACTTAGATCTCTCCCCTCAGCGTATAGCCGGGCTGCGACGAGCGGAAACGCTTGCCAGGAAGGTCAATCTTCTGCTGGACACCATCATGACCGAAGCGGGAACCCCCTTCGACTATTCGGCGATCAGAGACGCTGCGCAGGAAGCCGGCTACTACATCTCGCGGACGAGATGGTCCCTGCTCAAATCAGGCAAAGAACAGATGATTCCGGACGAGGTACTCCGCGCCCTTGCCGCTGCCTTTAATGTACCTCCGCAATACCTGCTCCAAGAAGACGGGGAACTGCCCTCTCTTGTGAAAGCCAATCTTGAACACATCCGCATAAGGAGGCGTGCCGAGGTACGAGACTTCGCCGCCCAAGCCCTGAGGCCAGTGGACCCTGAAGCGTTCCGGGCGGTAGCCAAGATCCTAGATGAGGACGCCCGAGACCTAACCGGCCGGCGTGAACATGGGGAGTGGCGCGATGAATAATCAGCAGATGCAGGAGATCTCCGACAGGGTCTATGCTGCCCTGGAGGGGCTATCGCCCCACGATCCATGGTTGTGGACATACGTCACGGCATTGGCGTCCGTCGCTGTCCTGACCACGGCTATCGTGGTCACTGTGGTCGGACTGCGGAACCTGCGACATCAGGAGAGTGCTTCCCAGCCCACCGTGTCAAGTGACGCGAGAAATCTGCGGCGGATGCGGGACAGTGACGCCATGACCGAATGGTGGAGACGTGCCCAGTGGGCCCTGAGTGCCACTGCCTCGACCAACGACACGATGTACTCCTATGGCATCGGAATCCTTGCGGTTCTGGCCAAGAGTGATCTGCCCGGCTCCGAGGAAAAGTCGCTGTTCGACACTGTCTGGGAACAGTCCTGCACGAAAATGCGGGACCAGGAGATCCGGTATCTTCTGGATCAACACCGGGACGCCAGCCAACAGGAGAAGGGCGGACCGCTGATTGGGCACTCTTCCAACCGAGAACTAAGCCGCCCAGGCACAGTCAACGATCCGCCGGTATCCGGAGAGAATGGAAGCAGCGAGTACGGATTACATGGGTACCCCCGAGCTGACAATCCGACGCGCAAGGAACAGGTGTTCGCAATGCTGCGCCGGGAAATCCTCGCTGCCCGATTGAAGGTTACCCTCGATGAGCAGTTGGACCGTGAGACGTCCCCGACGGTGAAGGCTCTGGCCCAGATGAAGCTGCAGCCGATCGTCAGGCCGTAAAATCGAGGCGGTGATTTCCAAACTGATGCCGGTGGGTCGGCCACTTCCTCGGAGTAGAAGTTGGCGATTGTGGTGGATGCCATGACGGTCAGCGCGGGGTTCCGCCGGTGTTCAAAGCCGGCTCTCCCCGTGCGGCAGTCTTCACACCAGACAGTCAAGCTGAGGTGTGTCCGGTCATGGTTTTAGACGCATGTGCTGGGCTGGTTCGACCTCGCGGACGGATTGCAGAGCGGACCTGAGGCGGTGAGCGTTCGCGGGCGCGCTTAGAAGGTAGCTGGTTTCCACCAGTGCGTCGTACTCCGCTTTCGACATCAAGACCGCGGATTTACGCTTCGACACGATCTCGATCTCGGTGCGGTCGAGGTTTACCCGCTCAATGAGGCGGGCAAGCTCGCGGCGAGCCTCGGTAATAGTTACCGCCATCGCTGCGTCCTTGTTATCACTGGACACGCTAGTACGTGGACCTCGCGCCCAAGTACTAATCCTCAGCAGCCGTCACGCCCTAGTCTTGAGTCGCGTATTAGGGTGACCAGGACTGCCTTCGCCGCAGTGGGCCGGGTCGCGCTAAGTGAAAAAGTGTTCCGCGTTCGCCGGCGAACGCCATCGATAACTCGTTCCCATCCGAGGCATCTCGTGGCTCTCGCCGTCGTTGGCCGGAGGTTCCGATGCTCCGTTTTGTCCGAGATCCCTAAGGCTACGTTCGTCTCGTAGGAGGCGCAGGGTTCCTTCTGGAAATTACTGGGGGAGCAGCGTCCTTGTTCATGGCAGTGCCTTCCGATCAGGCAGGTGCACTCGTGCCTGCTACTCGGAGGACTGCCGTCCCGGGGCAGACATGGGGATCGACGAACGACCCGCCAGCCTCCGCCGGGGTCAAGCCCCCTTCAACTTCCGCAGGTATTCGTCCATCGTGACTTCGCCGCGCAAGTACGCATTGATGTTCTCGACGGTCTGACGGGTGGGCTGCATACCCTCCAGGGCCCAGCTGGCCATCGTGTCGATGGTGAGTTCGCGTTTTCTTTCCGGGCTCAAGACACGGTCAGCTTGTTCGGCGGCCGTCGGTATCGGCAGTCTGCGTCTGTTGGCGATAGCCATGGCGGCCTCCTCTTCTGGTTCTGCTGGTCCTTCAAGTTTATCCACTCAGCATGGGACTAAGGGTTGTCTCGATGGCAGATGAAGACAGCGGTAGCCGTCTACTCAGGAGCGGAATTGCTCCGTGGGTCCTGGGTTCTCACCGGGCTACAATTGGAATGTTTGGTCGAATGCCTCGCCGTGCGATTGCGAGGGGGCTTCATCAGTGGTCGTTGTGTACACCATAGTCTGCTCCTCACGCCACCGTACGGACGTGACATCTATCGGTATAACCGAGGTCTGGACCCTGGGAGAGCCTGTGCCGAGGAACCGGTTTGTAGCCGTACGCCATGCTCTCTCGAGGATCGCGGACTTCGTTCCAGACGCGCTTCAGAGAGCTGGCGCGGCACCCGCCCCGTTGACGCGAAGCCATGGCGGTTGATTGCCCTCTCTGGAATGATGAACCGCAACGTGCTGAGAGGGTCGAGCCAATGTCTGCTGCTGATGAGGATGCCCGGGCGACCAGGGAAGAAACCAATCAACGGATACGAAGCAATATCCGGGCGGCCCAACTCCGGGTTGCTGGACGAGGCCCGGGGCGGCAGACGCCGGAAGCGGTGGTACGGCTGGCACAGCTGACGATGCCGCCGCTGCCGTCACCCTTCGATACTTTGAGATCGGCGGATGGGACGCTTCGTACCGATCCGGCGTCACGGAGGGAGATGGCGCTCTATTTGCAGCGCACGATTCGGGCCGCGCGGTTGAGGGTTGCCTTGGACGGGGGGCCGCGGCCGGCCGACGCCCGAAGCGGTGAAAAGACTGGCCCAAAGAAAGCTTCCGACACTGGAATAGTTTCCCGACTGAGGGCTTGAGCCGCGCGAGGCATGGCAAGAGTGTCGGAGTTACTGACAGCCATGCCGGAGGCCGGGGCGTCCTCGCCGTCGATCAACCAGGGAGAGGGGCTGCCCAGTTTCCGGCCCGTCTGCGGGCCAGATTCGCGTTATATTCTCGACGGGCGACTCCGGGGGTAACGGGGCCAGAGAGGCGCCCGATCCTGGGCCGTTTCGAGCCCAAAAATGGCAAGTGACATGCGGTCTCTGGAGAGTCGGCCCAGAATTGGCTAAAGGGCGTTTAAGAAGAGCCCATCCTTGGTCACGGAGGATCTCTCAATCCCGGGCGCCGCCGGCTTCTGCCGCTGCTGGTCTACGCGGTAGGCGCGACGAATAACCGTGGTCGCGGACGCTCTCTGGCTGCTGGACATGTTTAAGAACGTATGGCAAGAAGCCCATCGTGGCGAGAGCCTCGGAGGCCCGCTAGAAACGTCGTCCGCCGGTCGTTGCCGGGACAACCTCACCCCACGTTTTGCTCGTCGTCGAGCAATTGCGACTGCTGATGAAAAGAGCAGGTCGCCAGCACATGAACCCCTCAGGCTCTTACAAGTGTGAAGCCGCATGCCTTGAATATGACGCCGACCGAAGACCTGATCACGGAAACGCCGTCGAGGTCACAAGTTACGGCGGCAGCGTCGGCGATCGGGCGGTAACCGGCCATGATGGAAGCAGCGAGCAGCGAAGAGGAAGATCATGACCTATCGCAGGACGTACGACCCGGCTAACAGGGATCAGGTCTTCGCCACGCTGCGCCGAGAAATTCTTGCAGCTCGGCTGAAAGTCACTCTCGATGAGCAGCTGGGCCGCCAGACCTCGCCGACAGTGAAGCGTTTGGCGGGGATGAAGCTGCCGCCGATCGGCCGGCCGTACTGGCAGGCCGCCGATTCCCAGACTGATGCTGGCGGGCCTGCCACTGCCCGGAGTAGAAAGTAGGCGACTGTGGTGATGCCATGAGGATCAGAGCGGGGTTCCGCCGGTGTTCAAGGCCTGCTCTGCCCGAGCAGGCAGTCTTCACACCAGACAGACCAAGCTGAGCTGTCTCCGGTCACGGTTTCAACACTTGTGCTGGGCTGGTTCGACTTCCCGGACGGATTCCCGAGCGGAAATGAGGCGGTGCGCGTTCCTGGGGAATCTCAGGAGGTAGCTTGTTTCCACCAACGCGTCGAACTCGTCTTTCGAAAAGAGAACCGCGGACCCACGTTTCGACGTGATCTCCACCTCGGTGTGGTCGAAGTTTACCCGCTCGATGAGACGGACAAGGTTGCGGCGAGCCTCGCTTATTGTTATGGCCATCACTGCCTCCTGATAGGGATCGTGTGGCCAGCATAGACACCAATTTAGTACATGTCGGCGGCGGCGCCTCTAAACTCCTCATCGCCGTAGCCGAAAATGTAATCCTCATCAGTGTCAATGGACGCCGAGCGGTTGCGGCCTCCGCCATTACCGCAGTGTCAGCGAGTTACAAGAGTGCCTCAGTCTTCAAGCCATCCGACTATGTCTTCGAGCTGTGAGCTGACATACTCCCAGGGTCGGTTGAGGTCAATGGTTCGCGCACCTATCCGATTGCCTTGGATTACGACGTCCAAGTCAGGTTGCTCCACGGCATCGGTTTGCGCGTAGAGGAGTAGTCCACTAACAAGGCCGCTGCGCCGGGTGTCCTCGTTCTTCACATATGAAAACATTTGGTACAGATTCGTCGAATGGACGGTCGCCTTGCCCCAGGCTCCGGTCTGCATCGAATGGCTGTAGTATTTCGCATCGATGATGAGAGTCCGCCCGTGGTTGCGGAGAGTGACGTCGGTACGCATCAAGGGCAGTTGCAAGCTCCGGCCGCCCGGCTCATCGAGATCCCAATCAACGGTGGGCGCGCCGGGAGAGAGCTCAGGATGGTGGACTTTGTAGTATTCGCGAAGGAACCGCTCGTACAAGGCGCTCATCGCATCATCCGAAACCCACGACGTGAGCTTGGATTTTCCGGAGTCCGGAGTAGGGAGAAGTCCGCGGACGATCAGCTCGCAGACGCCCAGCAGCAGCCGGTATGAGGCGTTGGCACGTTGGTAGGTGAGCCGGTCCCAGCGGATCGACGTCGGTGCCACCAGCGTCACCGCATCCAAGTAGGGTAGGAGCCGCCGCAGCGCATCTTTGCGCGCCGCGGCGACGTCGCTATGGCGGATGAGGAGCACAATGACCGACTTCAGTGCCCGGTTATGGGGCGTGTCTGGTTCGTACTCGTCGAAGTCACACACCAGCCGCCCTCGGGTGCTTGAGCGGGTGGCAATAGTGCGAGTGACGTCGATCCGGCCGCGGACGGTGGCGATCTCGTCGCTGCGGTAAAGGTAGTCTCGGTGAATGCCGCGCTTGACCTGCGCCCCGACGCTACGCACAAGGATCTCCGCTAGCAAGTCGTGAAGGTGGTCGAAGCGCTCGGCAGCAACCATGTCGTTGCTATCGCTGCGGATCGCCCGGAACGCGTACGCCATCATCACGTACACGTTTCGAATGATTATCGAGCGGTCGGTCATTCGACGGCACTCCGGAGCCTACGGGCCCACTCCTCGGCTTTGAACGGCTCGTCGAACCAGTACTCGTCGAGCAGTGGAATGAGTTCATCCTCGACGACGGAGTACAGCCAGGCGTCGTCGGCGTCGCTGCCCGCAGGACGTGTGAGGTAGCTGTGCCCGATCGCAAATCCCTGGCCCAGCGCTGGGTCTTCAGTGATGGTCCTGTTGAGGTCCACGACGGCCGTGATGAGGCAGTCGAGGGTGGGACTGCCTGCCTCCTGCTGCCACCGGGTGAATCCGACCGAGTCGAATCCGGGGGGCATCTCGAAAAACCCGAAGCGACGGCGCAGCGCGTAGTCGAGTACGGCGAGGCTGCGATCTGCGGTATTCATCATGCCGATGATGTGGACGTTCACCGGTACAGAGAAGGTCTCGTTCTTGTAGACCAGGCGTAGCTCTTGTCCGCGCTTATCGGCCTCGATGAGCATGAGCAGCTCTCCAAAGATCTTGGAAATGTTGCCTCGGTTGATCTCGTCGATGATGAAGAAGTAGGGCCGGTCATCGTCGTCGGCACGAGCTTCCTCGCAGAACCGGTAGAACGCTCCCTCGGCGCGCGTGAACCCGCCTGTCTCGGTGGGTCGGTAGCCCATCATGAAATCCTCGTAGGAATAGCTCTGATGAAACTGAACTGTCTGGATCCGGCTCGGGTCCTTCACACCCAAGATCGAATACGCGAGGCGTTTGGCCGCGAAGGTCTTTCCGACGCCGGGCGGACCAGCGAGGATGACGTTCTTCTTTCGCAGCAGCAAGGAGCGCAGCCGGTCGTAGCCGGTTTCGGAAAGATAGACTTCGCTGAGAAACGCGGCCTTGTCGTAGGACGGGAGCGGCGTCGCCGGGACGGGCGGCCCTGGCTCGACATCGCCGGTGACGAGAGCCTCAAGTTTCTCGACGTAGTCGCGGTATGGCGTAATGTCGGTGAGCGTTTTGGTTGCCGCGTCCCCGGGGTGCTCCCAGGACCCAGTGTGGGTCCACTTCATCGCGCGGACGTGGCGGAACGAGGCACGGTCCGGTTCGAACCGGGCGCCGGAGGTGACCTCGCCGCGACCGACGATCTCACGGCGGCCGCGCTTGGCGTAGACGATGTCGCCCACGGCGATCTCGTTCTGGAACTGCCACGCCGCCAGGACGGCGTTCCTCATTGAACCGCCGCTTCCCTCGACGTCGAGGGCCTGACGGATCGCCTCCCGGCTAGGGTACGAAGCGAGGTTGTCTAGCTCATCCCAGCCGATCGCCATGATGTCGGCGGTAGAGAACTCCTCCCACTCCGAGGCTTGTGCTCCGGGAGAATAGAGCCAGAAATGGCGGGAACGAGGTTCGGCCAACGTGGCGACATCGGTGGCGGCAGGGTCGGGTTCGCCGGCGGAGGAGTCCCAAAGCTCTTCCACGCCCGGGGTCCAGAAGTGGAATGGTCCCTCGACCGCGCCGGCCAGAGCGGTGCGGATAGCCAGCAGGTCACGGTCGATGGACGCCGGGTCGCTGCCCGTCGCTCCGCCGATTCGATCGGTAAGCCCGTCCCGGATCTTCTGCTTCATTCCCGCGGAAGCGATCGGTTCGAAGATGTCGGGACGGGCAAGGAACTGCAGCGCGTTACGGATGTCGGAACGGTCGTTACCAGAAGAGAGCATGGCTTGCTGTAGCTTCCACGGATCGGTCCGAGCAGCCTCACGCTGGTCCTCAGGTAGACCTCGCCAGTAGCGGACGAAGGAAGCTGTCCAAGTGACGTGCCGCCACATCGCGCCGTTATACCAGTTGCCCGGTTCGAAACCAGCGATCCCGGTTGGGCGAGCCAGCCACGTCGACATCTGCGCCGGAACCGTCACGGGGGAGTCGAGATGGGATAGAACCCGATCGACATGAGCTCGGCGAGTCTCTGGTAGGGCGGAGCGCAGAGGATGCTCGCGCAGGAAGACGATCTCGGCCGCAAGAAGTACAACATCACGTGGCGCGCCCTGGAGCTGCTGGTCGAGCTTGTCCCACTGTCCCTGGCCCGACCCGACGATCAGGTTGTCCCCGATCCTGGACCGAAGCTCCTCAGCGGCCTCGGCCGTCCAGATCGTCGTAGTTGGGTCGATCACGGACCGACCGTCTCCTAGCATGTGAGCGATCACCCCAACGGCCTCACGCGCTATCGTCAAGTCAGGGGCCGGCCGCGAGGAGGCGGCAGCCGAGTCATGATCGTTGTCGAGCTGTTCGTTAGCCATGTCTGCATTATCCTTGATCGCCGCGTCCTCGGCGGGTGATCTCTCTCGGGCAGAGCGTAAACGCCCTCGCAACGGCCTGCGCCAGCTTCGGAACTTGGTGGAGTTTAGATTTGCGCCTTAGCCTCTCGGGCTGTCGCAGCGATGTAATTGACTGCTCGGGCGCTCGGGTCAATCTGCACCCACCGGCCCGGGAGGCTCGTTGAGTTCGGGGCGGGCCGCGGGAGTCTATCGCCACATCGACGCGGTTGCGAAGCCAGCCGGCTGTGTCGGATCAACGAGGTAGATTTCTGACATGAGCCTCCGGAAGCCAAACCAACAGTCGGGACCTATGGCTGACCACGTGAGAAAGGGCCGCGTGTTCAAGTCCCCGCTCGCAGCGACCGGCATGTTGGTGATGGAGAACTGGATCAAGGACGACTTCCCGGATCTCCTCTGGCCCGCACTCGTACTGGCTGAGCAGGGCGATCACAGCTTTCGGCAGTTCGTGAAATGGCAGAAAGCTGTGCAGGAAGGGCTCGCGCATCATGGAGAGGTCGCGTGGGTTGCAGAGGCGTTGGACGGACGACTCTCGCACTTGGCTGCTCTGGCCGCGAAGTTCCCTGACGCATCCGTGATCGTCGTCGACGAGGCCGGCCGACATGGCCTGCTTTCTGAAGGCGTCCGTAGCGCGCTGGCGTCGTATCCGTATCTGCCAGCCTCCTGGCTTGTCGGCGACATCGAGGTCGCACCACCGAAACAACCGGACTTGGAACTGATTCGGGATGCGCTGCTCTCTGTCCTTCGGGACGGCCATCGTGAGGCACTGATGAAATGCTTCCGCACCTGGAGCACCGTCCAGGCCGGAACGTTCAGGTCAAGCGGCCCCACGATCGATCTGCTGAAGAACTACCCGGGTGACCTAGCCACGCGTGCGTCGGCTGACACGACCGTGCGAGCGATGTGGGGCGCGCACAAAGGGATGGTGCAGGCCGATGATCCAAACCACTTCGATGAAGCGATCAAGTGGGCACGCGTGTTCTGGGGAGCGAACTCGATGACATCCAGATGCATTCGGAAGCGGGACGCCGAAAGCCCCGACGGCGGCCCCGCGGAACCAGCTGACAGCGGACAGAATGGGCTGGTTGCATCGTCCGTCCACTCCGATGAAGCCGAGCCGACTTCCATGCCCGATGGCGGTGAGAACCTGCGCCGATTCACTTTGGACGTGCTGAGCAGCTTCGTCGAGGCGCTGAGACTGCCCCGGCCGACCTCTACGCGAACGAACGACAGGAAGTTGTTTCCGGGCTTGTGGCCCGTGCCGGTCGTGATCTCGTGGCGGCGCTGGGTGCTCCCGATCTGTGGCGCCTGGAACACGGCGCACGCATTGGTCGCATGTTGGTGGAGACTAAGAATCTACCTGCACTGGATGGCGCAGCAGGCCCCAACCATCTATAGGCAGTTCCAGGAATATGGGGCCGGCAAGGCGAAGCTCTACGCACGCATCTCAGACGAGTTGCCTGACGAAGCGCGAACCGCGGGCTTTCGCGAAAGCATCGACGAGCTCCAGCGTCTAAGCCACAACAACGACGCGATCGATCACCGAACAGTCGATACTCGAGACACCTTCGCTGACGGCAAGTCTATCCGCGACATGGCTAAAGAAACTGGTCTGCTGGACTTCTATCGCAGACGTACTCGCTCTCTAGTGGGGTAGCGCACTCGGAGTGGTGGTCAGTGGAAACGCACGCGATGGAGCCCTGCTTGAATGCTCTTCACGGAATGCACCTCATTCCCAGCCTGTCGCTGAACCCGGGAGGCAACGTCGAATTGGCTACGGCCTGGGTCGACCAGTTCTACTCGCTCGCACGCACGGGACTGCGTATCCTCAAGACTGACGAGGCTGCAGTATCTGCAGCCTTCGCCTGGATGGACGACGCCGACGGCCCGTCAGAGGAACCTGACGATGAGGACTTGGTCTCATGACGTTTCTACGTGTGTCGATGCGGTGAGTACCAGCTTTGCTGGCGGTACTTTGCCTCCGAGCTAGTCTCGAGGCCTTCGGCATCGCGAGAGACAGATCCGCAGGTCCACGGGGGCTCAGCACGGGGAGGTCGTAGCCTGAGTTTGCGCAGCTACAAAACGTGGTGATGGAGTTCCGCGCTAACCTCTACGATCTGAGTTCTTGTTGTGTCGCCAAGTGACCCTCCCGGCAAAAGCCCAGGGAGGATAGTCCCATGCCAGAGTGCGTACCGCGGTGTAGCATTCAGACTGGCTCGTTCGAGCAGGTGTAGGCGATGCGAGAGGAAATGGCTTCTGTCCATGGAAAGTCCAATCCGCAACCCGAGCAGCACGCGGCCGCGAAGATCAAGCGGCGGTCTGAGGGGAAGGTCGAGTTGAGCAAGACCGACGAATTCCTTTTTCAGCAGCGTACCGTCGAATGGCTCGAGGAGCAGAAGCCCGAGCTCGGTCTCACCTACCGAGTAGCGAGGGAACTGTTAGTCGAGACGCCAGCTCCGGGCTACGAAAGAACCCGAGTTCTCCTGATATGCCACGCCATGAGGGAAGTGATCAATCGCCTGCCTACGGCAGTGATACTCGGTCGCGGAAGTCTCGATCGAGGTGTTGTAGCGAACCACAAAGGGTCGTCGAAACAGGTACGTCAACTTTCTAAGCTTCGCATTGAGTTCCCGGAAATGGACTTGACAGTGGAGGCTGAGAACGTTCCAGTCCCGCGAGACGTTGCGCGTGTTTTCAACCGCCTCATTGATGCGGCGATGTATGAGGATCAGCGGCGTTTGGGCGATCTTGCGGCGTTTCTGACCGACGATGCCAATCCCAGGCATCCCGCGGTACGTGAGTGGCGTAGCTTGAGCGAGTTCTTTACCAGATGGGCGCACCTCAGTGACAAGCCGGATGAATTAATTCCCACAGATCAGAAGTTGACGGAGAAGATCCGGGTCTTCGAGGACTACGTCGACGCGATCCGCCTTGCCTTCTTTGCGAGCAAGGACGTCATTGAGGACCTACTTGCAGCAGCAAACCGACTCGAAGAGGAGGTGCAGCCATGAATCCGTACAGCGTTCCAACCACCGATCAAGTCGAGGCTGCTGTTCGCAGGCTGACCAGCTATCAGCTCCGCCGCGTCTTTTATGAAGGTTTGAAGAATCCGCACTGGGTGAAGCCCCTCGCCAAGTTGGGCGCCTTCGTCGACCCCCCGGAGCCCGAACCGACCGGGGATGGCTACATCCGCGACGTTTTCTGGCCCGAGGTGAGCTACCTGATGAACGTGTGCACGGAAGCCCCGAGCGAGGTCATTGACGTACTGCTCGGCCTAGAGGCGACATCAAACTCCTGGGTCCGTCGAGCTTTGTTCATAGTTGGGTCGCAAGTGCCAGCCGCAGAGGCGGTGCGCCTGAAACCTCTGCTGAACGCGTGGGCGGAGTCGGGTGGTTTCGGTTGGCGAACAGATCCGCAAGATCTTGTCTCGTTCGCGGTCAACCTGCTAGAGGGTGGCCAGACCAAGTACGGAGTCTCGTTCGCAAATCTCCTCTTCAGGCCGCGAGAAGCAACTGGCGACGGCCGTCATCCGGTAGTCGAACTAGAGACTTACTGGTACGCCGAGGAGATGCCCCGACTCGTGGAGGCCCTTGGAGATGCCGCACTAAAGACTGTTCTCCCGTGGCTTGTCGAACACGAGCGGATCAAGAATGCGTTCACAGATGACTTCGACCACAGTGGTTTCACGCGTTCTTCGGTTGGTCAACAGCACAACGACCGACACGACATTGAGGATACGCTCATTGACGCGGTGCGGGAATGCGCGATCACCGGTTTCGCGACCGCCGCGGCCTCGGCTTGGGCAGTGTTTAAGCGTAACCCGATTCTGATTGCTGAACGCATCGCGATGTACTCGCTCGCCGAAGTTCTCGGTTCGGCGAGCGATCCAGATGTGGTCGCTCTGGTGGAGATCGGTACGGAGCTACTCGCCCGGTCAAAGTGCCGAAACGAAGGTGCACGATTAGAGTTCGTGGCGCTTGCGCGCGCCCTCGCAGAGCGATCCGAACGGGAGGTGCTCGAGCGCGTTATCGAGGAAGGGCACTTCACGGACGAAGACCGCGATCGCATGCGCACGAACATGGCAGCGAGGGGAGAAAGCACAAAGGAGATCGAATCTTCGATAGCACGATGGGACGAGCATTGGCGCCACCAAGTGCTGAGCGGCATCGGACGCGAACTGTTGCAACCAGCCCTAGTTTCCGAACTGGACCAGTTGGACACAACGCATGGAGTTCTGGAAAATCCCCTTCGCCCCTCGTTCCAAATCACCTCCTGGGTTGGACCCAACAGCCCGGTTGAGCAAGACGAGATGGCCGCGATGAGCTCCGCCGAACTGCTGACTCAGCTTGAGAGCTGGCATGTAACCGGCGATCGGCTTGGCCCGGGTCCGTCTCACGAGGGTCAAGCGCGTGCGCTCACGGCCGTCCTGACCGCCAACCCGCATGCCTTGGGGGAAGCGACCCGTCTTGTTAAGCGGCTAAGGCCCGAATACATCCGGGCTGCGATTTCGGGGTGGGAAGCGGCGTACAAGGCCGACTCAGATCTGGACTGGTCCGTGGTTACCGAGACCTTAACCGACGTAGTCAGGCACGGGAGGGAGTCGCGCTTTCCGACTGAAGGCGGTGAATACGACGACGATACCGACTTCACCTCGGCGAAGCAGGCCGCCATGGGGCTCCTCGAAGAACTCTCGAAGCCGAAGAACGCCGAAAGGATCACCCCGGAAAGTTTAGTGCTCGTCGCGGGCCTGATCCGTGAAGCGTCCGGAGACGAAGCAGCCTGGGATGACTACGCGCGATCCGACGCGTCGTCCTCAGGAATGGACCCCTTGACTGCTTCACTCAACTGGCAGTGGCCAATCCTGATCCGTGCACTCGTCAATTTGATCGCACACGGCCACGAGGCCCAGTGGTACGACGCGTCTGCGGCAACTCTTCGCAGTGAACTCGCCCGCGACGATCCACGAGGTGCCTCCCGCGCCGTACTGGGGGAAGGTCTAGGGCGACTCCACGACGGCGCACCCGGATGGCTTAGCGAGAATCTCGCTATCTACTTCGGATCGGCGGACTCACTGACGCGCGACCAGCAGATCGCACTGACGACTGCGATCGCCATGCACTACTATCACCCAGACTTGTACCGACTTCTCAGCGGATCGATGATCTGGACGATGCGTGCGGAGCACGAGGTCACCGTTGGGTGGGGCGACCGCGCAACCCCAAAGGAACGTATTGGACAGTGGGTGGTGCAGGCGATCATCTGTGGGCATGTTTCCGATGACGACGAGCTGCGCAAGGCGTTCTATAAGATCGCAGCGCCCGAGGTCCGAGGTGACGTGATCGGGCACATCGCCTGGAACTTCATGCACGCCGAGGTCGTTGATGACGCGATCCGAGACAGGCTCGGCGACCTGTGGGACGAGCGCGTGCGTCACGTGGAGTTGCACCCAGCTCACAAGGCAGAGCTCAAGGACTTCTACTGGTTTGTTCGGTGTGGCAAGTTCAGCGCTGATTGGTGGCTACCGCGCTTGAGACAGGCCGTCCAGCTCCATCCTGAGCTTAATACGCACGGAATGATCGGTGGACAGCTCGCGGAAGCCGCATCGATTATGCCTGCTGACGCGCTCGCTGCGCTGACTGCGCTCCTGAAGCCTGAAGATACCGCAAACCGCGACAACTGGGATCTTCGGCGTGAAGCGTTAGCCCTGGTGATCGCGGCAGCGATGGAGTCCGGCGACCAACAGCTGGGGCGGGATGCCACGGATCTTATGAATACCATGGGCGCCCGCGGCGAAACGGACCTCGATCGCCGTGTTGCTGAGCTTAGGAAGAGTTCCGACAGCTAAGTGATCGGAGCGGCAGTGGGTAGGTCGAAATGGTACGCGAGTTTTTCGCCGGTTTGTCTCGTCAAGTGAACTCGATTGAGGGGTTATTCGGCTACGGAAGGTGGTGGAGTTTAGGTTCGCGCTCTAACGTCTGGGGGTGCGCTGCCGCAATCTTAGCGGCCTCGAGTCACCGCTGGCGGAACGCTTCGAACTGCCGGCAAAGGAAGAAGCGGTCATCGCGAGCCGGTTCCTCGGACAACGAAGCAGATCAATAGCGAAAATGACCCGCTGTCGGCTCTACGAAGTTACTGCAGTCAGTTCCGCATGAGCGGCAAAGTTCGGTGCCGTCTGCTCATTGTGGACAGTGCAGGACTTGCCAATTAGGAGGTCAACTGCGGCTTCGACGTCCTTCGTTTCGGCGCGGATGCCCCGGCGCACGCGGCCAATCGGATCCACGACGATGTAGCCCCAGCCGAACAGCGCGTCGCAGCCCAGGCTACAGACGAGTATGGCAACTGATCGGAAGTTCTTGCGTTCCTGCTCAGTGCATTCACTGCGCGGCTTGATGTGGCCGGCAATCAGCAGTCGGGAGGGTCGCTCTTCGCCGCAGATCGAGCAGGGCGCCGCAGCCCGGCCTTGCAACAGGTGCCGGCGCAGGTCCGACTGCTCGCGCCGTACTTCGTCCAGTGCTACCTCATCGGTTTCCCCGCCGCCCCAGAATTCGTCCGGACGGCCGAAGAGACCGTCCGTGGCGGCGACCGGCAGGCCGAGCTCTTCCAGCAGCGCCAGCCCGTCGTCTTCCGACAGCGCAGACAGGTACGTCTGCTGCGGCAGGCCCCGGATGTTCAGCGGGGCTTCGGGTCCTACCGGATCAGCTCGGCAACGCGCTTGTAGTGCAGCTTGAAGTCGGTCCGGATCGGCTCAACGGTGACAAGCCACCCATCGTCCCCTTCCTGCATATAAACCTTCGGATATCCCTCAGGGCGCACCCAGGGTGTCCATGATTCCGTCACTCGGCTGGCAGCACGGAGATAGCTTTTGAAGTGGTGGAAGACGATGTCCCCAGGATTCAAGTACCTGATCATGCCCCTGCTGATATCGACACTTCCGTCTTCTCGGGGGCAGGTCCAGAGGGTGCCCAGCCTGATGACGGTTTGGTAGTTCGCGTTCTGGCTAGCCCACCAGTAATTCACCATTTGTGCTTGCCCTCGGGATCAACCGGGGCTCTCGTGCCGGCCGGATCACATTGATCCTATCGGGGGCACGGACGTATCCGCTGACCGCCAGCTCTTCCATTTTCGGGAGGTGATGCGTCGTTTCCGCTTGTACGGATGATTCCTCGGCGCGGAGTCGTACTCACACTTGTGATCAGTCTGCCGACCGTCATTGGCTACCTCGCCTGGGGCCTATTTACTTTGTCATGGGTTTTTCGCACGGGAATTTGCGGAATTACTGGTGAGTCTGCTTTTGGGCGGGACCCGGTGCCCGGCTCGGTGCGGTGCGTGGCCGGGCGTATCGGGCGGTGTTCTGGCTTAGGCCGCCAGCGCGGCGGGGTCCTGGTAGATGGTCCCGTAGCGGAGTATCGCGAACAGCACGTTGCAGCGTCGTCTTGCCAGGGCGACGTCCGGCCTGGTTGTGTTTTTTTGCGCTAGGCGCGTTCCCGGTCATAGTAGGTCCTCGGTAGCGGATCGTGCAGGCAAGCGAAAGCCTAGAGGAAGAGCGCGCGTTTGAGGACCTTGGTTCCCTAGCATGGGGGTGGTCTCCTCGCATGGAGGTACGCGAGGCGGCCGGAAATCAACCAAAGCGTGCGCGGGCGTCATTGCCAACAACTTCACCTGCCCCGGATTTACTCATTCTGTGGATGACTACATGGGCGTTGGATCGCCCAAACGCGATATCCCATTCCTCGGGAGATGCCGAGGTCACTGTCCGGATAGGTCCCGAGGTTGACCCTTCGGATGCTCGCGCCAATTGAGCTAGTGAACTTGTCGCTCAGCGACAGTGCCGCGACGTTATTATCCTGGGTAGCAAGCGCCATGTCGCGCAGGGGTTCTCGATTCGCTGCCGCGGTGAGCAGCGCCAAGCCCACTCCTCGACGTTGAGCTTTCGGAGCAACCGCCAGTATTTGGATGAAGTGGGGATCAGCGTTCTGGCGTCCCGCGAATGTAACGCAAAAACCGAGGTGGACGTCGTCAATTTCGGCTAGGAGTACGACCCGCTCGGCAATTGTCGTGACATTTGCCCCCACAGTTTGGACGGATATCGGCGCACAGAGGGCTTGTAAATCTTTGATTCGGCGGCCGTCTTGCCCAACCGGGGTCGCTTGGCGAATTGAAACCTCGGACGACGAAAGAGTCTCCAGCCGGCCTTTCCACCCGATGAACTTTGGGTCGCGACCAGGAGGAAAGCTCGGTTCAAACACTTGGTATTCGCGGTCGTTCACGTTCATGGACACATACAAACAGTACTGCGCTCAGCGCATTGACGAACGGACGCCCGGCATCAACCCGCGTTTGTTCGATTTCTCTCGCGTTGGATCAACCCTTTCATTCGTTTTGCCGTTTGCCGTCCGACGTCTGACGGGTCTGTCCTAATGCCAGTGAGCATGACGGATAGACCTGTCAGAGCGCTGGTCCCTGCCGGGTGGTGTACTTGAAGGCACAGACGGGCGGTAGGTATCGGGAGGGTGGAGCTTGGGTCAGCGGCGGCGGGACAAGGAAATGCGCTTAAAATTCGGCACGATCACGTGCGGGGGATGCGGTGGTGAGCGGCTTCTCGCGCGGACCTGTCCTGATTGCGGGGAGCGTCCGAAGGCACATGAGATCCAATACGACCTCCAGCGTCGCGAACGCCTCGTTGCAGAATTCAGGGCTGGACGTAGAGCGCCCGACCATACTGTCAACCCCGATGCGCACTCTCTGGCCGCGGACTTCAACGAGTCACTGAATCGGGTGCTCCGAGTGCTTTCTGAAACATCGAGGTCTGGGCGGACGGCCGACGCGTTGGTGGTCGCCTTTGGAGATATGGACCAGCTGTTGGCAAGTTGGAGCAACCTGCTGCCGCGACCCCAACGGAACCGTGGCAAAGTGATCGGTCGGGCGCTGCGCACGTTCGCAGAAGGAATGGAAATCTTTCTGGACGCGCTCTGTGCCCCGGACATGCATGTGGCTCAAAGACTTCAACGGCGGGGCAATGATCTCATCGGCGAGGCCACAGTAGTCCTCGCCGAAATTACTGAGCTGGATACGGCGGAAGAGGCGTTTGCAAGCGGATCTCCACTGGAGGGTATGAACCGCATCGGCCGCGAGGCTCGCATAAGCGTCGGTTGGGAATCCTCCATAACCGAGCTCGACGCCGCGCTTTCAGCAGGGGTCGGCTGGGATGCCGCCATACCGGGCATGGGTCTCCAATCGCAAACCATCCTGCTCTTGGCGCAGAACTTGTTCGACCTAGAGGCATTCACCGAGGTCGTTGGCGTCGCTGACGATGCGACAACCATGCGTGGTCAGACCCTTGTTGAGTCGGGCGATTGGCGGCGCGCTCATGCGCGCGCAGCGGCCTACCTCGCGAGCGGAGCCATGTCGATGCACCTTGCGATTTCATCGCACGGCAGCAGCGACCTCGAGGCGGCACAGAGCGCGGTAGTTGCCGTGGCGACCTGGCGAGACGGAGTCCTCCGGCACGCCTTGGCGACCATGCTGGCAAGTTCCATGGATGAGTACGAACGTCTGGTTGGCAAAAGCGGTGGCCACGCCACGAAAAAGGCGGCGTCGGTCTACCCCGGTTTGTTGCTTGACGAGAATCTCACCCCCGCCCTGAGGAACGCGGGCGGTCACGCTGGGTTGGACCTGGCGGAGGGTGGTATCCGAATCGGAGACGAAGAGTTTTCCTTCGATGAGTTTATCGACAAGGTCCTCGCATACCTCGAAACGACGATGGCGACGTTCGTCGGGATGACTCTTGCCATGACCCGCCTTGGGGCAGATCTATCTTGTGACGCTTACTTGGCTCCCCGAGACCGCGACGCTGCGGTGGCGCTTTTCCTTGGAGCCTTTAATCTGACTTGCGACTCGGTTCAAGTAGACGGTGACACGCTGAAGATGCAAGTTAGCGGGCCGGAGCCGGACTGGATGACGCTGTCTGCCGCACTAAGCGCGATGTTCCCAGTTTCGGTAGAACATGCAGAGATCCGCCTCTTCACAGATCTCGGAAAGCGCACATTCACCACTTCCTTCAAGCGAGTCCGGGAGTACACGGATGGGTTAGGAGAGTTGTCTGCGGAGCACGCAGCACTCCACCTGAGTGCCATCGTGGCGGCAAGCCGGCTAGGCGGCGCTTCTCCCTGGCCGGATGAGGACTGGAATCGGGTAGTGCAGGCAGTTATTCGCCGAGACGAGGGAGCCGACCTTCGCGCCTGGGTAAAAGATGTTCGCAACCTTCGCGACTTTGGACGCGAAGCGGACCAACGAGAAGTGGTTGCTTCATGCGAGAGTGCATTGGCCGAATTGCGCCAGCGTCGCTAGTTTATATGGAGTCATGACGACCTCGACGCTAGCGTCAAGTCAGGCGCTGGGCGACAGAAAGGCTCCGCTGTGAGAGGTTATTCAGCAACGTAACGTGGTGGAATTTAGATTTAATGTATAGATTCTTCTCCTGAATGAATAGAAATGCCGCCCTTTGTAAAGATGCAATAGGGCGGCATCGTTCTATCGGAAAAAGAAGGGGAAATGTCGTTCTTGAACTCCCAAGGTTAAGGTGCAACGAAGGCGGTTGGGCTCCAAGCTGGAGAAACTTGGGCTCTTTCCCAACAGGTTTCAAACTTTCCTGGACTCGCCATCGGGTGCGGCAAGGGTAATCCTCGAACACAATAGCAACGGCTGGACGTATTGGGGCACGGTGGGCGGACGCCGAATCAAGGGCTATAAGCGATAGTTGTCACGGGACAATAGGCTGTATCCGGTAAGTGATGGGTATAACCGGCGTCTTGAACCTCGCGGTGATCCTGCCAAGCCGGCGCACGTTTGTGCGCGTCACAACCTGCCTTTAATTTTTGGTGTTCTACCATGTCGTAAAGGCTAGCCCGTGACTTGATTGAGGACCCATGACCAATGCACCGCCCGCCCCGCAGTCTTTGCTCGCCGTGACCAATCTGCAGTCGCGCGCGCTCCTTCCCTCCGAAGTGTATAAACAGGACTTCGTTCAGTGGGCACACGCTCACGGTGCGTACTTGTATCTAGTGCTGATAGGCCCCAGGGCTCCTGACATGGTGAGGTATTCAGTGTGGGTTCAGGGGTTTTTGATTTCGTAGCGCAGGATGAGCCCGGTGCCTGGGTAGCGGATTTGGGTGGTGGTGAGGTGCTGGCAGAGTTCTCTGAT